>CACHRI010000003.1 GCA_902582155.1 uncultured Pelagibacteraceae bacterium
AAGATATTAAAAAATGCTGAAACTTCTTCCAATATTCAGTAATGAAACAAAAAAATTCGCTGAGAAAAAAATTTATATTACTACGCAAAAAAAGATATAAAAACTTAACACAAAAAAAATTTACCTCGCTTATAAGTTATATTAAAAAAAGATATTCTATTAAAAAAAGGCTATTAATTGGCATATATTATCCATCTAATTATGAAATAAATATTTTTCCAATTATGAAATTTTTCAATTTGAATAAAACACTATTTTTACTACCTAGAATTAAGAAAAATAACACGATGACATTCAATTCTTGGAAAAATAAAGATACCTTGGTCGTTAATAAATTTGGGATACCTGAGCCTCTCAATAATCAAAAAGAATTTATACCAAATATATTATTAGTCCCACTTCTAGCATTTGACAAAAAAAGAAACAGGCTCGGTTATGGCAAAGGGTTTTATGATAAGTATTTAAATGGTCTAAAAAATAAAAATAAAAATATAGAAGCTATAGGAATAGCTTTTTCATTTCAAAAATACAAAAGTTTACCATCGACAAAATTTGATTATAGATTAAATAATGTCTTTACCGAAAAAGGATTCTTAATATGAAATTTTTAATTTTAGGAGATGTTTGTGGCCCACCTGGTATGAGAGCAATTAAATTGAGATTAAATGAAATTATAGAAAAAAACAAAATTGACTTTACAATTATTAATGGAGAAAATGCTGCAGAAAATGGCAAAGGCCTTACCATTGAAAATTTTAAAGATCTTATTTCTTCAGGGGCCAATGTTGTAACTAGCGGCAATCATATTTGGGATCAAAAAGAGATACTGGAAATAATTGATAAAGAAAAAAAACTAATAAGGCCTGAAAATTTTCTTGACGGTCAACCAGGAAGCGGTATCGGAATTTACGATGTCAAAGATAAAAAAATTGCAGTTATAAATTTAATTGGAAATGTATTCATGAAAAAAAGTAATGATTTGTTTTTAAGCGCGGAAAAAATAATTAATAAAATTATACTTAAAAAAAATGTGGATTTTATAGTTATTGATCTGCACGCTGAAATTACCAGTGAAAAAATGGCTTTAGGACATTACCTTGATGGAAAAGTAACTTCGGTTGTTGGTACACATACACATGTTCCAACAGCCGATTATAAAATTTTAGAAAAAGGTACTGCTTATCAAACAGATCTAGGTATGTGTGGAGACTACAATTCTGTAATTGGAATGAACAAGGAAAACTCCATAAAGAAATTTAAAAAAAATCCCTTAGCAACAGGTCACTTTCCTGCAGAAGGAGCGGCATCGATTTGCGGTGTTATTGTTGATGCTGACGATAAAACAGGATTAGCGAAAAAGATTTCTCAAATAATTGTGAGTGGCGAGTCCAACTTGGAGTCTTAGATGGCTGGACATTCGCATTGGGCAGGTATTAAACATAAAAAAGGTAGGCAAGACAAAGAACGGTCAAAACTTTTTTCAAAATTATCAAGAGAGATTACTGTTGCTGCAAAATTAGGAGATAAAGATCCCGAAAACAATCCGAGGTTAAGATCAGCAATACAAGCAGCTAAACAATCTAATATGCCTAAAGAAAATATTAATAGAGCTATTAGCAAATCAGAAATGAACGTAAACTTAAATTATGAAAATTTAAAATATGAAGGATATGGGGCATATAATACAGCTTTGATAATTGAAACGTTAACAGAAAATAAAAATAGGACTGCTTCGATTATAAGAACTATATTGCAAAAAAATGGAGGTAGATTAGGTGAAAATGGATCAACCTCCCACTTATTTTTCAATTGTGGAGTTGTAAGAGTGGACAACAAAGATTTGAGCGATGAAGCTGCTTTAGAACTGGCAATTAATGCAGGCGGAAAAGAATGCGAAAATTTAAAAGAATTTTACGAAATCACCTGTGAAATGAAAGATTTTTATAAAGTAAAAAATAATTTAGAAAAAAAAATAAGCAAAATTTTGTACTCTGGCGTAGAATGGAGAGCTCACAATTTAGTCAAATTACCTGAGGATCAGAAAATTAAAGTATTAAATATGTTAGAGAGTCTTGATGAAATAGATGATATACAAAATATATTTATTAATTGTGAGTTGTAATAAAAAATGAGAATTTTTGGAATAGACCCTGGTTTGACTGGAGCATTAGCAATTTTGGATGAAAAAAAAATAGTCGATGTAATAGATCTACCAACAATGTCAGACGGAAAAAAAAATAAAAAACAATTAAATAGCGCACATCTTTCCCAATATATTTCTGATAAGATATTAGATTTGAGTAATTCTGTGGTTGTTGTTGAGCAAGTAAATGCTATGCCTGGACAAGGCGTTACCAGTATGTTTAATTTTGGCCAAACTTTTGGTGCAATCAAAGGAGTCAGTGCAGCTTTAAAATTACCAATTTTTTTTGTTAGACCATCAAAATGGAAAAAACATTTTGAATTGATAAATTCTTCTAAGGATGCAAGCAGAACTAAAGTTATTGAAATGTACCCAATGATGGCTACTGAACTTTCAAAAAAAAAGGACGTAAATAAGTCCGATGCTATTTTAATAGCTAGATATTTTAGCGAAACTGGGCACAAAGACTACTTAAAATAAGGCTAAGATTTAATTTCTAAGACAAATTCATGACACAATCTAAAAGTAATGAATGATGATGGAACAAGAAATTGCATCTCAAGTAGTTGGTCTCGGCGGTAGCACGGATTTTTCTCTATGGAGTTTGTTCGTTAGAGCGGATTTTGTTGTCAAATCAGTTATTATAATACTCTTAGCTGCATCAGTATACTCTTGGGCATTAATATTTGACAAATACAGATTATTTAAAAAAATAAATAGTTCAATTATTGATTTTGAGACCAAATTTTGGAAAGCAAAATCTGCTGAAAGCTTTGATAATAGCTTGCCGGTAAAATCAAATGATCCTGCTATACTAATTTTTAGATCGGCAATGAATGAGTTACGAAAAACTCGTTCGAAATCCTCAGCTGTTCAATTAGCAAGAGTCGAAAGAGTTTTAGAAATTAATATAGATAATCAACTAAAAATTATTGAAAAAAATTTCACCTTTTTAGCTACAGTTGGTGCAACCGCACCTTTTATTGGTTTATTTGGAACTGTTTGGGGAATAATGAATTCTTTTCAATCAATAGCCATATCAAGAAATACTAGTCTCGCAATTGTAGCGCCAGGAATTGCAGAGGCACTATTTGCAACAGCTCTAGGATTGTTAGCAGCGATACCAGCTGTGATCGCATATAATAAATTTAATAGTGATACTAAAAGATACGTTTCTAGGATAGATAATTTTTCAAAAAGATTTATTTCTATAATATAAATATGTCATTTAATTTTAAACGCTCAAAAGATGAACCAATGAGCGAAATAAATGTAACTCCATTCGTGGATGTAATGTTAGTTTTATTGATAATTTTTATGGTGACCGCGCCTCTTCTAACAGTGGGAGTTCAAGTAGATTTACCTGAATCCGCAGCCGACTCTCTACCTGATGATCAAGAACCTTTAACTTTATCAATAAATTCTAAAGGTGAGGTTTTTATTCAAGAAATTAAAGTTAATTATAATAAAATTATTCCAAAATTACTGGCTATATCAAAGAATAGAACGGATACAAGAATTTACGTAAGAGGTGATAAAAATATTAATTATGGTCGTGTGTTAGAAGTAATGGGAACATTGTCTGGCGCAGGTTTTTCAAAGGTAGCTCTAATATCAGAGCCATATAAGAATTAAATGAATTATGACAAGAAGTTTAATTTTATCAATCTCATTTCATTGTGTAATGATTATTTTGACAGCTCTATCTTTGCCATTTATGACTAGGGAGCCCGTTTCTCTTCCTCCAATAGTGTCTGTTGAATTAATACAAATCACAGATAAAACTAATATTCCATTTGCACCGAAAGCACGAAAGATTATTGATAAAGTTAAAAAAGAGGAAAAAAGAGTCGTCTCTGAACAAGCTCCACCAACAGCAAAAGCAAAAGAAAAACCAGATAGAATTCCACTTCCAAATGATAAAAAAGAGAAAAAAGAAATTATTAAAAAGAAACAAAATCCTGAGGAAATTAAACCTCAAATTCGACAATCCTCAGAATTTGAAAAAGATGAACTTATTAATACTAACGAAATTGCTGCATTAATTGATAAGGCTAAAGAAGAGCAAGCTATAAAAGAAAGTGTTGAGAACAAGAAATTAACACAAAGCAGTGTTAAAAATAACTTTGCTACTGGATTATCTCTTTCGGAAGAAGACGCACTTAGAGCTCAAATTTTTGGCTGTTGGAGTGTACCGCTTGGTTTACCTTATAATGAGAATCTTTTAGTAAGATTAAAACTGGAATTAAAGAAAGACGGAACAATATTGAAATCAGAAATAGTTGATCATCAAAGAATGAATATGCCAGGACAAAAGTTTTACAAAATATTAGCAGAAAGCGCATTAAGAGCAGTAAGACTTTGCCAACCATTAAAAGTGCCACCAACTGGATACGAAAAATGGAAGAATATACAACTTAATTTTGATCCAACAGAAATGTTAAAAGGTTAAATATATGAAACGTCTAATAACATCGCTCTTTATTTATTTTATTTTTATAGCAAAATTAAATGCACTTATTAAAGTAGATATTACGAGAGGAAATCTTGACCCTTTACCCATTGCTGTTTCACCACTTCATGTAGAACAATCAACTGAAAAAATTGAAAATATTGATGTAAAAAAATTAGGTGTTAATATTTCTTCAATTATCGAAAAAAATTTTAAATCCACGGGTCTTTTTAATCCTTTAAAAAAAGAAGCTTTCGTTCAAAAACCCGATATTGCCCACTTAAAACCCAGGTTTGAAGACTGGAAATTAATTAAAGCTCAAGCTTTAGTAACTGGTAAGCTTTCAGTAAGTAAAAATAAGTTAAAAGTCGAATTTAGACTTTGGGACCTCACTGCTTCAAAAGAAATGATAGCTTTAGCTTTTACCACAACACCATCAAATTGGAGGAGAGTTGCTCACATTATATCAGACAAAATTTATGAAAGATTAACCGGTGAGTCTGGATATTTTGATACAAGAATCATTTATGTAGCGGAGAGCGGACCAAAAAATCAAAGAGTTAAAAAATTAGCAATAATGGATCAGGATGGAGCAAAAACAAAATATCTAACATTAGGCAATGAATTAGTATTAACACCAAGATTTAACCCTAGCAATCAAATGGTTACTTATTTATCTTATTTTAGGAATTTACCAAGAGTTTATCTTTTAGATATCGAAACGGGAAAACAAGAAGTTGTAGGAAACTTTCCAGGCATGACTTTTGCACCAAGATTTTCTCCTGACGGAAAAAAAATAATTATGAGTTTTGCAAAAGATGGTAACTCAGATATTTATACCATGGATTTAGACTCAAGAGTTGTAGAGAGAATTACAGAACATTCATCTATTGATACTTCACCATCATATTCACCAGATGGAAAATATATTTGTTTCAATTCAGACAGAAGCGGCCTTCAACAAATTTATGTGATGAGGAGCGATGGAACAAATGTAAAAAGAATTACATTTGGAAATGGAATATACGGCACACCTGTTTGGTCACCTCGAGGAGATTTAATAGCGTTCACAAAAGTAAGAAAGGGAAAATTTTATATTGGGGTGATGAGATCAGACGGTACAGGTGAGAGATTATTGACTGAAAATTTTTATCAAGAAGCACCATCCTGGTCACCAAATGGCAGAGTTTTAGTTTTTTATAGGGAAACTAAATCTGGACCTCAAGGAAAAGGTTTTAGTGCAAAATTATGGTCTATAGATATTACTGGTTATAATGAGAGAAAAATTAAGACAGAAACCGATGCTTCAGACCCATCTTGGTCTTCATTGCTATCAAAGTGAGGTATTTATTGTGTAATTTACGCTTGAATAATGTAGGATAATTTGAAATATTGCTATTAACAACTTAGGGGATACTATGAAATTTAACAAAAGTTTAAGAAACATATTTTTAATTCTTTTTGCAACCATCGCTTTAAGCGCATGTTCAACTGGAAAAAAATCACAAACATCTGGCGATGTATACACAGGTTCTGATACTATTGAATATTTAGCTAGTGGAGTAAAAGATAGAGTATTTTTTGCTACCAACAAATCATCATTAACATCTGCATCAAGAGAGACATTAAGAAAACAAGCTACATTCTTACGAAAAAACAAAAAACTTAATGTAACAATTGAAGGCCATGCTGACGAGAGAGGAACTAGAGAGTTCAACCTTGCTTTAGGCGAAAGAAGAGCTAATGCAGTTAAAGATTATTTAATGACATACGGGATTTCAGGAAAAAGAATGTCTGTAATTAGTTATGGAAAAGAAAGACCAGTAAATACTGAGTCTACACCATTAGCCTGGTCTCAAAACAGAAGATCTGTGACTGTTAAAGTAAAATAACGAAATAATTTAATATTCTAAAAGACCCTTTGATTTTTCAAAGGGTCTTTTTTTTGCCATTTTGTCGAATTAAAAAAACTATATGAGATCATTAAAGATTTTTTTTATAACTATATTTTTAAATTTAACATTTTTAAATTTAAATGTTTTACATTCTGATGAAAGAATGGACTCAATTATTGATCAAATGCAAATAATTTCACAAGACTTAAAAACATTAGAAAAAGCTTTTTATAAAAAATCTGATATAATCGATAAAACTCAAACTGCTACTGGCAATAATTTAAATGAAGATGTTTTGACAAAACATTTGTTAAGGTTAAACGAGATAGAAGATCAATTTAGAGAACTGACAAATAAATTTGAAGAAGTAAATTTTAAAATGGATAAACTATCATCTAGGGTAACAAAAATACAATCTGACAATCAGATTCGATTTTCAGATTTAGAAAATATAACTGATACTGGTGATGTTAAGAAAAAAAAAGTTAATTTACCTGGAGCTAGTAAACCACAAGATTTCGGAGCTACACCAGGATACTCAACAAGTGATCTGCCTAAAGAACAAGAAACTGTATCTGTTGGAACAACCGCTGCAGTAACAACATCTTCTACAGAAAGAGCAGAATCTTTATTACCTAACAAGGCGCCAAAAGAGCAATATGAATTTGCCATAAGTTTTATGAAGGTCGGTGATTATGAAACTGCAGAATTTGCCTTAAAAGAATTCATTGATAAAAACAAAGACCATGATCTAGCTGGAAATGCTCAATATTGGTATGGAGAAACTTTTAGGATAAGACAACTTTATTCTGATGCTGCTACTGCTTATCTTGATGGATATCAAAACTATCCCAAAAGTGATAAGGCGCCTGACAATCTTTTAAAGTTAGGTATTACCATGGTACAACTTGGAGAAAAAGAGCAAGGATGCACAATGATAACAGGATTGAAAAAACAATATCCAAAAGCAAGCAAGTCTGTGTTACAAAAAGCTCAGTATGAGCAAAAGAAATATAATTGTTCTAAATCATAAAAATTGCTTTTCAAAACATAAGCAAATTATAAATTTATTTTCAGAATTCAAAAAAAGATTATCTAATTTAAAGGCAAAAAAGTTTTTAGTAGCTATCTCTGGTGGACCAGACAGTTTAGCATTAGCCGCAATGTGCAAAGCCTATGAAATATCGAGTAAAAAAAAGTTCTTTTACATACATATTGATCATGGAATACGCAAGGAGTCTAGTCGAGAGTCTAAGCAAGTTCAAAAAATTTTAAAAGAACAAGATATTACAATTAAAATTGTTCAAAACAGGAAAAAGATTAAAAACAATATACAAAAAAATGCAAGAAATATAAGATATGAACTTTTAGACAATGAATGTAAAAAAAGAAAAATAAAATATATTTTAACCGCTCACCATAAAGATGATCAGGTAGAAACCTTTCTAATCAGACTTTCCAGGGGAAGTGGCGTGCAAGGATTATCAGCAATGAGTATTGCAACTCCTTTAAATAAAAGGATCACAATTTTAAGACCTCTTTTAAATGTAAGTAAAAAAGATCTTGTTTTTACAACCAAAAAAATATTCGGCACTTATCTGACTGATCCAAGTAATATAAATAAGAAATTTTTAAGATCTAACATTAGGAAGCTTTTGCCATTGCTAAAAAAATATGGCATAGATGAAAATCAAATTTTAAAGTCGATAAGTAACCTAAAATCATCAAGCCAAACAATTAATTTGTATTTAAATGATGTTTTAAAAAAACTTGTTAAAAAAGAAAAAAATAAGTTTAAGATTAAAAAGAAGGAGTTATTTGCTCTAAATTCAGAGCTTCAGTTTAAGGTATTTAGTTATTTAATTAAACTTTCGAGCAAATCATATTACCCACCAAGGTCAAAAAAAATTTTTACCGCTTTGAATTTTCTTAACAACTCAAAAGATGTCAGTTACTCTCTGGGTGGTTGTCAGATTGTAACTGAGAAAAATCACGTATTTATTCAAAAAAACAAGTAATCTACTTGGTAAATTAAGATAATTTGCCATATTTACAACTTTTTTCTTTTTAAATAATACTTGTTTATTGTAATAAAATACTTATTTAAAATATATGAACTTTAAAAACCTTTTAATGTGGGCAATTATAATTTTCCTCTCAGTAGGATTATTTAATATGTTCCAAGATCCTGATAAAATTAACGCTAATAATAATCAGATAGCATTCTCAAAGTTTCTAACTGAAGTAGACTCTGGTAGGGTTGTCGAGGTTAAAATACAAGGGAATAATATATCCGGAATTTTAGCAGATGGGAATAATTTCTCAACTTTTTCTCCAAACTACCCAAATCTAGTTGAGAAATTATCTGAAAAGGGAGTTAACATAACTGCTTCACCAAAAGAAGATAAAATGCCATCACTCTTAGGAATACTTTTATCATGGTTTCCAATGCTGCTTTTGATTGGAGTTTGGATTTTTTTTATGCGTCAAATGCAAGGTGGAAAAGGTGGTGCCATGGGCTTTGGCAGATCTAAAGCAAAATTATTAAACGAGGCGACAGGCAAAGTTACATTTAATGATGTGGCCGGTGTAGAAGAAGCAAAAGAGGAAGTTGAAGAAATTGTAGAATTTTTAAGAGATCCGAAAAAATTTAGCAGACTTGGTGGAAAAATACCAAAAGGTGCTTTGCTAATTGGTCCTCCTGGAACTGGAAAAACTTTGCTCGCAAAAGCAATTGCTGGTGAAGCAAACGTTCCCTTTTTCTCTATATCTGGATCAGATTTTGTAGAAATGTTTGTGGGCGTTGGCGCATCAAGAGTAAGAGACATGTTTGAGCAAGGTAAAAAAAATTCACCATGTATAATATTTATTGATGAAATCGATGCCGTTGGCAGAAGTAGAGGTGCTGGACTAGGTGGTGGTAATGATGAGAGAGAACAAACGCTAAATCAGCTTCTTGTTGAAATGGATGGTTTTGATACTAATGAAGGAATAATTTTAATTGCAGCCACTAATAGGCCAGATGTACTAGACCCCGCTCTCTTAAGACCAGGTAGATTTGACAGACAGGTTGTTGTTGGAAATCCAGATATTATAGGAAGAGAAGCAATTTTAAAAGTTCATATTAAAAAAATTAATACAGGTCCAGATGTTAAACTCAGAACAATAGCAAGAGGAACTCCTGGTTTCTCAGGGGCAGATTTAGCAAATTTAGTTAATGAGTCAGCTTTACTTGCAGCCAGAAAAAATAAAAGAGTTGTTACTATGTCTGATGTAGAAGAAGCAAAAGATAAGGTCATGATGGGTGCTGAGAGAAGATCTATGGTAATGAGTGAAGATGAAAAAAAATTAACCGCTTATCACGAGGGTGGTCATGCGATAGTTGCTTTAAATGAAAAAGCTTCAGATCCTATTCACAAGGCTACAATTATTCCTAGAGGAAGAGCCTTAGGTATGGTGATGAGGCTGCCAGAGAGAGACCAATTATCAGTTACTAGAGAAAAAATGCACTCTGATATAGCAGTAGCTATGGGTGGAAGAATTGCAGAAGAAATTATTTTTGGACACGATAAAGTGACATCAGGAGCTTCATCTGATATTGACATGGTAACAAAAATGGCAAAAAATATGGTAACTAAATACGGCATGAGCAAAGAACTAGGAACAATTGCATACGGGGAAAATGAGGAAGAAGTATTCTTAGGCAGATCAGTTACTAAACAACAAAATATGTCTGAGGAAACTGCGAGGAAAGTAGATTCTGAGGTTAAAAAAATTGTTGATAAAGGATACGAGAGAGCAAGAAAAATTCTCACAGAAAAAATTGATGATTTACATAAAATAGCAAAAGCTCTTCTTGTTTATGAAACACTTTCTGGAGACGAAATTAGAGACCTAATTCTAAAAAATAAGAACCCAACAAGATCATTTGAAAGTGACTTAAAAGACGAGAATAAAGAAACATCAGCTTTAGGCACAATAGGCTTAAAACCAAAGCCAGTTGGTTAACAAATGATAAAATATTACACTCGAGCGTGTAATTTTAAATACGGAATAGTTGCAAAAAATCTTATAAATAAAAAAAAAGCCTTACCTTTATGTGGAAGCAAAACAACATGTTTTAGTGATATTGAGATTTTCACAAGAAGAAAGAATAAAATTACTTCAAAAATAATTAATTTTAAAAAAATTCACCTTCTAAGTCCAAGTCATAAATATAAAGTTTTAAAAGATTTGAAAAACATAACCTCAAAAAGAAAAAATTTTTTGAAAAACATTAATTTTTCTGAAACTTCAATTATGGGAATTTTAAATTTAACGCCTGATAGTTTTTCTGATGGCGGAAAATTTAATAAAAAAGATAAGTCGTTTAAACATATATCTCAAATGATTGATTCCGGAGCAGATATAATTGATGTGGGAGGTGAGTCCACTAGACCAGGTTCGAAAACTATCAATCCATCAATGGAGTGGAATAGAGTTAAACATGTTATTAAAAATTTTAAAAAAAATTTTAAAAAAAAATGCTTATCAATTGATACAAGAAAAAGCGATTTGATGATTAAAAGTATTAAGTACGGAACAGATTTAGTAAATGATGTATCTGGTTTTAATTATGATAGAAAGTCTCTGCAAATGATTAAGAAATATAATGTACCTAAAGTACTTCATCATATGCAAGGCACTCCAAATACAATGCAAAAAAATCCTAAATATAAAAACGTCTTATTAGATATTTATGATTTTTTTGAAAATAGTATAAATAACAAATACATTGGTAATAAAATTATTTTGGATCCAGGAATAGGTTTTGGAAAAACTTTGAAACATAATTTGACTTTAATTTCTAAGATTTCTTTGTTTCATAGTCTTGGGTTTCCTATTTTGGTCGGTACATCAAGAAAAAGATTTATTAATCAAATATCAATGAGAAATGATAGCAAAGATAGGACCGGAGGCACTTTAGCATCAGTACTTTATTTATTGTCACAAGGTGTACAAATTTTTAGGGTACATAATGTTAATGAAGTAAAACAAGGAATTTTAGTTTATAAAGAAATAATATCTAATTGATGAAAAATAAATACTTCGGTACTGATGGCATAAGAGGAACTGTTAATAAAGGAAATATAACAGGTGAAAAATTTTTTAAGTTTGGTTTAGCTTCTGGCACATACTTTAAAAACCAAAAAAGAAATAAACAAATAGCAATAATAGCTAAAGATACAAGGTTGTCAGGTTACACTTTGGAACCTGCACTAGTATCTGGACTTGCCTCCGGGGGAATGCATGTTTTTACTCTGGGTCCGCTTCCCACAAATGGTTTAGCAATGCTTACAAAAACAATGAAAGCAAATATGGGCATAATGATTACAGCATCACACAATCCATACTGCGATAATGGTTTGAAACTATTTGGACCAGACGGCATGAAATTATCAGATAAAATTGAAAAAAAAATTGAAAAACTTATCGATACCAATAATACAAAACAACTAACAAATCCAAAATTATTAGGCAGAGTAAAAAGATTAGAAGACGGAAATGATAAATATATTAAAATTCTAAAAAATAATTTTCCAAATAATTTTAATTTAAAAGGAATTAAAATAGTTTTAGATTGTGCTAATGGAGCAGGTTACAAAGCAGCTCCTAAATTACTTGAGGAGCTAGGAGCCAAAGTTTACCCGATAGGAGTTAAGCCTAACGGGCTAAATATTAATGAGAGATGCGGTTCTACTTATCCATCTAAAATAAGATCAGGGGTAAGAAAGTATAAAGCACATATTGGAATTTCTTTTGATGGAGATGCAGATAGAATAATTATGTGCGATGAAAAAGGGAAGATTATAAATGGTGATCAAATAATTGCTATGCTAGCAAAAAGGTGGAAATTTAAGAAAATTTTAAAAGGGGGAGTGGTCGGGACATTAATGTCTAATTATGGGTTAGAAAAATTTTTAAAAGATGAGAAAATCAAATTTCATAGATCAAAAGTAGGAGATAGATACGTAAAAGAAAAAATGAAAAAACTTAACTATAATTTAGGCGGAGAACAGTCTGGACATATAATCCTAGGAAAGTTTGCAACAACAGGCGATGGTCTACTAGTAGCTTTAGAGGTTTTATTTTCTTTAAGAAAAGGTAAAAAGGCTAGTGAAATATTAAATGTTTTTAAACCTTTACCGCAGACTTTGGTTAATGTGATTGTGAAAGATAAAAATGTTATTAATTCTTTTAGATGTAAAAATGCGATTAGAAGTGCCACCAAATTAATGGGAAATAAAGGAAGAATACTTGTAAGAAAATCTGGGACTGAGCCTAAAATAAGAATTATGGCTGAGTCTTATGATGAAAAGTCTATTATAAAATGTATCAAAATGATAAAAAAATCAATTAATTAACTTGAAGCCAAGGTCAAAAATATTAATAGTTGCAGGTTCAGATTCATCTGGTGGCGCTGGAATTCAGGCAGATATCAAAACAGTTACTGCTCTTGGAGGCTATGCGATGACAGCTATCACGGCTGTGACTGCGCAAAATACAACAGGTGTAAAATCTGTTTTTCCTATAAGCCCACAAGAAATAAAAAACCAAATATTGTTCACATCAAAAGATATAAGGCCTGATGCAATAAAAATTGGCATGCTTAACTCATCAGAAGTAATTAACGTAGTGTCAAGTTCATTAAATCAAATTAAAACAAAAAAAATAATTTTGGATCCCGTAATGGTGGCCAAAGGAGGTTTTAAATTAATTAATGAAAAAGCAATAAAAACTCTTAAAAATAAATTAATAAGAAAAGTTACTTTAATAACTCCAAATATTCCTGAAGCTGAAGTTTTAACAGGATTAAAAATAAAAGGATTAAAAGATATGATTAAAGCTGCAAAAAAACTTTCAAAAATGGGGGTAAAAAATATTTTGATTAAAGGTGGTCATAGCACAAATCAGATTATGAGTGATGTTTTGCTTAATGGAAAAAAACTTATAATTTTCAATAATACAAGGATCAAAACTAAAAATACACACGGAACTGGTTGCACATTATCAACTGCAATTGCAACTTTTTTTACGTGTGGAAAAACTTTAATTAAGTCCTGTGAGCTGGGAATTAAATATGTTAATCATTCTATTAAATCTAATCTTAACTATGGAAAAGGTCATGGACCAATAAATCATTTGAGCTCAATTAATATAGATAGGAAATTTAAATAATGAGAAATGTTGTAGTAGTAGGCTCACAATGGGGAGATGAAGGAAAAGGTAAAATTGTAGACTGGCTATCGAGCGAGGCTGATGTAGTTATTAGATTTCAAGGAGGCCATAATGCTGGCCACACATTAGTTATAGATGGCGTAACCTATAAGCTTAGACTTTTACCATCTGGAATAGTGAGAAAAAATAAGATTTCAGTTATTGGTAACGGAGTAGTGATAGATCCATGGGCACTGTTAGAGGAAATAAGAGAAATTAAATCTAAAGGTGTTCATGTTGATGAAAAAAATTTAATTATTTCTGAGGCTGCAAACCTAATTCTACCATTTCACAAAGAGATGGATGAAATAAGGGAAGACGCAGCTGGCAAAGCAAAAATAGGAACTACAAGAAGAGGTATTGGCCCTGCCTATGAAGATAAAATTGGAAGAAGATCGATAAGAGTAATGGATTTAGTTTCTGAAAATAACCTAGATCACAGATTGGAAACTGTTTTAATTCATCATAATGCTATAAGAAAAGGACTTGGTAAAAAAATTTTTAAAAAAGATCAATTAAAAAAAGATTTATTATCAATAGCACCTGAGATACTCAAATTCTCAAAACCTGTTTGGAAAAAAATTGATGAATTTAAATCACAAGGAAAAAAGATACTTTTTGAAGGTGCACAAGGAATTTTGCTTGATGTAGATCACGGGACTTATCCTTTTGTGACTTCATCGAATACAGTCGCCTCTGCCGCTGCTACTGGCACGGGATGTGGATTGAGTACTATAAATTATGTTTTGGGTATTACTAAAGCTTATACAACTAGGGTAGGAGAAGGGCCCTTTCCAACAGAACTGAAAGATAATATAGGAGAGACTTTAGGCACACGAGGTAAAGAATTTGGAACAGTAACTAGCAGGAAGAGAAGGTGCGGGTGGTTTGATGGTGTGCTTGTTAGGCAGACAATTAAAATTTCAGGTATAGATGGAATTGCATTAACTAAACTTGATGTTTTAGACGAATTAGACGAGATTAAAATATGTATAGGTTACGATTTAAATGGAAAAAAAATTGACTATTTGCCTGCTTCAGTTGAGGATCAACTAAAAGTGAGACCAATTTATAAAACCTACAAAGGATGGAAATCTTCAACAAAAGGTATTAAATCCTTTGATGAATTACCAAAAAATGCTCAAGCCTATATTAGCGGATTAGAAAAATTTATTGAAACAAAAGTTGCAAGTATTTCAACAAGTCCAGAAAGAAAAGACACAATTTTAATAGAAAGTCCTTTTTAATATTTTAATTTTTCGGTAGCAAATTTTTTGATTTACTAGCATTTATCATCGATTTTTGAAGTTTTTCAAAAGCCTTCGTTTCAATTTGTCTTACTCTTTCTCTGCTAATTTTATATTTTGTACTTAATTCTTCTAAAGTTTTTGGATTTTCATTAAGTCTTCTTGCTTCTAAAATACCTTTTTCTCTATCATTTAAAATACTCATTGCGTTTTTTAACAGGTCTTTTCTGTCTTCAAATTCTTGTTGCTGGGAAAGAACTAATTCTTGATCTAAGCTTTCATCTACAAGCCAATCTTGCCATTCATCTTCTTCTCCGGCTTTAATCGGACTATTTAAAGATTTTTCCTGACCCATCATTCTCCTATTCATATTAATTACTTCTTCTGAGTCTACGTCTAATCTCTTAGATATTTCTTTTACTTGGTTTTCCCTTAAGTCACCTTCTTGTTCAGGAGCTATTTGATTTTTAATTTTTTTTAAATTAAAAAAAAGTTTTTTTTGTGCAGTAGTTGTGCCCATTTTTACGAGACTCCAAGATCTTAAGACGTACTCTTGTATTGCAGCTTTTATCCACCACATAGCATATGTAGCTAATCTAAAACCTTTATCTGGATCAAATTTTTTAACAGCTTGCATCAAACCTATGTTTCCTTCGGAAATAAGTTCATTTACAGGCAGACCGTAACCTCTATAGCCCATAGCTATTTTAGCAACTAATCTTAGGTGACTAGTAACTAATTTATGTGCAGCTTTTAAATTGCCTCTCTCTTTCCAATTTTTTGCTAATAAATATTCCTCTTCAGCATCAAGCATCGGAAATTTTTTAATTTGCGATAGATAAACTGAAAGCCCGCCAGAGATAGGACTTGGTAAATTTGTTAATTGTTTATCTTTTTTCATGATGACTATTTATACAAAAAATTAATAATTTCAATTCTTAAAATTTTCAAGAAAATTCAATAGTTTTTCAAATTTTAATGGAAGTTTTGATGAAAATTCTAAATTTTTTAAGCTCACTGGATGTCTAAAGCCTAAAATTGATGCATGTAATGCCTGACCTTTAAAAGATTTTAAAATGTCCTCGAAGTTTTTGTCAATTTTTTTGAATGTCATATTTTTCTTATTATATTTTTGATCACCTAATATGCTAGTTTTTTTATAATTCATGTGAACTCTAATTTGATGGGTTCGACCTGTTTCTAGTTCAAATTCAATTAAACTAATTTTTGGAATATTTTTTTTGTCAAAAACTTTCAAAGTTTTATAATTCGTGATAGCTTTTTTACCCTTAAGTTCATCATTAGTCATTAACTGCCTATTTTTTTTGCTTCTTCTAATAAAAGTTGAAATTTTTCCATTTAAAGGCCTTAACACCCCCCAAATAAGCGCAAAATATTTTCTCTTAATAGAGTGATCACTAAATTGTTTACCTAATTCAGCATGAGCTAAATTATTTTTGGCCACAACTAATAAACCACTCGTATCTTTATCAATTCTATGAACTATTCCTGGCCTTTGCTCACCATTAAGATTTGAGAGAGTATTTTTATATTTTCCCAGTAAAATATTAACCAGAGTATCAAATTTGTTTCCAGCCCCCGGATGTACCACCATTCCTTGTGGCTTATCTACAACAATAATATCTTCATCGTCATAAACTATTTTTACCTTTTTGTTTGAGGGTTTTATAGTTTCATAACTTTTCTCTTCAAAAGAAATTTCTATTACATCTTTTTTTTTCAATTTTTTTGACTGAGAGACAATAGGTTTTCCATTAAGCTTCACATTTGTTTTTTTTATTATCTTTTTAATATTTGACCTAGTTAAATGATCTATATTTTTCGAAAGAAAAATATCTAGCCTTTCTCCTGAGCTTTCTTCATCGCATATTATCTTTGTATTGTTTTTTAAAATGTTCATTTTTCAACCTATACGTTGCTTATTAACTAATAGAAATATACCATTGAACGATAAATAATTATATATTTTAAAATATTTTACCTTATAAGTTAAAAAGATTTATTTTGCAGCGCTAGCTCAACTGGATAGAGCGATAGACTTCGGATCTATAGGTTCAGGGTTCAAATCCTTGGCGCTGCACCACTAAACAATCCAATGTTTTAATTTTTCTTTATTGAGTTGAATAAATTTTGGAAAAGTTTGATCTATACTAGTTTTTTGAAGTTTGTAACCTCTTCCAAAAATATCAGCACCTTCCTCTATTTTTTTTTTAATATTATCAGTGTTTGAAAATTTATTTTTATTAAATTCACCATGAGCAAATGATTCTATTTTTTTTGAAATATTTTCTGGAGTTTGAAGATAAGCAAAATGCCATCCACCATTCTCTATAATTTGAATATTTTTTATTTTATCAAATCTCCAAAAAGGGTACTTCTTAAATTTTAAATTTCTTAGCCACTGAGGTGATTTTAGATTTTTTTTCAAACAAATTTTTGATCCGTGCCAATTAGTTTCACCCAAATTGATTAAATTTAATTTATACATAAACATTCTTTGGGAAAAGACTGCGTAGTTATTTTTATTAAATTCATTAAGTTTTCCTAAATCAGGAATCTCATCAACATCTGACAAAATTACTATATCTTCGTCGTGACAATCCGTTAAACCTCTTAAAATAGAGTTTCTCTGATGTTGTTCAACTAAAGATTCTCCGCCTTCATGAGGTTTTTTAAACTTTTCAGGTGTATCATCTACAACAATGTACTTAATTTTTTTTTCAAATTTTTTAAAATGATTTGATTTAAAATTTAATTTTTTCTCCTTACCTTGGTGATTTACTGTGGACTCGACTACAACAAAATAATCGACGTATTCGTCTAAAATATTCATTCTCAAATCTACAATGTGTTCTTCGTTAAAGTATTGAAAGCAATCAAATATTGCCATAATTTATTTTTTAGTAAAAGTTGTTAATCCGATTTTTTTGCCATCTATTTTTGAGGAAGAACAATGAAGATTCGTTCTGTCAAAAACAAGCATTGATCCAAGTTCCCATTCATAAACCATATCAATTTCTAACCCTACGAGATTATCTATCTTTTCATGATTTAAATATTTTTTATGGTCGACGGAGCTAAACGGTTTGTCTCCGTATAGACCAATATGTGCATTTGATCTTTTATTTTGACCATAATTCAATTTTTTAACATTCAATTCGTTTTGATCAATCGTGAAATTAGTAGATTGACCATAATATCTATTTTTAAATATTACTGTACTACCAACTGGAGTGAGAGGTATTAATGTTTGTTTGTAAATAAGGTCTTCAAAATTAAAACCACCATCTATATGTAGGCCTATCGGATTATAACTTTCTTGAAACAATCCATAAATTATATTTCCGCTTTCTGTTTTCAAATTATCGTATTTAAAATCACCAATTTCATTTTTTACTCTTTGATAAAACAAATTTTCTAAATCTTTACCGTATTCAATTAACCATCTTTTTTTAATGACATTTTGTTTTTTATTATGTACGGTAGTTGGCAGCTGTTCATAAAGCTTTAAAAAATCATTGATTTCATTTTTATTAAATAAATTTTTTATCACTTTAGGCGGGCTTTCGTTGCTTTTAATTTCTTTTATCTTTTTATGCACTGCTATTCTCCAATGTTAATTAATGTTCCTCTTATTTTTGCCCCACTGTATGAGATGTAAAAAACCATAATGCCCATGACAAAGTAAAAAAAAAGAAATAGCAATTGCTATTAAGATTTGACTATAACTTATAATTTCATTAATTAAAATGTTTCTCATTTCCTCAAAAATATGAACTAAAGGTAGTATTTTTGCAATAATTTGCAACCAATTAGGCAATATCTCTATCGGGTAATAAATACACCCTAGAGGGGCTAAAAAAAATAAACTCGCCCAAGCAATATTTTCAAAAGAGGGACCAAATCTTATTAATCCTGATGTCACAAGTAGACCCAAAGTAATCCCAAAAATATATAAGCTAATCAACAAAGCAATTAAAGGTAATCCAATTTTAAATATTGATACGCCAAACAATGGTATTGCAAGTATTGAAGCTGGAACCATACCAATTAATGTTCTTATTACTGCAGTTAATGTCAAAGCTGCAATAATTTCTTTAATTTTGATTGGAGAAATAAATAAATTGGTAAAATTTCTGCTCCAAATTTCTTCTAAGAACATCATATTATAGCTGATGCTAGCTCTGAAAAGGAAATCATAAAGAATTGCAGCTGATAAAATTACACCAACAGTATTACTGTAATACGTCGAACTTAAAGTAAAAAACTTTGAAATAAAACCCCATAGAAAAATCTGAATACTAGGCCAATATAAAAGATCTAAAATTCTTGGAAATGAACTTTTAATTAAGTAAAAATGCCTTAGGCTTAGACCATAAACTTTATACCAATTCATTTTTATTCCTCGCGATTTTTAAAAAAGTATCTTCTAAATTATTTCTTCCATGTTTATCTATTAACGATTTGCATGTTCCCCTATCAACAATTTTTCCACCTCTCATCATGATGACGTGATCACATAATCTTTCTACTTCTTTCATATTATGAGAAGCTAATAATATGGACATCTGATTTTTAGATTTGTACTTTTCGATATACTCTCTCACAAAATCTCCTATATCTGGATCAAGGCTAGCAGTTGGCTCATCTAAAAATAAAATTTTGGGATCATTTATTAAAGATTTTGCTAGCGATACTCTATTTTTTTGACCAGAGGATAGTTCACCGGTTTTTTTGTCTAAAAATAATTCCAAATTTAAATCTTTTGAAATTTCATTTATTTTATTTTTAAAGTTTTTTATTCCGTATAATCGAGCATACACTTCTAAATTTTCTCTTACTGTTAATTTTTTGGGTAACTCGACATAAGGTGAGGCAAAATTCACTTCACTTAAAACCTCTTCTCTATTAAGATTATCTAGATTCGTTTCATTAATTAAAATCTCGCCATTAGTAGGTTTGATTAAACCTAACAACATTCCAATAGTTGTGGTTTTTCCACAACCATTAGGACCTAATAATCCCAACGTTTCACCCTCTTGAATATTAAAACTAATATTATCTACTGCTGTAAAGTTGTTAAATTTTTTTTGTAAGTTTTTAATTTCTAATTTCATTATTTTGCAGCTCGTATTATTCTATCATTTATTGCATAGCCGATACCTTTATTTGGTATTGGTGATATATAAATTTTTTTATATTTTTGGTTTTTAATGATTCTAAAAAATTTATATAAATTTTTAGCAGCTTCATTTAAATTAGATTTTCTACTTAAGTTAAAAGAATTTCTTGTCACAGGGTATTTCTTTCCAAAAGTGATAAAAGCATGTTTCTTAGGACATTTTTTTTGATTGAGTAAAATTGGAATATTAGGAGAATAATGTTTTTTTAATAATCCAGGCGATCTTAGAATTTTACTTGACATAGCAAAATTTATTTTATGTTTAAGAATTTTTTCTAATTGATTAGGCGTTATTTTACCAGGTCTTAAAATTGATATTTTACCAACTAAATTTATAACAGTAGATTCTATTCCTATTTTAGAATATCCACCGTTAACAACTATAACTTTATTTTTAAATTCTTCTGAAACATCTATTGGACTAACAGAACTAATGCTTGATGATTTATTTGCACTCGGCATGGCCAGTGGAAATTTAATCGTTTTAAGTATTTGTCTGATAATCTTATTTTTTGGAAACCTAATACCTACAGTTTTTAGTTTAGAACATGCTTTAGGACATATATTTGTTTTGATCTTTTTTTTTACTATGTATGTAATAGGACCTGGGCTTAATTTATTATAAATTTTATAAAATTTTTCATTTAATATGACATCTTTTTCAGCTTGTTTTAAGTTATAATAATGAATTATTAGTGGATTTTTATTTGGCCTATTTTTTACTTTGTAGATTCTATTAATAGCCTTTGCTGAGTAAGCACTCCCAGCTAAACCATAAACTGTTTCAGTGGGCAAACCAATTATGCCACCTTTTTTTAGAATTCTAATAATTTTTTGCAAGTTATTGGAGTTGAAATTAATTATATTTGAATAGATATTTTGCATAATATAAATAATATAAGATAATGAATAGTAAAAATATTCCAGCTGACATTAAAAGTAAATCAATAAAAGAGACGAAGGAAGAAATCAACGAAATCTTAGAAAAAATTGAAAAAGATGGCTTAAACTTAGAAAACTATGTGAAGGATTATGAAAGGTTACTTAAATTGAACAAACATATAGATGAGCTTTTTAAAAAAAGGTTTAAACAAATTAGTTTTCAAGGAAAAAAAAATGATAAAAAATAAACTTGTTAAAAACGCAAACAAGATAGATTCATTTATTAAAGATTTTATTAATAGACAAAAAAAAAGCTTACTTGTCACACCTATGAAATATGGTGTTTTGTCAGGAGGAAAAAAAATTAGATCAAGTGTTATTTTAGCTGTAGGAAAAATTTACAAAATTAATCCAACTAAACTTTACAATATTTGCGGAGCTGTAGAATGTATTCACTCATACTCTTTAATACACGATGATTTGCCATGCATGGATAACGATAAACTCAGAAGAGGTAAACTAACTACCCACATTAAATTTGGAGAGTCAACAGCAGTTCTAGCTGGCAACTCTTTACTTACATTGGCATTTGAAATGATATCAGACGAAAAGTTTAAAATTAAAAATGATTATAAACTTTTGATTATAAAAAAATTAGCAGAATGCTCAGGCCACACTGGAATTGCTGGCGGACAAGAATTAGATTTAAAATATGAGAACGTTAAGAAAAGTTTCAAGGAAATAATAAACATGCAAAAAGAAAAAACAGGCAAACTATTTAGCTTTTGTTGTTTTGCTGTTGGACAAGTAGGTGGTAAAAAAAGATCTGAAATAAATAAACTAATCAAAATTGGAGAAGATATAGGTTTATTATTTCAATTAGCGGATGATTTTTTAGATATCAAAGGTTCTTCAAAAAACACAGGGAAAAGTGTTAAAAAAGATAAAAAAAAAGGCAAATCTACGATTATTAATCTCTTGGGGTATGAAAATGCTTATAAATATGCAAATAATTTAAAAAAAAATATTTTGAAAAAGTTAACTAAATATGGAAGTAGAGCTAACGAACTTATAAGTTTAATAAATTTTATTTTAATAAGGAAATATTAATGTCAAAACTTTTAGATAAAATAAATTATCCATCTGACTTAAGAAAAATTGAAAAAAAATACCTTAAACAAATATCAGAGGAGTTAAGATCTGAATTAATTGATGTTGTTTCAGAAACCGGCGGGCATCTTGGAGCTGGACTAGGTGTTGTTGAGCTTACTGTCGCTTTACATTATGTTTTTAATACACCAAAAGATAAATTGGTTTGGGATGTGAGCCATCAATGTTACCCGCATAAAATAATTACAGGCAGAAAAAATGAAATAAGAACTTTGCGTAAAGGCGGTGGATTATCTGGTTTTACTAAAAGAGAGGAAAGTGAATACGATCCTTTTGGTGCAGCACACAGTTCTACATCTATTTCATCAACTTTAGGGATTTCTGTAGCTAAAAAACTATCAAATGACAATAATAACGTAGTCGCTGTTATAGGCGATGGCGCAATGAGTGCTGGAATGGCTTATGAAGCGATGAATAATGCTGGAGCACTTAAATCAAAATTAATTGTGATTTTAAATGATAATGAAATGTCGATAGCTAAACCAGTGGGAGCTATGAGCAAATACTTGGCAAAATTATTGTCTGGTAAAATATATTTTAGTTTACGAGAGACAATTAAATTAATAACTTCAGCATTTTCTAAAAGATTTAGCCAAAAAGCTGGAAAAGCAGAAGACATTTTAAGAGGTATAGTAACTGGTGGCACTTTATTTAGTGAACTAGGCTTTTATTATATAGGTCCAATTGACGGTCATGATGTTGATTATCTTGTAAAAATCCTTGAGAACGTAAAAAATTCAAATCATAATGGTCCAATTCTAATTCACGCTATTACTCAGAAAGGAAAAGGATACAAACCAGCTGAGCAATCTGGCGATAAATATCATGGAGTTTCTAAATTTAATGTTTCTACAGGTCAGCAAAGCAAGTCAATATCTAAAGCTCCCTCATATACAAAAGTTTTTTCTGAAACACTAATCAAACACGCTGAAAAAGATACAAAAATTATTGGGATTACTGGTGCAATGCCCTCAGGTACAGGTTTGAATTTGTTTGAAAAAAAATTTCCAGACAGAATGTTTGATGTCGGGATAGCAGAACAGCACGCAGTTACATTTGCAGCTGGATTAGCAACAGAAGGTTATAAGCCTTATGCAGCTATATATTCTACATTTCTTCAAAGAGCATATGATCAAGTAGTCCACGATGTTGCTTTACAATCATTACCTGTTAGGTTTGCTATTGATAGAGCGGGATTGGTTGGTGCGGATGGACCTACACATGCTGGATCATTCGATGTAACGTATTTAGCTACTCTTCCGAATTTTATAGTAATGGCAGCTAGCGATGAATCAGAATTAGTAAAAATGATTAATACATCAGTAAATATTAATGATAGACCATCTGCCTTTAGGTATCCAAGAGGCAATGGAATAGGACTTAAATTACCAGGAATAAACGAAGTTTTAGAGATTGGAAAAGGGAGAATTATAAGCGAAGGAAAGGACGCTGCAATTTTAAATTTTGGGGCTAGATTAGAAGAATGCAAAAAAGCTAAAGAAGTTTTAGAAAAAAAAGGGATAAAGATATCAATTATCGATGCTCGTTTTGCTAAACCACTAGATGAAAAATTGATCTTAGAAATTGCGTCAAATCATGAATTAATTCTTACAATTGAAGAAGGTTCCATTGGTGGTTTTGGTTCTCACGTAATGAAATTACTCTCTGATAGAGGAATTTTTGACAAAGGACTTAAATTTAGATCCATGTTTTTGCCAGACACATTTATAGATCAAGATACTCCAGAAAAAATGTATGAAAAAGCTGGTTTAAACTTTAATTCTATTGTTGAAAAAATTGAAGAAGCTTTAAAATCTAATATTATATTTGCAAAAAATAAAAATAAATTTTCTAATTAGCTGCACTGAGCTTTGTTCATCATATAGTGATCTAATATTACACAAGCTAACATAGCCTCACCAATAGGCACAGCTCTAATTCCAACACATGGGTCATGCCTACCTCTAACAGAAATTTTAGTATTTTTTCCCTCTTTATTTATCGTCTCCCTACTATTTAAAATGGAAGAGGTAGGTTTCACTGCAAATGACGCTATAATATCTTGTCCTGATGAAATACCACCTAAAATCCCTCCAGCTTTATTACTTTTAAATTTAATTCTACCAGCACCACCTCTTATCTCATCAGCATTTTCCTCTCCTGTCAAATAAGCAGAGCCCATACCGGCACCAATATTAACTCCTTTAACAGCGTTAATACTCATTAGTGCAGAAGCTATATCTGCATCTAGTTTTGAATAAATTGGAGCTCCTAATCCAACTGGAACACCTTTAGCTCTAAGTTCTATTATCGCTCCACAAGATGATCCAGATTTTCTTATTCCTAATAAATATTTTTCCCATAATTTTACTGATGATTTATCTGGACAAAAGAATGGGTTTTTTTTTATTTCATTATCTTTCCACTTAGAAGTGTTGCAGCCCATTATCCCTAATTGAGTTACTGCTCCAACAATACTAATTTTTTTTCCAATTATTTTTTTTAGAACAATTTTAGCTATTGCACCAGCTGCTACTCTACTTGCAGTTTCTCTAGCAGATTGACGACCACCACCTCTAAAATCTCTTATTCCGTACTTTTTAAAATAAGTAAAGTCAGCATGACCTGGTCTAAATTTATCTTTGATAGATTCATAATCTCTAGATCTTTTGTCCTCATTATAAATAATCATTGAAATTGGAGTTCCCGTAGTCTTTCCTTGAAAGACACCAGATAAAATAGAAACCTTATCACTTTCTTTCCTTTGGGTCGTAAATTTTGACTGCCCAGGCCTTCTCTTATCCATGTCCTTTTGAATCTCTTTCTCTGATATAGGGATATTTGGTGGACAACCATCAACTATACAGCCTATAGCCGGCCCATGAGACTCTCCCCAAGTAGTGAACCTAAAAATTTTTCCAAAAGTATTAAAAGACATAGTTATTTAATGTATAAATTATTTTAAATAAATTATGAATCAAAAAAATGGCAAAAATTCTCTCGGGTTGGATAAATGCTTTGAAGAAGCTAATAATCCAATAGAATTATTCAAAAAATGGTTCGCAAAAGCTGAAGAGACCGAAATAAATGACCCAAATGCTGTGGCAGTTGCCACTGTAGATAAAGCTAACCAGCCAAGTGTGAGAATGGTTTTATTGAAAGGGTTAAGCGACAAAGGATTTGTCTTTTATACAAATTTTAATAGTAAAAAAGGAAGTGATTTAAAAGTTAATAAAAAATCATCTATGTGTTTTCATTGGAAAAGTATTAGAAGACAAGTAAGAATAATTGGATTAGTTGAAAAAGTATCAGATAAAGAGGCAGATGATTACTATAACTCAAGGCCATACAAGAATAAAATTGGCGCATGGGCTTCTTCCCAATCTGAAATATTAAATAAAAGAGATGATTTTATAAAAAAAATAGAGACATATGAAAAAAAATATCCTTCTAATGAAGTGCCTAGACCACCGCATTGGTCTGGATGGAGATTAATACCTTCTCAAATTGAGTTTTGGTTAGATGGTGAAGGTCGAATACATGAAAGATTAAATTATAAAAAAGAAAACGGTGATTGGAAAAAAGAACTTTTATATCCTTAGAATGATCTATTTAAACTAAAACTTGATAAGTTTTGTAAAATTTTTCTCTCTCTACTGTTTGGAAAAATAGCTAGAGCATCTCTTGAGACATTAACAAAATATTCAGCTCTTTTTAAACTTTCTTCTACAGCTTTATATTTGTTTATAAGTGATAATACTTCACTGAAATCATCTTCATTTCTTTTTTCTTTTTTAAATATTTCTTTTAAAAAATCTCTTTCTTCATCATTAGCTCTTTGAAAAATTATAATTAATGGTAAGGTCGTTTTACCTTCATAAAAATCCTTTCCAATTTCTTTACCAAACAAAATCTCTTTAGCGAAATAATCTAAAGCATCATCAGCAATTTGAAAAGCCAAA
The DNA here is from genome assembly GCA_902582155.1 of uncultured Pelagibacteraceae bacterium. Classification (GTDB taxonomy): domain Bacteria; phylum Pseudomonadota; class Alphaproteobacteria; order Pelagibacterales; family Pelagibacteraceae; genus Pelagilacustribacter. Next base: position 26,212 of record CACHRI010000003.1, read on the forward strand.
CCAAGATTTTTTCCGTAAGAAGCTAAAGCTTCTTTTTCTTTAATATTTAGTTTACCTAAACAAGCGCCTGTTTTAGTAGCTGCAGAAAATAAAGCAGCTGTTTTTAAACTAATAATTTTTGTATAAGTCTCTTCTAAAAGATCTGCTTCACCTTTATGTTGAAGCTGCAAAACTTCTCCTTGAGCTATTTTCGCAGAAGTAGAAGATAATAATTTTAGTATTTCTAAATCACCGTCATCTACCATAATCTCAAAACATCTGCTCAACAAATAATCCCCAGTCAAAATTGAAGATTGATTCCCCCAAATACTGTTAGTAGTTTTATTTCCTCTCCTTAAATCACTTTCATCTATTACATCGTCATGTAATAAAGTGGCAGAATGAATTAATTCAACGCAACTTGCTAAGTTTATATCTCTATCTCCCAAATCATAACCAGCTAATTTAGCTGAACCTAAAGTTAAAAGAGCTCTTAATCTTTTGCCTCCAGAATTTAAATGATGTTTCGTCATTTTCTGAATAAGATCAACTTTGCTCTCAAGCTTAAGATTGATTAGAGCCTCAACTTTGTCTAATTTATCTACGACTAGATTTCGTAGATCAAGGTATGCAGAATTGGCCGAGTTTTTAAGAGGTATAACTGATCCCATAAATAGTTTTTACACAACCTTAGCAAAATATAATATTCTTATTTAAAACCTGTTGACGCACCTTCAATTCAACTAGGGGTAGCGTAATAATTTATTAAAATTTTTTATAGTATTGATATAAGTAAAATATTAATACTCATTTATGTTTTCAATATTTAAAAAAAAAATAATTATACCGCATGTCAGAATGACTGGAGTGATAGGGTCTGTTGGAAGATTTAAGCAAGGGATAGATTTAGCCAACCAACAGGATATCCTTAAAAAAGCATTTTCTTACAAAAAAGCTAAAACAGTTGCGATCTCAATTAATTCTCCAGGAGGGTCACCGGTTCAATCACATTTAATTTATAGTTATATAAGACAATTAGCTAAAAAAAATAAGACTAAAGTAATGATATTTGCTGAAGATGTTGCGGCATCAGGAGGTTATTTTATCGCTTGTGCTGGAGATGAAATCTACGCAAATTCAAGCTCTATAATTGGATCTATTGGCGTTATATCAGCATCATTTGGTTTTAAAGATTTAATAAAAAAAATTGGTGTTGAAAGAAGAATTTATACTGCAGGTAAAAATAAAAGTACTCTTGATCCCTTTGTAGAGGAAAAACAAGAGGATGTTGAAAGATTAAAAAAAATACAATTAGATTTGCATTCAGATTTTATTAAAATTGTAAAACAAAGTAGGGGCGAAAAAATTAAAGATCCAGAAAAAAATAATATATTTACAGGGGAATTTTGGGCTGGTTCAGTAGCGCTTAAACTTGGATTAATTGATGGGATAGGAAATGCAGATCAAGTGTTAAGAGAAAAATTTGGAGATAAAGTAATCATTAAAAAATTTGAAAAACAAAGAGGGTTTTTAGCAAAAAAATTATCTTCATCATTAGATAATCAAATTGAAAGAGTTTTAGAAAATATTGAAGAAAAAAGTTTATGGCAAAGATTTGGCTTATAAATGCTACAAAAGAAAAAAAACGATAGTTCTAAAGGACAGACATTTCAAGAAATAATAATGAGTCTGCAAAAGTTCTGGGGCAAATATGGATGTGTATTGCTTCAACCTTATGATTTAGAAGTTGGGGCAGGAACTTTTCATCCTGCTACTACGTTAAGATCTTTGGGTCCTAATCCATGGAAAGCTGCTTACGTCCAACCTTCAAGACGACCTACCGATGGACGTTACGGAGAAAATCCAAATAGATTACAACATTATTATCAATTTCAAGTAATAATAAAACCTTCACCAAAAAATATTAAAAATATTTATTTGAAAAGTTTATCAGCAATCGGAATAGATGTAAAAAAACACGACATAAGATTTGTAGAAGATGATTGGGAAAGTCCTACTCTAGGAGCTGCTGGGTTAGGATGGGAGGTTTGGTGTGATGGCATGGAGATAACTCAATTTACTTATTTTCAGCAAATGACCGGCATAGACTGCAAACCTGTTCCAGTTGAACTTACATATGGTTTAGAAAGATTGTGTATGTTTGTGCAAGGGAAGAAAAATGTATTTGACATTGAATGGAATAGAGAGGGAGTTAAATATAAAGATGTTTTTCATCAATCAGAAAAAGAATTTTCAGCATATAATTTTGAATATGCAGATACTAAAATTTTACTATCAAATTTTGAGCATGCCGAAAAAGAATGTAAATCTCTTTTAGACAAAAAACTTGCTCTTCCAGCATATGACCAATGTTTAAAAGCTAGTCATATTTTTAATTTACTAGATGCTAGGGGAGTAATAGGAGTAGCAGAAAGAGCAAACTACATTGACAGAATAAGAGAATTATCTAAAGGATCCGGAAAATTATGGTTAGAAAGTCAGTAACATTATGTCAGAATTTATATTAGAGCTTTATAGTGAAGAGATACCGCCTAATTTACAAATTAATGCAAGGAATGATTTAGAAACAAAATTTAAAAGCTCTTTAATTGAGGAAAACTTAAAATTCGGATCTTTAAAAGCTTTTTCATCTCCAACAAGACTCACAATATTTCTCAAAGATTTTTCGGAAAAAATTAAAATTCCCTCCAAAGAGATAAGAGGTCCAAAAGTCGGTGTCATGGAAGATGTTATAAATAATTTTTTAAAAGCACATAGCTCATCTCGAAAAGATCTTATGGAAAAGCAGAATGATAAAGGAAAATTTTATTATATTAAAACTAAAAGCAAGGAAGTTTTAACTTCAGAAGTGTTAAAAAAAATAGTTGTAAATAGCATAGCTTCAATAAAATGGAAAAAATCAATGAGGTGGTCTGATACAGACTTATTATGGGGAAGACCTCTTAGATCTATTTTAGCTGTATATAATAGAGAAATACTTGCTTTTAGCTATGGTCACTTAAGAGCTAGCGACTGTACTGTAATAGAAAAAGACCTCGATACTAAAGTTGTTAAAGTGAAAACTGCAAAGGATTATAAAAAATTATTATTAAATAATAATATAATACTTAATCATGAAGAAAGAGAGCAAAAGATAATCAAAAAATTCGAAAGTTTTTATAAAGTTAAAAATTTTAAGAATCTTTATGACCTTAAGCTCTTAAAAGAGGTAACCAATATAGTAGAAGACCCTCAAGTACTATTAATTGATTTTGACAAAAAATATTTAGAATTACCAAAAGAAATTATTATTTCCACATTACAAAATCATCAAAGATATTTTCCTATTATAGATAAAAAAGACGAAATCACTAACTTCTTTTTAGTAGTCACAAATAAAAAAGATACAAATAATCTTATTAAGGATGGAAACAAAAGAGTAGTAGAGGCTAGATTAGCAGATGCCAAATTCTTTTGGGATAAAGATAAATCAAAAAATTTAATTAAACAAATTGCAAAACTTAAAGATGTAAAATTTTATGAGGGACTTGGTTCTGTTTATGACAAAACTCAGAGATTAAGAAAATTGAGCGGTATGTTGGCTGATGAGTTTAACTTAAACAAGGAGAAAGCAGAAATAGCAGCATCCATCTCTAAATCTGATTTATGTTCGGACTTGGTAAATGAATATCCTGATCTACAAGGACTCTTGGGAAAATATTTTGCTTTAAGCCAAGGTTTTGAGGAGGATGTATCAAATGCAGTAAGTGATCATTATCTTCCATTAGGAAATAATTCTATGACTTCTAAAAAACCAATCAGTTATATTTTGGCAATCTCAGATAAAATTGATACCTTAGTTGGATTTTTTCTAATTAATGAAAAACCAACTAGTTCAAAAGATCCTTTTGCTCTGAGAAGATCGGCAATTGGATTATTACGAACTATTATTGATAATAAATTAAATTTAAAACTCAGAAATTTAATAAGTTACAATATTAAATTACTTGAGGAACAAGGGGTAAGAAAGACTAATGAAAATTCTGAAAATGAAATATTAAATTTTCTCAAGGAAAGAATGAAAAATATTTTAAAAGACAAAAATATAAAAAACGATATTATTGAAGCATCTATAAGTTCATACTTTAGCGACAATTATTTTGACCTCTACAAAAAAAACACTTTAATGAACAAATATATAAATAAAGAAGCTGGGATTAATGCAATTAGTTCTTACAAAAGAGCATTTAATATTGTGGAAAGCGCAAAAGAAAATTTATCAGGTAGACCAGATGCTGTTTTATTTAGAAAGGATGAAGAAAAACACTTATTTGAAAAGCTTAATGAGATTCGAAAATCTTTTACAGTAAATGAACAAGATAAAGATTATGAAAAATTACTTTTAAGCCTATCAGAAGTTAAGATATTCACTGATAAATTTTTCGATAATGTTATTGTAAATGATGACAATAATGATATTAAAAATAATAGGCTAGAGTTATTAAAAATGTTTTGTAATACTTTTAACAATTTTATTAACTTTTCTAAACTAGAAGGAATATCGTGAAACAATTTATTTTCAGTTTTGATGATAAAAAGATTAGTAAACTTAAAAATAAAAAAAATTTATTAGGCGGTAAAGGAGCAAATTTAGCTGAAATGGGTAAACTTGGCTTACCTGTACCCCCAGGTTTTACAATTACCACAGAAGTCTGCGATATTTTTTATTCAAATAAAAAAAAATTGCCTACTAAAATTTTATCTCAAATTAAGGCTGAGATTAAAAAAATTGAAAAAAAAACATCAAAAAAATTTGGAGATTTGAAAAACCCACTTTTAGTTTCTGTTAGATCTGGTGCAAGAATTTCGATGCCTGGAATGATGGATACTATTTTAAATTTAGGATTAAATGATAAAACAGTAAACGCGTTAGCTTCAAAATCTAATAATCTTCGCTTTGCAAAAGATAGTTATAGACGATTCATTCAAATGTTTAGCAACGTAGTAATGGGAGTAGAGGGACATTTATTTGAAGAAATGATAGATAATTTTAAACTTACTAAAGGCGTACTAGAAGACACAGAAATTGATGCTTCTGATTGGGACGGGCTTATAGAAAACTTTAAAAAATTGGTAAAAGAAAAAACTGGTAAAAATTTCCCTCAAGATGTTAATGAGCAATTGATCGAGGCTGTGAGCTCAGTATTTAGATCTTGGGAGAGTCAACGAGCAAAAACTTATAGGAAACTAAATAGAATACCTGACGAATGGGGAACAGCTGTAAATGTTCAAGCCATGGTCTTTGGAAATATGGGTAGTGATTGCGCTACCGGAGTAGCTTTCACAAGAAACCCGTCTACTGGTGAAAATTCATTTTTTGGGGAATATTTAATTAATGCTCAAGGTGAAGATGTTGTTGCTGGCACAAGAACACCACAATACATTACAAAAAAATCAAAAAAAGAATCAGGTTCAAAAGAATTATCAATGCAAGAAGCAATGCCGAAAGCTTATAAGGAGTTAGAAAAAGTTTTTATCAAATTAGAAAAACATTATAGAGATATGCAAGATATTGAATTTACGGTTGAAAATAATAAACTTTGGATGCTTCAAACAAGATCTGGAAAAAGAACTGCTAAAGCGGGAATTAAAATTGCAGTTGATATGGTTAAGGAAAAATTAATTTCAAGAAAAGAAGCAATACTAAGAATAGATCCAAACACTATTGACACACTTTTACATCCAACTTTAGATGATAAAGTTAAAAAAGAAGTTGTAGCATCTGGATTACCTGCTTCACCTGGTGCAGCAAGCGGCAAAGTCGTTTTTACCGCTGATGAAGCAGAAAAACTTAATAACATGATGCAAGATACTATTTTAGTAAGATTAGAAACATCCCCAGAAGATATACATGGAATGCATGCAGCCAAAGGTATATTAACCGCTAGGGGTGGAATGACCAGTCATGCTGCTGTAGTCGCAAGAGGAATGGGTCGACCATGTGTTTCAGGATCTAGCGAGATAACAATTGATTATGAAAACAAACAATTTAAAGCAGGTAACGAAATTATAAAAGAAGGTGACATTATAACAATCGATGGGGGAAGTGGTAAAGTTATGAAAGGTTTGGTTCCAACAGTTAAACCTGAAATTTCAGGATATTTTTCAACAATAATGAAATGGGCAGATGAATTTAGAAAATTAAAGATAAGAACTAATGCTGAGACTGAACAAGATAGCAAAACAGCTATAGATTTTGGGGCAGAAGGAATAGGACTATGTAGAACTGAACACATGTTTTTTGATGAAGATAGAATATTATCAGTAAGACAAATGATTCTCTCTAGATCAAATGAAGACAGAAATCATGCGCTATCAAAACTTTTGCCTTATCAAAAAGAAGATTTCAAAAAAATATTTAAAGTAATGTCTGGCTTACCTGTTACAGTAAGATTATTAGATCCACCACTTCATGAGTTTTTGCCCAAGGCTGATAAAGATGTTGACGAGGTTGCAAGATCTTTAAATTTAGCCTCCAAAGAAATTAGAGATAGAATAGCTGAACTACATGAGGAAAATCCGATGCTTGGTCATAGAGGGTGCAGATTAGGGATATCTTTTCCTGAGATTTATGAAATGCAATGTAGAGCTATTTTTGAGGCTATAATAGAACTTAAAAAAGAGAAAATAAAATCTGCTTTTGTAGAAATTATGATTCCATTAGTTTCAACAGAATCTGAATTAAGCATAATGCGCTCATTAGTTAATCGTGTTGCTCATCAAATTGAAAAACAAAACAAAGCTAAATTAGATTATATCGTAGGGACAATGATTGAATTACCTAGAGCTGCTTTACAAGCTAAAAACATTTCTAAGCATGCAGACTTTTTTAGTTTTGGTACAAATGATTTAACTCAAACCACTTTTGGTATTAGCAGGGATGACTCTGGTAAATTTTTAAATGACTATATAGATAATAAAATCTTCGACGTTGATCCCTTTGTTAGTATAGATCAAAGTGGAGTAGGCGAACTTGTAGAGATTGCTTCTTCGAGAGGTAGAAAAACTAATAAAAAAATTAAACTCGGTATTTGTGGTGAGCACGGAGGCGATCCTAAAAGTATAGAATTTTGTTCTAAGACCGGTTTAGATTACGTATCTTGCTCTCCTTTCCGAGTACCAGTAGCAAGACTAGCTGCAGCACAAGCAGAGTTATCCAAGTAATAAACTAGTGTCAAAAGTTTTAGCACTATGAGTGATAGTACCAACTGAAATTCTATCAATCCCAGTTTTAGAAATTTTTTTTATGTTTCTTAAATTAGCATTGCCAGAATATTCAGTTTCATATTTTTTATTACAGAGTTTGAGGCATTTTTTTAATTGAGAAATACTCATATTATCAAAAAGAATTCTTTTAAATTTTAATCCTAATATTTTTCTTAACTGCCCTATGTTTTCAATTTCAACCGTAACAACTTTTTTAGATTTGGAAGCTCTAGTTACAAGTTTTTTTAAATCTCTAGCTGCTTTAATATGATTGTCCTTAATTAAAACTTCATCGCTTAGATTATATCTATGGTTAAAACCCCCGCCTTTTTTGACAGCATATTTTTCTAATAACCTTAGGTTGGGAGTTGTTTTTCTTGTACAACAAATTTTTGTTTTTTTTCCTGCTTTTTCAACAAAACTATTTGTGATTGTAGCAATACCTGATGCATGATTTAAAAAATTTAAAGCTGTTCTCTCGGCTGTAAGTATTGTTTTTGTATTTGCTAAAATTTCAGCTATCACTTTATTTTTTTTTATAAATTTTCCATCTTTCACTTTAGACTTAAAAATCGACTCTTTTCCAATTAATTTAAATGCTTTCTTGCAGAATTCTATCCCAGCTATTACTCCATTCTGTTTGGCTATTATTCTAGCTTTAATTTTCTTATTGCTGAATTTTATAAGTTTAGTTGTAACATCGCCCATGGGTTTTAGATCTTCATCTAAGGCTTTTTTAACTACAGAACTAATATACTTTTGATTTATTTTTTGCACTGATCTAACGACCAATTTCAGTCATTCTAATTACAGATTTTCTTGCAGCCTCGATTGTTTTATCATCCAATATAATTTCATTGGTTTCATTCTCTAAACAATCAAGTATTTTCTTTAAATCTATTTTCTTCATATATGGACAAAGATTACAAGGTTTAATGAAACTTACATTTGGATTATCTGCTTCAACATTATCGCTCATAGAACATTCTGTTACTAACATTACTTTCTTCGGCTGATTATCTTTTACATAATTTATCATACCAGAAGTTGATCCAGTAAAATCAGAAGCCTTTATTACATCTGGGGGACATTCAGGGTGAGCAATAACTTTGATACCAGGATTTTGTTTTTTAATATCTTGAATCTCTTTTGCACTAAATTGTTCGTGCACTATACAAGTTCCTTTCCAAGAAATAATCTTAACTTTTGTATTTTTTGAAACATAGTCAGCTAAATACTGGTCTGGTAAAAAAATTACTTTTTCAACATTAAGTGACTCAACAACTTTCACCGCATTTGCTGATGTACAACAAACATCAGTTTCAGCTTTAACGTCTGCTGAAGTGTTTACATATGAGACGACTGGAACACCTGGATATTTTTCTTTTAACATTCTCACGTCTGCACCTGTTATTGATGTAGATAATGAACAACCAGCTTTCATATCTGGTAAAAAAACTTTTTTATTAGGACTCATCAGTTTTGCAGTTTCAGCCATAAAGTGAACTCCGCACATAATTATTTTATCAGCTGAAGTTTTTGAAGCCTCAACAGCAAGAGCTAAAGAGTCAGCTGCAATATCGGCTACACCATGATAAATTTCTGGTGTTTGATAATTATGGGCTAAAATTATTGCGTTTTTTTCTTTTTTGAGTTTATTTATTTTTTCTATAAGTGGCTGATGTATCTTCCACTCAACATCAGGCACAAATTTTGAGATTTTTTTGTAAATCTCTTCTGAATTTTTAACACTTTCTTGTTGAGCAGACATACTAATTCTAGTCTATCAACTTGAACAATAATTGTCATTCATTTATTGTCGCATAAAATAAGCGGTCGTGCTGAAATTGGTAGACAGGCACGGTTGAGGGCCGTGTGGGTTTTCCCATGAGAGTTCGAGTCTCTCCGACCGCACCAAAAACCTTAAGAAACCTAAATTAATTATAATTGACTTTGACCACGGTTAATAGTCAACTAATAAAATGAAGATACTATGTGTTTTATATGATGATCCAAAAAAAGGGATGCCGAAAAGTTATCCTTTATCAAGTTTACCAAAATTAGATAAATATCCAGATGGAATGACTTTGCCATCTCCAAAAGGTATAGATTTTAACCCTGGGGAATTATTAGGATGTGTATCAGGAGAATTAGGTTTACGAAAATTTTTAGAGTCTAACGGCCATACTTTAGTCGTAACTTCTGATAAAGATGCCAAAGGCTGCAAAGCAGATAAAGAACTTGTTGATGCTGATATTGTAATATCACAACCTTTTTGGCCTTATTATTTAACTAAAGAAAAAATTAAAACAGCTAAAAATCTAAAAATGGCAATTACTGCTGGTATAGGTTCTGACCATGTAGATTTACAAGCAGCTATGGATAATAAAATAGATGTTGTTGAAGTAACTTATTGCAATTCCCGATCTGTAGCTGAACATATTGTAATGATGATTTTATCACTAGTAAGAGATTATCATAATCAACATGCCATAGTTAAAGATGGTGGTTGGAATATAGCTGATGCGGTTCAAAGATCATATGACGTAGAAGGTATGCATGTTGGAACAGTTGCAGCTGGTAGAATAGGTTTAGATGCATTAAGAAAAATGAAACCTTTTGATGTTCACCTTCATTACTTCGATAGACATAAATTACCTGACTCAGTTGAAAAAGAATTAAATTTAACATTTCATGAATCTGTTGAATCTTTAGTAAAAGTTTGTGATGTTGTAACTATAAATTGTCCTCTTCATCCTGAAACGGAAAATTTATTTGATGATAAATTGATAAGCAAAATGAAAAAAGGTGCTTACATAATTAATACTGCAAGAGGTAAAATTTGTAATAGAGAAGCAATAGCTAAAGCTCTAAAATCTGGTCAATTAAGTGGATATGCTGGTGATGTTTGGTTTCCTCAACCAGCACCTAACGATCATGTTTGGCGATCAATGCCTAATCACGGAATGACACCACATACATCGGGCACTTCTTTGTCAGCACAATATAGATACGCTGCTGGAGTAAGAGAAATATTAGAGTGTTTTTTTGACAAGAAGCCTATTAGAGATCAATATTTAATTGTAAAAGATGGTCAACTAGCAGGAATGGGAGCACACTCTTACAGCAAAGGAAGTGCAACTGGTGGATCCGAAGAAGCTGCCAAATATAAAAAGAAATAATTAAAACAGTCCTTCAACATCACCTTTCTTATTTAATTTTATCTTATCTGCAGCGGGTGTTCTCGGCAAACCAGGCATGGTCATTATTGATCCACATACTACGACTATAAATTCAGCTCCACTTGATAACCTTATTTCTCTCACTTCTAGCTTATGATCAGTTGGGGCTCCTTTTAATTTTGGGTTAACAGAAAAACTATATTGTGTTTTGGCAATACATACTGGGAATTTTGAATATCCAGCTCGCTCAAGTTTAGATAATTGTTCTTTTGCTGTATCGCTTATTTCAACTGAACTTGCTCTATAAATTTTATTTGCAACTGTTTCAATCTTCTCAAATAATGAGATTTTATCATCATAAATAAAATTAAATTTTGATTTTTTTGCCTCTTTACAAAGCTTGACAACCTTATTTGCTAATTCTTTTGTTCCTTTTCCACCATTAGCCCAGTGGGTGCAAAGGCTTACTTGTACATTTAAATCATTGCAATATTTCTTAATAATTTTTACTTCTTCCTCAGTATCTGTTTTAAAATGATTAATAGCAACAACAAGATCTAAGCCAAATTTTTTTATATTTTCAATATGCCTCTTTAAATTTGGAAGACCTTTTTTGAGTGCATCTAAATTTTCTAATTTAAGATTATCTTTTTCTACACCACCATGCATTTTTAAAGCTCTTATAGTTGCAACAAGAACTACACACTTCGGCTGTATTCCAGCTTTACGACACTTTATATTCAAAAATTTTTCAGCACCCAAATCTGCACCAAACCCTGCTTCAGTTATTACATACTCAGATAATTTTAATGCAGTTTTAGTCGCCAAAATCGAGTTACAACCATGAGCAATATTAGCGAATGGACCGCCATGAATAATTGCAAGATTATTTTCTAAAGTTTGAACTGCATTAGGTCGTATCGCCTCTTTTAATAATACAGTCATTGGTCCATGAGCGTTTAAATCTTTTGCAAAAATAGGTTCTTTATTTTTTGAATACGCTACTGTTATATTTCCAATTTTTTTCTCTAACTCATTAATATCATTCGATAAACAAAAAATAGCCATTACTTCAGAAGCAACAGTTATATCAAAGCTGTCCTCTCTCGGATGATTTGCTTGAAGTTGTTCTAAATTTATTTTTATCTTTCTTAAACTTCTGTCATTTAAATCTACCACTCTTTTCCAAACAATATTTTCAGGATCAATATTAAGTTTGTTACCCCAGTATATATGATTGTCGATAAGCGCTGATAATAAGTTATGAGCTGACGTAATAGCATGAAAGTCTCCAGTAAAATGTAAATTTATTTGCTCCATTGGAATGACTTGAGCATATCCTCCGCCAGCTGCCCCACCCTTCATACCAAAAGAGGGACCCAAACTTGGTTCTCTTAGACAAACAATAGACTTTTTTCCTATTTTGTTTAAACCATCATTTAATCCGACTGAAGTTGTAGTTTTTCCTTCTCCAGCTGGAGTGGGTGTTATAGCCGTCACTAAAACTAAATTATTTTTTTTAGCTTTGATTTTTTTTATATACTTCAAATTTATTTTAGCTACATGACGACCCATCGGGCTGAAAGCGAAAGGTTTGTCAGGAACTTTAAATTTTTTAAGAACTTTGTTGATTGGATAAATTTTAGCATTTCTTGCAATTTCAATATCCGACTTTATTTTACTCATTCTCAATCCTATATATAAAAATTAAACTTATGTATACTAAACATTATTTTCTAGATTTAGCTATCATAAGAAATATGTTATAGTTCGGAATGGTCGAGTTTATTCGAAAAAGGAGAAAAATAATTTTAATAGTTCTAATTGTTCTATTTATAGAGTTAAGCGGCTATGGTATTTTGGCATCACTTTCTAGATTACTTAACGCGCTTTAAATTATATTTTTTCATTGCTGCTTTAGCTAAAATTAAATTTGGGTCAAAAAATGTTTTTGATGACTTTACTTTTTTAAATGATTTATAAGCAAAAATCGCTACAGGAAGTTCTGTGCAAGCCAAAATAATTTTTTTACATTTCATTTTTAACAAATATCTAATCACTGGTTTAATAATTTTTTCAGCTTCTTTAACTTTTCCTTTTTTAACAAGAATAATAGATTTATTAACATATCTTTTTTGCAATTTTAAAGAAGGTTCAATTAGTTTGTATTTTTTTTCAAAAAATTTATGGTAAATTCTTGTTCTTAAAGTACTTTCGGTTGCTAAAATACCAATTTTTGAGCCAGAAGAACAATTTTTTTTTGCAAAAGTAAACACTTCTTTAGGCATACTTAGGATAGGGACTTTTACTCTTTTATTTAAATCATCGTACCAATGGTGTGCCGTGTTACACGGTATCGTAATAAATTTACAATTATTATTTTGCAAAAAAATACATCCTTCTAATAAACTTTTGTAAACTTTTTTGTAAACTTTTTTATCACTTAACCTTTTGGGCACATTTGACTTATTATATAGTACAAATAACGGATATTTTTGATCCAGCTTACCTCTATATAATTTAGCTAATTTTGTAGAAAAATCTAAACCAGCTTGTGTGCCCATACCTCCTAAAATACCTATCATATTTTTAAATTATTTTTGCCCTCTGTTTACCCACTAAAATTTCTTTATTCTTTAATTCTGAAACTTTTTTATCAAATGTATTAATTAATCCGAATGGAAAGGGATTGGCAATTAAAAGTTTACCAATTTGATTACCGTTCAAAGTAATTTCACTTCCGACTTTTAAATTCTTTTCAGAAACCAATGGCAATAATTTTTTTCTTAACTTATTTTTCAATTTCATTCTTGCTGTATTTTCTTGGCCTATGTAGCAACCTTTTTTAAAATCAATAGCAGAAAGTTCTTCAAAATTTGCCTCTAGTCCAAATAAATTGTTTTGTAAATTTTTCAGACTTTTAATAGGTATCCCAGCTTTATGAGCAATATTTAAATAGTCACTATTGTCCTCAATTTTTAGAGATAATCTTTTTATAGTAAGATATAACTTTTCTAAATTTGATAATACTCTAGATCCTAATTTTTTTGACCGGGGATCTTGAAAAAAAGGACTTGATCTAAAAATAATTGTCTGTGTTGACTTATTCTCCTGTTTTTGAATTTCCTCAAATTTTTCATTTGAAATTACACCAACAACATATTTGTCAGAAATATCTTTTATTTGAACTTCTGAACTAAGCTTATATTTTTCCAAAAAAGTTTTTAATTCTCCCTTAAACTCCGCTGAACTGTCTAAGAAATATCCATTAATTGATTTAATTACAAAAAATTCATACAAATATTTTCCTTGAGGGGTAAATATTCCTGAAAAAATACTATTATCTTTATCAACACCATTAATGTCATTCGTGATTATATTTTGAAGAAATTCTTTAGAATCCTTACCAGAAACTGAAATTATTTCTCTGTCCTTTAAAATATTTATTTGATTTTTTTTCATTTATATAATCTTAATATTGTATATTATACTTAAAATTTATGTCTGATAATAATAGTCTCATAATCAAAAATGGATCCTGTTACATAGATGGAAAACTGGTTAATACTGATATTACATTATCAGGGGGAAAAATTAAATCAATTGGTAAAGCAAACCTAAACAACCATAAAGTTTATGATGCAGAAAACAAAGTAGTTTTACCCGGTATTATAGATACTCAAGTTCATTTTAGAGAGCCTGGCTCAACTGATGCCGAAGACTTAGAAAGTGGAAGTAGAGCAGCTGTATTAGGAGGTGTCACATCTTTATTTGAAATGCCTAATACTAACCCACCGACAGCAAATTTAGTCGAGTTTGAGAAAAAACTTAAAGCAGCAAAAAATAGAATGCACAGTAATTATGCTTTTTACTTTGGAGCCACTCCAACTAACACTGATCAACTCGCACAATTGAAAAATGTTGAAGGATGTTGTGGAGTAAAACTATTTGCAGGTTCTTCCACAGGAAATTTATTGGTAGACAAAGAAGCTGATATTGAAAAAGTAATATCAAGTAGTGATAGAATTGTTTCTATTCATTCTGAAGATGAGGATATAATTAAATTAAGAAAAAAATTTATTAGAAAAGGCGATGTTCATTCACATTATGAGTGGAGAAATGTCGAATGTGCAATGTCTTCTACTCGTAGAGTAGTAAAAATTGCTGAGAGATATAATAAAAAAATTCATGTTTTACATGTTACAACTAAAGAAGAAGTAGACTTTTTAGCAATGCACAAAAAAAATGTTACTTTTGAAACCACTCCTCAGCATTTAACATTATATGCTCCAGACTGTTATGATAAATTAGGAACTTATGCTCAAATGAATCCTCCTTTGCGCGGTAAAGAGCACTACGATCGTCTTTGGATGGCTATAAAGAATAATATAGTTGATGTACTTGGCTCTGATCACGCCCCTCATCTAAAAGTGAATAAAGACAAAGAATATCCAAATTCTCCTTCGGGAATGCCTGGGGTTCAAACTATTTTTCCAATTATGATTGATCATGTAAATAATAAAAAACTAACTTTAAATCAACTCATTGGTTTAATGTGCGAAAACCCTTGTCGAATATTTGGAATTAAGAATAAAGGGTTTATTAAAGAGGGTTATGACGCTGATTTGACTATAGTTGATATGAATAAAGAAGTGACGATTAAAAATGAGATGATAGCTAGTAAATGCGGCTGGACACCATTTCATAATTATAAAGTTAAAGGCTTTCCGATAGGAACAATCATAAATGGTATTCTAGTGATGTATGATGGAAAAATACTAATTGAGTCTAAGGGGAAACCTTTAAATTTTTAATATATTGTTCTTAATTAAATCTTCTTTAATCTCATCAAGAATAGCGGGGTCATCTATTGTTGCAGGCATTTTATAAGGTTCATTATCTGCAATTTTTCTAACAGTTCCTCTCAAAATTTTTCCTGATCTTGTTTTAGGCAGTCTTTTTACTACAATAGCTATTTTAAATGCTGCGACGGGACCAACTTTTTCTCTTACCATTGAAATACATTCTTTTATTATTTCTTCATTTTTTTGCTTAACCCCAGCTTTAAGAGCTAAAAGCCCAATTGGTAATTGTCCTTTAAGTTTATCTGCGATACCAAGCACAGCACATTCAGCGACAGACTTGTGCTCCGCAAGTACTTCTTCAATAGCTCCAGTTGAAAGTCTATGACCGGCAACATTTATAATGTCATCAGTTCTCGACATTATCCAAACATATCCATCTTCGTCTATATGTCCTGCATCATATGTTTGATAATAACCTGGATAATTAGTCATATAATTTTCTTCGTATCTTTTATCCGCACCCCATAAAGTTGGAAATGTGCCAGGTGGCAAAGGAAGTTTCACAACTATATCTCCCATTTTTCCTGGACCAACTTCTTTTCCGTCTGAGTTTAAAACTTTAAGGTCATATCCTGGAACTGGTTTAAAAGCAGAACCATATTTAACTGGAAACTTTTCTATGCCAGTGCAACTTGATGTGATCGCCCAACTTGTTTCTGTTTGCCACCAATGATCTATCACCGGTGAATTAGATAAGTTTTCAAACCACTTAATAGTATCAGGGTCAGCTCTCTCTCCAGCTAAAAATAGTGTATCGAAATTACTTAAATCATATTTTTTGAAAAATTTACCTTCTGGATCCTCTTTTTTAATTGCTCTGATAGCAGTTGGAGCTGTAAATAAAGATTTTACTTTATGTTCAGAAATTACTCTCCAAAAAACTCCTGCGTCCGGTGTACCAACTGGCTTTCCTTCAAAAAGAATTGTAGTGCATCCATAAAATAATGGAGCATATACGATATAAGAGTGACCGACTATCCATCCAATATCACTTGCCGACCACCAAACATCATCTTGATCAATATTATAAATATTTTTCATAGTCCATTTTAAAGCTACTATGTGGCCTCCGATATCTCTTACAATTCCTTTTGGCAAACCAGTAGTTCCTGACGTATAAAGTATATAAGCATAATCATTGGCATTCATCTCTACACAGCTTTCTGGTTTTGCGTTTTGAAGCGCATCTTCCCAAGTTATATCTTTTTTTGAATCCAAAACCGCTTTATTTTTTTCTCTTTGATAGATTATACATTTATTAGGCTTGTGTTTTGAAAGCTCTAAAGCTTTATTTAGCAATGGTTTATATTCAACAACTCGTCCAGGTTCATAACCACAAGATGCTGAAATTATAATTTTTGCTTTAGAGTCATCTATTCTGCTTGCTAATTCATTGGCAGCAAAGCCACCAAAGACAACTGAATGAACTGCGCCTATTCTTCCGCATGCCAGCATGGCAATTACAGCTTCTGGTATCATCGGCATATAAATTATTACACGATCACCTTTATTTATACCTTGGTTTTTAAGCGCTCCCGCAAACAAAGACACTTTTTCCTTAAGCTGATTGTAAGTAATTTTTTTTTTTGAGTTTGTAATTGGACTATCGTAAATGATAGCTAGTTTTTCGCCTCTCCCATTATCAATATGATAATCTATTGCGTTGTAACAGGTGTTTGTCACTCCATCTTCATACCATTTATAAAAAGGTGGGTTAGCTGAATTTAAAATTTTTGATGGTTTTTTATACCAAAATATATCTTCAGCAATATTTTTCCAAAAATTCTCTTTTTGGTTAATAGAAGAATCGTATATTTCCTTATATTTGCCTTGCAAATTATCCCCCCTGAAATTATGCGTTTAAACCATACTAAACAGAAATATCCCCAAAAAAAACCCAAAAATCCAATAAAAACGGGGTTTTTTTTTCAAAAAAAGACTTCACTGTAACAGTTATTTTTATTAAGGTTCCGACCAACTAATCTACTAATGACTATGTAGTCGTTTGATAGATAGTTTATTAATAAACTAAAAATAGAAAACTAACTAACGAGGGAGGTTTTCATGAGAAAATTAAGTCTAATTGCATTAGCGGCAGTTGCCTTTTTGGGTATTACTGGTTCAGCTAACGCAGCGACGCCTATGCTTGAGACGGGAGATTTCGTAGGAATATCTTTCTGGCTTGTGTCAATGGGTATGATCGCAACTACAGTATTCTTTTTCGCAGAAAGAGGTACCGTAGCAGCATCTTGGAGAACATCAATTTCAGTAGCTGGACTAGTTACTGGTGTTGCGTTTATCCATTATATGTATATGCGAGACGTTTGGGTGACAACTGGTGATACACCAACAGTATACAGATATATTGATTGGTTAATTACTGTGCCACTTCAAATGGTAGAATTCTATCTAATCTTGGCAGCTGTAAGAAAGGTGCCAACTTCTATATTCTGGAAACTATTAATTGGTTCTTTAGTAATGTTAATCGGTGGATACTTAGGTGAAGCTGGTTACATTCAACCATTTGTAGGTTTCGTAATTGGAATGGCTGGATGGATCTACATCTTGTTTGAAATATTCTCAGGTGAAGCTGGAACTGCAGCTGCAAAGTCTGGTAACAAGGCTATGTCAACTGCGTTTAGCGCAATGAGAATTATCGTAACAATCGGTTGGGCTATATATCCTTTAGGATATGTATTCGGTTATTTAACTGGTGGTGTTGATGCTAATGCATTAAACATTATTTACAACCTAGCTGACTTTATCAATAAGATCGCTTTTGGTCTTGTGATTTGGGCAGCAGCGATGCAAAATACAAGATTAGCATCTAGATAATTAGATCATAAACTTTAAAAGGGCGAGTACGTTTTACGTACTTGCCCTTTTTCTTTAGATACTTATATTAAAATTAATGCCAAAAATTACATACATTGAGCAAAACGGTAATTCAAAGACAATTGAAGTTGATAACGGTCTAACCGTAATGGAAGGAGCGGTTCAAAACAACATACCTGGTATTGATGCAGACTGTGGAGGAGGAATGGCCTGTGCAACTTGCCATGTTTATGTCGAAGATTCATGGTTAACTAAACTTCCAAAAGCTGAGGATGCTGAACAAGATATGATTGATATGGCTTATAAACCAAATAAGAATAGTAGGTTAAGTTGTCAGATAGTAGTTTCAGATGAGATTGATGGTTTAACAGTAACAACACCAGAAAAACAAACTTAATGATTAAAACAGACGTTGTTATAATAGGAGCTGGGCCCGTAGGACTTTTTGCAGTTCATCAGCTTGGTATAAAAGGATTAAAATCAGAAGTAATTGACAACCTTGATAAAGCTGGCGGTCAATGTATAGAACTTTATCCTGATAAACCGATTTACGATATTCCAGCTGTTCCTAAATGCAGTGGAAAGTCTTTAACAGATAATTTATTAGAACAGATAAAACCTTTTGGTTCTAAGATTCATTTGAATGAAAGAGTTCAGGAAATAAAGGAAGACAAAGGTTTATGGACTTTAAAAACTAGTAACAATAAAACCTTCACTACACCAAATATAATTATAGCTGGCGGGGTAGGATCATTTGAACCAAGAAAACTTCCTTTAAAAGAGCTTACAAAATTTGAAGGTAAATCAGTTTTTTACTCAGTAACTGATAAAACTTCATTTAAAAATAAAAAAATATCTATATTTGGAGGTGGAGACTCCGCATTAGATTGGGCTTTAGAATTTGCAAAATATTCAAAAGTTACTTTAATTCATAGAAGAAATGAATTTAGAGGTGCACCTCATACATTGAAAGAACTAGAAAAATTAAAAGCAGAAGGAAAAATAACAATAAAAACACCTTTTCAAATAGACTCTATTAATGAGGGAAAAGAAATAAAATTCATTAATATAAAAAATGATGATGAAAAAACAGAGAAAATAGAAACAGATATTATCTTAGGTTTTTTTGGTTTGATTATGCAACTTGGACCAATTGCAGAATGGGGATTAAATATGGATAAAAAAACAATTAAAGTAAACACTGAAAACTTTCAAACAAATAAACCAGGTATATTTGCAATCGGCGATATTTGTACTTATCCTGGAAAATTAAAACTCATCCTTTCTGGCTTCCACGAAGCAGCCTTGGCATCAGTTGAGTGTTTTAAAAGAGCAAGACCTAACGAAAAATATAGATTTCAATTCACTACATCATCCAAAGAAATTCAAGACAGACTTGGCATAAAAAAATGATTGAAGTACTAACTTCAAACACTCCAAATGGAAAAAAAATAACCATTATGCTTGAAGAGATAGGCTATGAATATAAAATTACTAAAATTAATATAAATAAAGATGAACAATTTGATCCTGAGTTTCAGAAAATAAGTCCTTTTAGAAAAATTCCTGTAATCATTGACCACGACAAAAATATAAGTTTATTTGAGTCAGGCGCTATACTAATTTATTTAGCTGAAAAAAGTGGGAAATTTTATGACCAAAATAAAAGAACAATAATCAATCAATGGCTCATAGGTCAGATGGCCTATGTCGGACCTATGCTCGGTCAACATCATCAATTCCATCATTACAATCCAGGAAAAAGCAAATTTGGGGAAGAAAGATATTTTAAAATTTGTGAGCGAATTTATTTAGAACTCGACATGAGATTAAAAAATTCAAAATATTTAGCCTACGATGAATATACAATTGCTGATATCGCTACTTTTCCGTGGATAGCAAGGCACGACTGGCACGATATTGGATTGAAAAAGTTTAAAAATTTATCCAGATGGTATAAAGAAATTTCTGAGAGAAAAGGTGTTATTAAAGGCTATGACTTATTAGGCAAAGGTGAGCAAATTCCCAAAATTTAATCATCTACAAAAATCTTTTCGTCTCTTTCATGTTTTTCCTGTGCTTCAATTGTCATTGTTGCTATCGGTCTAGCCATCAATCTTTTCAAACCAATTGGCTCGCCTGTTTCTTCACAATAACCGTAGGTACCATCTTTAATTCGTCTTAATGCTAAATCAATCTTTGCAATTAATTTTCTACTTCTATTTAACGATTTCATTTCTACTGACTTATCTGTATATGAAGAAGCTTGATCAACCACATCAGCAGAAGACATACTATCATCTGATGAGTTGAGCAGGTTTCCAAGATTATTTGCTTTGATTATATCTTTTTTCCATCTTACAAGTTCATCCGAGAAAAATTTTTTGTGCTTTGCACACATATATTTCTCTTTTTGACTTGGGGTGTATTTTTTATTACTAGTTTTTTTTACCATCAGTGAATTCGGGGGAGTATAGGTTTGAATTTAAGAGTGTCAATAGTTTTAAAATTGTATTAATTTAGCTATTATGTTGAAGAAAAATAACTACGAATCTCTATTTTATATATTTCTTTTATCTCATGTCATAATTTGGACAGCAGTTCCTTATTTATCAAATGTGAATTTACCTTTAGATACAATAGAAGCGTTAGCTTGGGGCAGCAATCTTTCTTTAGGGTACCAAAAGCACCCTCCTATAAGCGCTTTTATGGTAGAATTTATTTACAATTTTTTTGGCACACAAGATTGGGCCTATTATTTATTAAGTCAAATATTTGTAATTATAGCTTTTATTTATGTTTGGAAATTCTCAAATCTTATTTTCAGGAAAAAAATTTATTCTTTAGTTTCAGTTTTAATTTTAGAGGGAATTTTTTTCTACAATTTCACATCGCCAGAATTTAATGTAAATGTATGTCAGCTACCTTTTTGGGCTATTGTTGTGTATTATACTTATCAATCGTTAAATAATGAAAGGACCTCAGATTTAATATTGCTGGGTTTTTTTATGGCAATAGGTTTTTTATCAAAATATCTTTTTATTTATTTAATTGTAGCAGTAAAAATAATTTTCATCTTAAGATTAATTGAGGGTAAAAAATTCAGATTTAAATTTCTTTTACCTGGTATTATTTTTTTAATTATTATACTTCCACATTTTATTTGGTTAATTCAAAATAATTTTGTCACTGTATTTTATGCATTTAATAGAACAGGTATTGCAGAAACAGGTGTAATAAATCATTTTTATAATCCATTTATTTTTATAATTAAACAATTTGGAATTTTAGTTCCTGTTTTTTTAATGATGCTTACTTTTGTAAAGTTTAATAAAAAAGATTTAACATATTTGAAAAAAGACAATTATTTTCTTTTATATATAAATTTTATTCCTGTATTTTTAATGCTTATCACTTCGATCATTTTTGGTGCTAAAATTAGAACTATGTGGATGACACCGTTTTATCTATTCATTGGTGTTTTATTGATTCAAGTTTTTAAAGATTATTTAAATTTTATTAATTTAAAAAAATTTTTTGTTGTTTTCGCAATTTTCTTCATAATATCACCGGTATCTTATTTTTATATATCAATTACAAATGATTTTAAAAGGACAGATTATCCTGGAAAAGAAATCTCT
This sequence comes from uncultured Pelagibacteraceae bacterium, assembly GCA_902582155.1. GTDB lineage: Bacteria > Pseudomonadota > Alphaproteobacteria > Pelagibacterales > Pelagibacteraceae > Pelagilacustribacter. Next base: position 47,980 of record CACHRI010000003.1, read on the forward strand.
GACTTAGTTCAAAGAAGATGGGATAGAAATTTTTCTAATAATATAGCTATTGTAATAGGGGACGAGTGGTACGCAGGCAATTTATCTTATCATTTAGAAAATCGACCAAGATGGTATAATACTATTGAGAATGATCTTTCTCTTATAACTTCTGAAACAGGGGTGATTTATACAGGAAGTCCAAAAATATTAAAAAAATTCTGCCCAGGAATTTATGGTACTATAAAACCTATTGGTATTTGCATGATTGGATCAAAATGAAAAATATTACAATAATTACTCCAGTATATAATGATTGGGAGTCTTTTACTAAACTTCTTATTGAGATCAATAAGATATTAATAAATTTTGAAGAGACTTCATTCAGTTTAATTGCAATAAATGATGGTTCTACTTCTAAATTTAAGAAAATTAATGTTCCTTCCAAAATCAAAAAAATCGAAATTTTAAATATGCAAATCAACCAAGGCCATGCTATTTGCTTGGCTAACGGAATAAAATACGCGATCAAGAATCACACCTTTGATAACTTAATAATAATGGACGCAGATGGTGAAGATAGACCTGAAGAATTACAAGATTTAATTAACAAAGCTAGAGAACTAAAGGATAAATCTGTAGTAGCAAAAAGAGTAAAAAGATCAGAAGGAAATTTATTTAAATTTTTCTATTCAGCACATAAATTGCTAACTTTAATTTTTACAGGAAAACTTATGAACTTTGGTAACTACAGCATCATTACAAAAAAAGATGCAGAAAAAATTATAAACGATCCTACTATAGTCTATAATTATTCTGGTACTTTAAAAAATAATGTTGAAAATTTGGGCAACATAAATTGCATAAGAGGGATGAGATACTTTGGCCCCTCAAAAATGCCACTTTTTAAATTAATTATCCATTCTTTTTCTATTATTGCAGTTTTTAAAATGAATGTTTTTATAAGGTCAGCATTATTAATTGTTTTATTGACATATTTAAATCCTTATCTCGGATCTATTTCAATAATATTGCAATGCTTAATAGTAATCTTTAATATTTTAATTTATGTAATTTCGACGAGAGGTGATGAAAATAAACTTCAAAAAATAGATGAAAAACTTAATGAGACCGAATTGTTCACACACTAATTAGTTGAATATTGAGTCTAAAACTGAATCAAAAAAGAATCAAAAGGTGAACATTCTGAAATGTAAAAGGCCTAAATGTTTATAAGTATTATTTAACGTTGGAAAATAAGATATAAGAAATTATGAAAAAGCTAAGTTGTCATTGTGGAGAAATTCAAGCTGAAATTAATGCACCTGACAAATTAGAAAAATTTATGAGATGTAATTGCTCTCTTTGTAAGAAAAAAGGTGCGATTATGTCTGTAGTAAAAAATGAAGACTTTAAAATCATTAAAGGTAAAGACAAGTTAAGTCTTTATAAATTTCACACCAAAACAGCCAAACATTTTTTTTGCTCTAATTGTGGTATTTACACGCACCATAACCCAAGAATTAATCCAGCACTTACCGCTTTCAATGTTGGATGTGTTGAAGAAATTGATATATTTGAAATAGAAAAAATAAGTATATCTGATGGAAAAAACCATCCTTTAGACAAAAAAAAATAATTATTAATTCTTTTTAATTATGAAATTTCTAGAAAAAAAATATTTTGATTTTATAAAAAAACAAGAAACTACAGGTACATCTTTTTATAACACGGATGATCAATTAAAAAATTTTTTTATACCTATCTGCGATTATATAACTAAACTTATAAATTTTAAAAAAAAACAACTTATTGTTGGTTTATCCGGCGGTCAAGGGTCTGGGAAAACTACAATTTCACAGATACTTAAAATAATTTTAAAAGATAAATACAAATTAAATGTAGTTTGTTTTTCTATCGATGATTTTTATAAAACATCGACAGAAAGAAAAAAAATGGCAAAAGAAGTACACCATCTTTTTTTAACTAGAGGCGTTCCGGGGACTCATGATTGTCAACTTTTATTAAAAACTTTTAATGCCCTGAAAGTAAAAAAATTTAAAAAGTTACTCATACCAAAATTTGATAAATCTAAAGATGATAGGTGCAATATTAAAAAATGGCAAAAAGTTAAAAAAAAACCCGATGTAATTATTTTCGAGGGTTGGTGTGTAGGAGCTAGATCACAGCAAGCATCAGAATTAAAGAAACCATTAAATGATTTAGAAAAAAATGAAGATAGAACATTGACTTGGAGGAAAAAAGTAAATAATGAATTGAAAGATAGTTATAAAAAAATTTTTAAATTATTAGATAAAAAAATTTACTTGAAGGTCCCTAATTTTAGATATGTTTTAAAATGGAGACTGCTTCAAGAAAAAAAATTAAGATTTAAATTTCCGAAAAAAGCTATGACGAATAATGAAATTAAAAAATTTGTAATGTATTATGAACGAATAACAAAAAACATGACAAAGAATTACAAGATAAATGATGTAGTTGCGTTTCTTGATAAAAAACACAGGATAAAATCGATAAGGATAAGATGATAAAATATATTTTGATATTTTTTACAATTTTAAATTTTAATTTACTTTTAGCTGAAGGTAATATTATTTTTTTTGTAGAATCTGCTTTAAAAAATAATCCACAAATAAATGCTGAAAGAGAAAATTTAAAAGCTATTAAACAAAATATAAACATAACAAAAAGTGAATTTCTTCCCAGTCTTACAATAACCGGATCTCAAACAAGCACCGAAACAACAAATATAAAAAATCAATCAGGCGTTCGTTCCAGTGATACTAGTAGAAATACTGAGTCAAGATCAATCTCAGTTGACCAAAAAATTTTTCAAGGTTTTCAGGGATATAATGAATTTAAGAAATCAAGATTAGAAGTTGAAAAAGCAAAGAATGAATACAAAAAAGTTAGACAAAATATAATTTTAAAATCAATTTCTTCATATTATGACTTAATTTTTAAAAATCAAAGTAAACAATTTAATTTAGCAAATGTTGATCTATTTGAGCGTCAAGTAGAGTCTGACAAATCAAGGCTTCAAAAAGGAGAAATTAATTTAGCAGATTTAGCTCAATCAGAGTCGTCACTTGCAGGAGCAAAGGCAAACTTCATAAAAGCTGATACGGAATTTACTTTAGCCATTGCTGAATTTGAGAGAGTTACTAGAGAAAAGGCACCACAAAATCTTGATAGTGATTTTGAAATTTATTTTTCAACTCCTAAAACTCTTAAAATGGCTTTGGAACTTGCCAATAAAAATAATCCAAGCCTTGCCATTTCAAAGATAAATTTAGCTATTTCAGAAAAAGAATTAAATATGGAAAAGGCAAAACTTTCTCCCTCAGCGACCCTTAATTACTCCAAAACGGAAAATGACGATCTAAGCGCTACAGTTGATGAAGATGAACAAGAAACAGTCAAAGCTACAATTTCTTGGCCAATTATTAAAGGCGGTAAAAATTTTTCATCAATTAAAAAGTTTAAGCACAAAAGAGAGAGAAATAAGCTTTTGCTAGCAGATAAAGAAAATGAAATTAAGACAGAAATTGCAAAATCCTGGTCTTTTTTTCAATCATCCGAAAGTATTCTTGCTTCAACATCTGCCCAATTAAAAGCAGCCGAAATAGCGAATGAGGGTATTACTTTAGAATATGACTCAGGAAATACTCGGACAACTTTAGAGCTTATTCAATCAAGAAGCCTTCTTTTAGAAGCTAGAATTTCTCATGCAAAAGCTAAAAAAGATCTTATAGTTTCCAAACTTGAATTATTGAACCAAGTAGGTGAACTCAACCTTAATTCAATAAAAACACCTTGATTTTCTAAAAAATAATAAATTTTTTATTTGCTTGATAAAAAGAACAAAATGTGTACATTTAAAATAGCGATTCGAACAATAAAAAGGATAAAAAATGACAAAAAATAACTTAAAAGTAGTAAAACCAGATAATAAAAAAACCCAAGAAATTAAGGAAAAAAACAAGTCCTTAGAAGCTGCAATCAGCCAAATAGACCAAAATTTTGGAAAAGGTTCAGTTATGAGACTTGGCCAGCAAGAGGCTTTAGATGTTGAAGCTATTTCAACAGGATCTTTAAGTTTAGATTTAGCGCTTGGAATAGGCGGTTTACCCAAAGGAAGAATAATTGAAATTTACGGACCCGAGTCGTCAGGTAAAACAACCTTAGCTTTACAAGTAGTAGCGGAAGCACAAAAGTCAGGCGGTATATGTGCTTTTGTAGACGCTGAGCATGCAATGGATCCTGCTTATGCAAAAAAGCTAGGAGTAAAAACTGATGAATTACTAATTTCTCAACCTGATACAGGTGAACAAGCTTTAGAAATAACAGATACTCTAATTAAATCAGGTTCTGTTTCAGTGCTTGTAGTAGACTCGGTAGCAGCATTAACACCCAAAGCAGAACTAGAAGGTGAAATGGGAGATCACCATGTAGGATTACAATCAAGATTGATGAGTCAGGCGTTAAGAAAAATTACTGGTTCAGTAGCTAAGTCTAATACGATGGTAATCTTCATAAACCAAATTAGAATGAAAATTGGAGTTATGTTTGGAAACCCAGAAACTACATCAGGCGGAAATGCATTAAAATTTTATTCTTCTGTTAGAATGGACATTAGAAGAATTGGTGCCATAAAAGACAAAGATCAAATCATTGGAAACACGACTAGAGTGAAAGTTATCAAAAATAAGGTAGCTCCTCCTTTTAAGGTTGTAGAGTTCGATTTGATGTATGGCAAAGGCATCAGTAAAAATGGTGAATTAATTGACCTAGGTGCTAAAGCAGACATCATTGAGAAGTCAGGCGCTTGGTATGCATACAAAGGTGAAAAAATTGGTCAAGGAAAAGAGAATGCCAAATTATATTTGGAAAAAAATCCGAATGTTGCTGAAGAAATAGAAAAAGCCGTGAGAGAAAAGGCAGCTGCAATAACTAAAGAGTTAGAAGGCAATCCTTCACCTAAAGAAAAGATTAGCAAAGACGAGGAAAAATAGTCATCCCATTATTTTGGGGGTCAAAGACCCCCAATTCCCGTTTCCCATGAAATATTTAACAACTATAAATTGAATCAACTAAAAATTGTATTTAAAAAATAATTATCATTTATAACTGTACAAATTTGTCAGGATTGGGTTTAATTAAACTAATTAACAAGGAGGGTAAATGAGCACACAACAATCAAGCAGCTCGAAACTGTCACCCAACTTAGACATATCTCATTTAAAAGTAAAATTTCCTTTTAAAGCAAAGTATGGAAATTTTATTAACGGTAAGTTTGTAGAACCAAAATCTGGAAAATATTTTGATAATACAACTCCTATCACTAATGAAGTAATATGTAAGGTGCCACGTTCGAACGATAAAGATGTAGATTTTGCTTTAGACGCAGCACACGCAGCTTTTCCAGCTTGGGGAAAGACTTCAATAACAGAGAGATCAAATATTCTCTTGAAAATTGCTGATGTCATTGAAAAAAATCTAAATCTATTAGCAACAGCAGAGTGTTTAGATAATGGTAAGCCTATAAGAGAATGTATGGCTGCCGATTTACCATTGGTAGTAGACCATTGGAGATACTTTGCAGGAGTTATCAGAGCAGAGGAAGGATCAGTAGCAGAGATAAGTAACAGTGAATATTCTTATCATATCCCTGAACCATTAGGAGTAGTTGGTCAAATTATTCCTTGGAACTTCCCATTATTAATGGCGACATGGAAACTTGCACCAGCTTTAGCTGCTGGAAATTGCGTAGTTTTAAAACCAGCTGAACAAACACCAGCATCAATTATGCTTTTAATGGAACTTATTGGAGATCTATTACCTGCAGGTGTTGTAAATGTTGTTAGTGGTTATGGTCTTGAAGCAGGAAAACCTCTAGCTTCTTCAAAAAGAATTAAGAAGATAGCTTTCACAGGTGAAACTACTACTGGACGTTTAATAATGCAGTATGCATCACAAAACTTAATTCCAATAACTTTGGAATTAGGAGGTAAATCTCCTAACATATTCTTTGAAGATGTTATGTCAAAAGACGATGACTTCTTTGATAAATGTTTAGAAGGCTTTGCAATGTTCACGCTTAACCAAGGAGAAGTTTGTACTTGTCCTAGTAGAGCATTAGTTCAAGAGTCTATCTATGATAAATTCATGGAAAAGGCTGTTGCTAGAACGAAAGCTGTAAAACAAGACAATCCATTAAAAATGGAAACTATGATTGGAGCACAAGCTTCATTAGAACAAATGGAAAAAATCAAATCTTATCTAGATTTAGGTAAGAAAGAAGGAGCCAAAGTTCTAACCGGAGGAAGTGTTGCTAAACTAAATAGTGGTCTGGAAAAAGGAAACTATATACAACCAACTATTTTTGAAGGTAAAAACAATATGCGAATATTCCAAGAAGAAATATTTGGTCCAGTTGTATCTGTGACTAAGTTTAAAGATGAAAAAGAAGCATTAGAAATAGCTAATGATACTCTTTACGGATTAGGAGCAGGTGTTTGGACTAGAGATGGTAACATTGCTTACAGAATGGGAAGGGGAATACAAGCTGGTAGAGTTTGGACTAATTGTTATCACGCTTATCCTGCCCACGCTGCTTTTGGTGGATACAAGCAATCTGGTATAGGAAGAGAAACTCACAAAATGATGTTAAATCATTATAGACAAGTTAAAAATTTACACGTGTCTTACAGTGAGAAAAAATTGGGCTTCTTTTAACCAATAATATATAATGGCCCATGATTCTAAATCATGGGCCGAAATATAAAAATGAAAGTATCAGCAACATTATCAGCAAAAAAACTACTTAGTGAACTTAAAGAAGTTCATGGTGATGATCTCTTATTTCATCAATCTGGTGGATGTTGTGATGGAAGCGCGCCAATGTGTTATCCGGCAAAAGAATACATGGTTGGAAACAGCGATATAAAACTGGGTGAGATAGATGGTACGCCATTTTATATGAATGAGGATCAATATGAGAAATGGAAACATACAGATTTAACCATCGATGCTGTTAAAGGTATTGGAGGCATGTTTTCACTTGATAATGGAACTGGACAAAGATTTCTCACTAAATCAGAAATTTGCGTTGTTGTTAATAACGAAAAACAAAAAACCGGCTAATCTCTTATATAGACAACCTTATAAATATCTGTATTTAATAAAGCATGAGCCAAATTTTACTTACAGATGTAAGAAAAAAGTTTTTAGAGTATTTTAAGAAAAATAATCATCAAATAGTAGACTCAAGTAATCTTGTGCCAAATAATGATCCGACTTTAATGTTTACTAATTCTGGAATGGTTCAATTCAAAAATGTTTTTACAGGATTGGAAAAAAGACCATATAAAACAGCTACAACATCACAAAAATGTGTAAGAGCAGGAGGAAAACATAATGACCTTGAAAACGTTGGTTACACTCCAAGACACCACACATTTTTTGAAATGCTTGGCAATTTTTCATTTGGTGATTACTTTAAAGAGCAAGCTATTCATCATGCATGGAATTTACTTACAAAAGACTTTAAACTTCCTAAAGAAAAACTTTCAGTAACCGTGTTTCATGAAGATGACGAGTCCTTTAATTTGTGGAAAAAAATAGCTGGAATAAATGAAAATAGAATTATTAGAATTTCAACTTCTGATAATTTTTGGTCTATGGGTGATACTGGACCATGTGGACCATGTTCAGAAATTTTTTATGATCATGGAGAGAAATTAAAAGGTGGACCTCCGGGCAGTTCTGATCAAGATGGAGATAGATTTATAGAAATATGGAATCTTGTTTTTATGCAATATGAACAAATTTCTAAAGAAAAAAGAATTAATCTACCAAAACCGTCTGTTGATACAGGTATGGGTTTAGAGAGAATGACCGCTGTTCTTCAAGGCACTCATGATAATTATGAAATAGATCATTTTAAAAAAATCATGTCATCTTCTGCAGAGTTAATCAAAGCCCCTATAAATGAAAAATCAATTGCAAGTCACAGAGTAATAGCTGATCACTTAAGAGCTAGCAGTTTCTTAATAGCCGAGGGAATTTTACCTTCAAACGAAGGCCGGGGTTACGTGCTTAGAAGAATAATGCGTAGAGGTATGAGGCATGCTCATTCTCTTGGAAGCAAATTGCCTATTTTTCATAATCTTTTTAAAGTTTTGCTAGATGAAATGAAAAACAGTTATCCTGAATTATCTGCTGGTAAAGATTTAATAGTTGAAACATTACAAAATGAAGAAGAAAAGTTTTCTACTCTACTCGAAAGAGGAATGAAAATTCTTGATGAAAACTTATCAAAAGTTAAAAACAATACTCTTCCCGGGTCTGTAGCTTTTAAGCTTTATGATACTTATGGTTTTCCTGTTGATTTAACTGCTGATATTTTACGAACAAAAAATATAAAAGTAGATAATGTCTCCTTTGAAAAAGAAATGGAAAAAAGTAAAGCATTAGCAAGAGCCAATTGGAAAGGATCAGGAGACAAATCTATTGAAGAAAGATGGTTTAAGGTTAGAGAAGAATTAAAACCAACAGAATTTCTTGGATACGAGTTTGATAAAGCTGAGGGAGTTGTTTTAAAATTATCTAAAGATGGCAAATTTGTTGAAAGTGCTAATGCTGGAGACAAAATTGATATTATAACAAATCAAACTCCATTTTACGGGGAGTCAGGAGGACAGGTTGGAGATCAAGGTAAAATCTATACGTCAGATTGTGAAATAAATATTAAGGATACACAAAAAAAAATGGGAGATCTTTTTGTTCATTCCGGAGAAATTAAAAAAGGAAAAATTAAAGTAGGACAAAACGTTAATCTCGAAATAGATATTGAAAAAAGGAATAATTTAAAAGCAAATCACTCAGCCACTCACTTGTTACATGAGTCCCTTAGAAGGACACTTGGGAAACATGTTACCCAAAAAGGATCTTTAGTTTCACCCGATAGATTGAGATTTGATTTTAGCCATAATAAACCGATCGTTGAAAAAGAATTGTCAAAAATTAATGAAATAGTTAACGATATAATTAAAGGCAGTAGTGAAGTTCAAACAAGAATAATGACACCAAAAGAAGCTGTAAAAATGGGTGCATTAGCATTATTTGGTGAGAAATACGGAGAAGAAGTAAGAGTAGTATTTATGGGTAAAGAAAATAATGGTTTCTTTTCTACGGAGTTATGTGGAGGCACACATGTTAAAAATACAAGAGAAGTAGGAAAATTTAAAGTTATAAGTCAATCATCCATTGCCTCTGGAGTAAGAAGAGTAGAAGCTTTAAGAGACAAAAATTTAGAGAAGTATGAACAGTCTCAAAAACAAGATAAATCTTTTAAAGAAAAAATCTTAAAAGAAGAAATAGAAATTATAAAGAAAGAACTTAAAAATTTAAAATCTAAACCAGAATATAAAAATGAATTAAGCTTGTCTGAAAATTTTAAAATTTTAAGCAAACAATTAGAAAAAATAAAAATTGAAAGTGTGAAAAAAGATAAAAACAAAAATATAATTAAAGACAAAAAAATCAACAATATAACTCTCAGAGAGCAAATTTTAAAAGATTTTCCACCAAAAGAACTAAGAGGAATTATCGATCAAGGCAAGAAAGAGATCAAGTCGGGAGTTATAGTAAGTATATCAATTTTTGAAGATAAAATTGGTATAGCAGTAGGAGTTTCTAATGACCTTACCACAAAATATGATGCTGTAAATTTAGTAAAAATTGCATCTGAAATTTTAGGTGGCAAAGGGGGCGGAGGTCGCAAAGATTTTGCTCAGGCAGGTGGAATAAATAAAAATAAAATTGATGAAGTTTTTAAAGAAATAGCAAAGAAAATTAATTAAGTTTTTTTTTCAAATTACTGTCTATTGCTTCTAAAAATTGATTTGTAGTAAGATACTTTGTTGATTTATCAATTAATATTGCTAAATCTTTGGTCATTGAACCACTTTCAACAGTGTTAATACAGACTTCTTCTAGACTTTTTGAAAATTTAATTAATTCTTCATTGTTATCGAGTTTTCCTCTATGAGCTAATCCTCTAGTCCAAGCGAATATTGAAGCAATAGGGTTTGTAGATGTTTCTTTTCCTTGTTGGTGCATCCTGTAATGCCTTGTTACCGTTCCGTGTGCCGCCTCAGATTCTACTGTCTTTCCGTCAGGAGTCATCAAAACACTAGTCATTAATCCTAAGGACCCAAATCCTTGCGCAACGGTATCTGATTGAACGTCTCCATCATAATTTTTACAAGCCCAAACGTAACCGCCATTCCATTTCATGGCACAAGCAACCATGTCATCAATTAATCGATGTTCGTAAGTTAATTTTGATTTTTGAAATTTTTCTTTAAATTCGTTATCAAAGACTTCTTGGAATAAATCTTTAAATCTACCATCATAACCTTTTAAAATTGTGTTTTTAGTAGACATATAAACTGGATAATTTCTTTGAAGACCATAGTTCATACAAGCTCTAGCAAAATCTTTAATAGAATTATCTAAATTATACATTGATAAAGCTACACCTGAACTAGGAAAATTAAATACTTCAAATTCTTTTTTTTGCTTACCATCAGCTGATGTCCATATCATTTCTAACTTTCCCTTACCTGGAACAAGAAAATCAGTTGCTCTGTATTGATCTCCAAAAGCATGTCTCCCAATTATAATTGGATTGGTCCAACCTGGAACCAATTTAGGTACATTTTTACATATTATTGGTTCTCTAAAAACTGTTCCTCCAAGAATATTTCTTATTGTGCCATTGGGCGATCTCCACATCTTTTTTAATTGAAATTCTTTAACTCTTGCTTCATCAGGTGTTATAGTAGCGCACTTAATACCAACGCCAAATTCTTTAATTGCATTTGCACAATCCACCGTTATTTTGTCCGATGTTTTGTCTCTGCTTTCTATTCCTAAATCAAAATATTTTATATCTAGCTCTAGATAAGGCTCTATTAGTTTTTTTTTAATAAAAGACCATATAATTCTTGTCATTTCATCGCCATCTAGCTCAACTATTGGATTTTTTACCTTAATTTTTGCCATAAAAATAATTTGATTATGTGAGATTTTTATACATATTAAGGGAAATTATCAAACTTTAATAATAAATATGATGGATAACATTTTTCCAAAATTGCATAAAGAAGGCTATAAATTTTTAGCTATTTCAATAATTATAATGATAATTATTTGGTTTTTTTCAAGCCTCTTGGCAACGCTCATGCTATTAGTAACTATCTGGGTATATTATTTTTTTAGAGATCCTGATCGTATTTCAATTGGTGACAATGCCTTTCTAGTAAGTCCAGCAGATGGTTTAATAACAGACATTACTGAAATAAATGGACCTGAGGAACTTAACTTGGAAAATAAGAAATTTACTAAAATAAGTATTTTTATGAATGTATTCAATTGTCATGTTAACAGAACTCCCATTGATGGGAAAATTGAGGAGATTTTTTACAAACCTGGAAAATTTCTTAATGCATCATTGGATAAAGCTAGCAAAGAGAATGAGAGAAATTACTACAAAATAATATCATCGAAAGGAGAGGAAATTATAATAGTTCAAATAGCTGGTCTTATTGCAAGAAGAATTGTTTGCGAAGTTAATAAAGGTCAAAATTTATCACAAGGAGAACGAATAGGAATGATAAGATTTGGAAGTAGGGTAGATATTTTTTTTAATAACAAAAAAATATTAGCTAAACTTGGTCAAAATGTTACAGCTGGGGAAAGTTTGTTAGCGAAAGACTAATGGAAGAAAAAAAATTTAAAATTGTTCAATCAAAAAAAACAAGATATATTTTGCCCAATATATTAACTTTGGCTGGTGTTTGTTTAGGAATAAGTTCAATCAAATTTTCTCTTGATTTAAATTTTAAAATGGCCGTAATTTTTATAATTTTGGCAGCTATCTTAGACGCATTAGACGGTAGAATAGCAAGACTTATAAAAGGAACCTCAGATTTTGGCAAAGAACTAGACTCTTTAACAGATTTTGTAAGTTTTGGAATAGCACCTGCATTAATAATTTATTTTTGGGAACTAAATAAATACGGAAAATTAGGTTGGGCTATAACATTAATTTATTCTGTGTGCTGTGTTTTAAGACTTGCGAGATTTAATTTAACAAAATTTGAAAATGATGAAGAATGGAAACAAAACTATTTTGAAGGAGTGCCATCTCCGATCGGTGCTTTATTAATATTATCACCCTTGATATTAGAACTATCTGATATAAACTTAGTATTTAATAAATCATATTATGTTCCTATCTTTACAATTTTAATCGCAGTACTTTTAATCAGCAAAATACCAACGTATTCATTTAAAAAAATAAAGATTAGACCAACATTAACTGTATTTATTTTATTTGGTATCGGAATATCATTTGTAACTTTAATGTTTTTTACTTTTGAAACTTTAATTGTTTTTTGCTTCATGTATTTAGCATCAATACCGTTAGCTTGTTACACTTTTTACAACACTATAAAAAAAGATAAAGATAAAAATTCAGAGGATGAACATGAAGATATTTTATAATGAGGAAAAACAAGAGTTCAAAAAGTTGGATCATTCAACAACACAGAGATAAATATTTTAAAGAAGCTAAAAGTTCTGGATATAGATCTAGGTCAGCATACAAATTGCTAGAATTAAATGAAAAATTTAAATTTTTAAATAATTGCCACTCTGTTATTGATTTAGGGAGCAGCCCAGGAGGTTGGTCACAAGCTATTAAAAGGAACACCAAAAATTGTAAAATTCTTGCAATCGATATAAAAGAAATGGAAAAAATTAACGGAATTGATTTTTTGCGATGTGATTTCTTGGAAGATAATTCAAAAGAAAAAATATTGAAATTCTTTAACGATAAAGCAGATGTGCTTGTTTCTGATATGGCTGCAAATACAACTGGAAATAAAGATTTAGACTGCATAAGAACTAATCTTTTATGCTCAGAAGTGATTAATTTTTCTCGATTCGTTGTTAAAAAAGGGGGTACCGTTATAGCTAAGCTTTTCAATGGATATGATTTTCTAGATGTTAAAAAATTAGCAGAAAAAAAATTCGAAAAAGTGAACTTTTTCAAACCGAATTCTAGTAAAGATTTTTCAAAAGAAACTTATATACATTGTAAGGGATTTAAGACTTTATAAATTTATTAAATTGTATATAAGTTTATATGGAACCAATAAAAGAAGCCCTTACATTTGATGATGTTTTGCTACTTCCCAGATATTCTAGCGTTGTACCCTCTGAAACAAATATAAATACAAAACTGTCAAATTCTATAAGCTTAAAATTGCCATTTATATCTTCTGCAATGGACACGGTAACCGAGTCAAAAATGGCAATAGCTATAGCTAAAAATGGGGGAATGGGAGTTATTCATAGAAATTTACCAATTAATCTGCAAAGCAGCGAAGTTAAAAAGGTAAAAAATCTTAAATTAATAGTTGGCGCAGCCATTGGAACTTCAAGAAAAGAACTTGCCCGAGCAAAAAGTTTAATCGACTGCGGTGTTGATATGATCGTAATTGATACTGCTCATGGGCACAGTAAAAATGTTTTAAATATTTTAAACTCAGTAAAAAAATTTTCGAAAAAAACCACTTTATGTGTTGGAAATATAGCTACTTCGGAGGCAGCAAAATCTTTATATAACGCTGGCGCAGACATTTTGAAAGTTGGAATAGGTCCTGGGTCGATTTGCACAACAAGAATGGTCGCCGGCATTGGTGTTCCACAAATTACAGCAATATTAAATGTAAAAAAAGCTATGAACAAAAAGAAAATTAAAATTATTTCTGATGGGGGAATTAAATTTTCTGGCGATATAATTAAAGCAGTAGCAGCTGGAGCCGATGCAATTATGATGGGCTCCATTTTTGCAGGAACAGAGGAAAGTCCCGGAAAAAAATTTAAGTTAAAAAATAGATTATATAAAATTTATAGAGGCATGGGATCCATTGGTGCAATGTCCTCAGGTTCTTCAGATAGATATTTTCAAAAAAATTATAAAGACAAATCGAAATTTGTACCCGAGGGAGTTGAGAGTCGAGTGCTTTATAAAGGTCCAGTAAAAAATATTATTTATCAATTACAAGGTGGTCTAAGATCATCCATGGGCTATATAGGAGCCCAAAAACTAATCGATGTTCGTAAGAAATCAAAATTTATAAAGATTACAAAAGCTGGATTTTATGAAAGTATGGTCCACAGCGTTGAAGCTATTAAAACGACTTTAAATTACAAATTATGAAAAAAATTTTATATTTATCAATTATTTTTTTATCCTTTGGTATTTGTCAATTATTTGCTGATTTAAATAATTTTCAGAAAGGTAAAAGTTTTTATGAAGAAAAAAAATATGATCAAGCAAAATTTAAATTTGAACAAGATATCGTTTTTAATCCAAGAAATGAAGAGTCATACTTATATTTATCAAAAATATATAAATTGAAAAAAAATGATGATTTAGAAGAAAGCAACTTAAAAACGGTTATATTGCTGAATCCTAAAAATGAAGAAGCAATTTTAAATTTAACACTTCTTAAAATTAGAAAATCAAATTATTCAGAAACAAAAGAATTAATTAAAAACTTCAAATCAGTTTGTAAAAATTTATGCAAAAAATCATCAAGCTTACAAAAAAAGTTAGATGATATATTAAATAAATAAATGCCAACAAACAGTAATTTTACAAGGAAAAATAAGATCATTATAATTGATTTTGGATCACAGGTGACAAAACTTATAGCTAGGAGAATAAGAGAGCTGAAAGTTTATTGTGAAATTTTAAATCTCCAAGAATTTAAAAAAATAAGAAATTTTGACAAGATAAAAGGCATAATATTATCAGGGGGACCATCTACTGTCACATCAAAAAACTATCCTAAAATTCAAAAAGAAATTTTTCTTAAAAATATTCCAGTGCTTGGTATTTGTTATGGTTTACAGCTTATATCAAAAATTTTTGGCGGAAAGATTAAAAAATCGTCAAAAAAAAGAGAATTTGGTCAAGCCATTTTAATCGAAAAAGAACGATCTAAACTGTTTAAAAATTTTTATAAAAATAAAAGATCAAACGTTTGGATGAGTCATCAAGATGCAGTTATTAAACTGCCAAAAAATTTTATCAATTTAGCCTCTACTTCAAATTCTAAATTTACTGCTATACAGCATATAAAAAAAAAAATATTTGGAATACAATTTCATCCAGAAGTCACTCATACGGAAAAGGGTTATCAAATAATAAAAAATTTCGTATTAGATATTTGTAGAATTAAAAAAAATTGGTTTATCAACACTGAAAAAAATAGGATTATAAAAGACTTGAAAAATTTATTAAAAAAAGACAAGGTTATTTGCGCTCTTTCAGGTGGGGTAGATAGCAGTGTAGCGGCAGTGCTAATTAATAAAGCCATTAAAAAAAATCTCAAATGTATAATGGTAGACACAGGGTTATTAAGAAAAAATGAATTTAAATCATCACTTAAAATATTTAAAAATAGATATAAACTAAATGTTAAAATTATTAACGCAAAAAATGTATTTCTTAAAAAACTAAAAAATATTAAAGATCCTGAGAGAAAAAGAAAAATAATTGGAAATCAATTTATAAGATTGTTTGAAAAAGAAGCGAGAAAATTCAAAAATGTAAAATATCTTGCTCAAGGTACTTTATATCCTGATATTATAGAAAGTAAGTCTTTTTCTGGCAGTAAGACATCTAAAATTAAATCTCATCATAATGTTGGAGGTTTGCCAAAAAGAATGAAACTTAAATTAGTAGAACCGCTAAAAGAGTTGTTTAAAGATGAAGTAAGAAATTTAGGAAGATCCTTAGGCATGGGTAATCCTATATTGCAAAAACATCCTTTCCCAGGACCAGGCTTAGCAATAAGAATTTTAGGTAAGATTACTAAAAATAGGATAAAAATTCTCCAAGAAGCGGATGATATATATATTAATACTTTAAAAGAAAAAAAATTATACAACAATATATGGCAAGCCTATGCTGCTTTACTACCTTTAAAAACAGTCGGTGTAATGGGAGATTCTAGAACGTTTGAATATATCTGCCTATTAAGAGCTGTAGTATCAGAAGACGGTATGACGGCAGCTAAGTATGATTTTAGCAATGATTTTTTAAGTTTAATTTCTAACAGAATAATAAATAGTGTTTCAGGTATTAACAGAGTAGTTTATGATATAACATCTAAACCACCTAGTACGATAGAGTTAGAATGACAAATTCAAAAATAAAAGCTTTTTTAAATAAAAAAAATAAAAAAAAAATTACTTGTTTAACCGCTTATTCAAAAAATATAGCAAAAATTTTAGATAAATATTGTGATTTAGTTTTAGTTGGCGATTCATTGGCTAATGTTTTATACGGCATGAAAAATACACATAAATTAAATTTAGACACCATGATAAATCACGCCAAGTCCGTTAGATTGGGTATAAGTAAATCACTTATGGTAGTTGATATGCCTAAAGATAGTTATAAAAACCCTAAGGAAGCAAAAAAAAATGCTAAGTTAATTATTAAAAAAACAGGTTGTGATGCAATTAAAATTGAGAACAATCCTAAGAACTTAAATATTGTTAAATATCTTTCTCGATCTAAAATAAATGTTATGGGTCACATAGGTTACACTCCTCAATTTAAAAAAAAATTTAAAGTTGAAGGAAAAGAAAAAAAAGAACAAATTAAGCTGTTGAAACACGCAAAAGAAATAGAAAAAGCAGGAGCATTTTCTATAGTTTTAGAATGCATATCAAAAAATACTTCAAAAAGAATTACCCAAGAACTAAAAATCCCAACCATTGGTATTGGGTCTTCTTCAATTTGTGACGGACAAATACTGGTTACAGATGATGTCTTAGGAATAAGTGGATTTTATCCAAAATTTGTAAAAAAATACGTCAATTTAGAAAATATTGTTAAAAAGGCTGTAAAAAATTTTGTTTTTGATGTTAAGTCAAAAAAGTTTCCTAAAAATAAAAATAGTTTTTAATTATGAGTGATGAAAATAATATAAAGACAGAAAACGCTTTAAAGGATTTTTTAAAAAAATATAAAACTCTTATTATATCGTTTTTGATAATATTAATTGTATTAACAATAAGCATTATTGTTTTCAAAGAGTATAAAGAAAAAAAAAATATTCTTATCTCACAAAAATTTAACTCAGCTAAGATATTAGTTGAAAAAAAAGATATAAATACAGCTTCAAAAATATTAGAGGAAATAATTTACAAAAAAAATATTTTTTATTCTCCATCCTCTTTAAATTTAATAGTTGAAAAAAACTTAATAAATGACAAGAACAAAATAATATCTTTTTATGATGAGATATTATCAATTCCAGGATTAGATAAGGAAACAAAAAATCTTTTTACACTTAAAAAAGTAATTTTTTTAGGCGATCAAATTAGTGAAAATGATCTTCTAGTTAATCTTAAGCCAATTATACAATCCCAGTCTATATGGAAAAATACAGTTTCAAATTATATTTATAAGTATTATTTATCAAAAAATGAGTTTAACAAGGCTAAAAACTTTAAAAATTAAATTTAGATTATGATTAAAAATATTAGATTAGTTCTTTTGACTATTCTTTTGATCAGTTGTTCGTTTGATAACAAGTCAGGTGTATGGACCGGATCTGATAATACGAAAAAAAAAAAAATAAATACAAATCTAAAACCTATTTTTAAAGAAAGAACAAACGATATTAATAAAAAAAAAATATCTAATTTAGAGTCTATAGTTTTTGATAAGACAATAAAATATGAACAATGGTTACAAAGTTATCAAAATAACTCAAATTTTGTAAACTCAAAAGCATTTAAAAATATTGGATCATTTAAAAAATATGCTAGAGCTTCAAAGTCTAAAATAAACAAAAATGTTTTATTTTTTGACAATAAAATTTTCATATCAAATGAAAAAGGAGATATAATTATTTTTTCAACATTATCCAATCAAATTATTTTCAAATACAACTTTTATAAAAAAAAATTTAAAAAAACAAAAAAGAAAATTCATTTAATATTATCAAATAATAATTTAATTGTAGCTGATAATTTAGGATATGTTTATTCCTTAAATTATGAAGAAAATAAAATTGAATGGGCAAAAAATTTTTTGATACCCTTTAGATCAAATTTAAAAATTAAAGACGATATTTTATTTTTGTCTGATGAGAAAAATAAAATTATACTCCTGAACGTGAACAATGGTAAAAAATTAGATGAACTTTATACACAACCAGCTAAATCTGTTTCTAAATTCATAAGTAATTTTTCTATAGATAAATTGGGAAATTTATTATTTTTAAGTACAGCAGGAACTCTTTATTCTTTAGACTTAGTTAATAATAAAAAAATAAATTGGATTTATAATTTTAATCAAAATAATCAAATTATTTTTGATGCTAAACCAATAATAGTTACAGATGACTCCATATATATATCAACGAATAATAAGATTGTTGCATTTAATTTTGATGGAAGAAGAAAATGGGAATTTGATATTAATTCAAAAGTTTCTCCAGCTATTTCTGGCAATATTATTTACACAGTTTCTCAAAACAATAATTTAGTTTTAATAAAAAAAGATACTGGAGAAATATTTTATTCCGAAAATATACATTCAATTATCAAAGATAGTATTAATAAAGATTATAAAAAAAAAATAAAAATTTTTAACAAGTTATTATTATTAAATAAAAAAATTTTACTTATTTCAAATAACTCGTATTTTGTAGAACTGGGAATGGAAAAAAAAATTATACTTAATTCAATTAAGAGAAACGCTTTTAAAATATCGAGTAATTTAATATTTATAAAAAATAATATGATATTTTTAGGTGAAGATAAAAAAATTTACAAAATAAATTAAGAAATAGATTTATTACTTAATAGCGATAGTTGAGTTATTTTTTCACCACCTAATTTATCAAGAGCTTTAATTGGGTATTCACCAGTAAAATAATGATCACTGAATTGTGGGTAGTTATCGTTTCTTTTTTCTTTAATTAAAGCTTTGTATAATCCATCTATACTTAAAAAGTCTATAGATTTTGCTTCTAAATAATCACAAATTTCATTTTTATCTTTTGAATTTGATAGCAATTCTTTTTTTGTAGGCATGTCTACGCCATAAAAGTCTGGGTATTTAATTTCAGGACATGCTATTCTTACATGGACCTCTTTAGCTCCCGCTTTATAAAGCATCTTCACTATTTTGTTACAAGTAGTTCCTCTTACCAAAGAGTCATCAATTAAAATTACTGATTTATTTTTTAATATACTTTTTGTTGAACTTAGTTTTAATTTTACACCAAAGCTTCTTATATTTTGAGTAGGTTCAATAAATGTTCGTCCTACGTAATGGTTTCTAATTAAACCTAATTCAAATTTTATTTTTGAACTTTGAGAAAAACCAATAGCTGCAGGAACACCAGAGTCAGGCACTGGTACAACAATATCTGCATTAATATTATTCTCTTTTGCAAGTTCCTCTCCCAATCTTTTTCTATACTCATAAGCACATTCTCCATTTAAAATACTGTCAGGTCTAGCAAAATATATATATTCAAATATACATGGTCTTGCTTTTATTTTGTTAAAAGGTTTAATGCTTTTTAAGGTATTATTTTCAATTATTATCATCTCACCGTTTTCAACTTCACGAATAAATTTTGCATCCACTATATCTAATGCGCATGTTTCTGATGCAAATATATATGAGTCTCCTAATTTGCCAATTACCAGAGGCCTGATACCTAGAGGATCTCTGACTCCAATTAATTTCTTATTAGTCATAATTACAAGTGAATAACCACCTTGTATTTTAAACAATGTTTCAGTTATTTTATCTATAATTTTCTCTCTTTTTGATTTTGCAATTAATTGCACAATGGTTTCTGTATCACTTGTTGTTCTGAAAATTGATCCATTTTTAACTAAATCGTTTCTTAAGGATATCGCGTTTGTAAGATTACCATTGTGAGCAATACTTAAACCACCGTGGAATAAATCTGCAAAAAAAGGCTGTATATTTCTTAACGAAGTTTCACCGGTTGTAGAATATCTATTGTGACCAATAGCAGATTTACCGGGTAATTTTTTAATAGTTTCTAAATTTGTGAAATGGTCTCCAACTAGCCCTTGACGTTTTTCAGAATGAAATGTCTTTCCATCGAAAGATACTATGCCACAGCCTTCTTGACCTCTGTGCTGTAATGCATGCAAACCTAAAGCAACCAGTCTAGCAGCATCATTATGGTTTGAAATGCCAAATATCCCACATTCCTCTTTTAATTTATCGAAATTAAATTTTTTCAATTGTTTCCTTAGTATCAATAAAATCTTCCCCCGACGGAAATTCCTCTATCAATATTTCGCTTCCTTTTTTAATTAATTCAAATGAAAAAGCATCTTCTGCTGATATACCCCAATTCTCATAGGGATAAAACCAATTTAATAACGAAAATATACACACTGAAACAATGTAACCCTTAAAAACACCAAAAAACATACCAAACGTTTTGTCAATAGATCCAACTCCAGTCCAAGTCACTGTTTTCCCAAGCAATTTTCCTATGATAATTGTAAAAAAAAGCGTAAAAATAAAAATCCCAATTCCTAATCCTATATTGTTTATGAATTCCGATTCTATATAATTACTAACTGTCGGCTGTAGCTTTGGAACTAATATTATTGTTACAACTGTTGAGA
This sequence comes from uncultured Pelagibacteraceae bacterium, assembly GCA_902582155.1. Lineage (GTDB taxonomy): Bacteria > Pseudomonadota > Alphaproteobacteria > Pelagibacterales > Pelagibacteraceae > Pelagilacustribacter. The sequence continues at coordinate 68,773 of CACHRI010000003.1, forward strand.
TAACCCATTTCATAAATGAAATTAAGCTTAATGAAAAACCTTTTAAAAAACACTGAATTATAAAATAAGTTAAAATTATAAAAAAGAATATATCAAATAAATTAATGTGATTTGACACTATTTCAAAAAAATCGCTTATCATTAAATAGTGTTATTTTCTGACCCAAATGGTTTATAAATCAAAAGCAATTTAGGAAGAAGGGTTAAAACTGAAATCATTGCAAGCAACATTGCTATTCCTGTAAAAACTCCAAAATAAATAGTAGGAATAAAATTTGATAATATTAAAATCGAAAAACCGAAAACAATTGTTATTGAGGTATTTAAAATTGCTATTCCAACAGTACTATGGCATTTATCCAAAGTTTTGTCATAATCCTTTATCTTTTTAAATTCCTCTTTAAATCTGTAAATATAATGAATGCTATTGTCTACTGCTATACCAATAGTTATTGCAGCAATTGTAATAGTCATCATATCAAGCGGAATACCCATCAAACCAATAATACCCAAAATAAAAAATGCAGCTAAAAAATTTGGTATCACACCAATTAATGACAATGTTAAATTTCTAAATAAAATAAAGAACATTGCCATTATACCCATCATTACAATGCCTAAAGTAAGAATTTGAGATTTAAATAAACTTTGTAATAAATTATTAAATAATATTAAAACTCCAGCTAATTTATATTCATTTTTATTAAGGCCAAGTTTACTACTAATTTCACCATCAATTTTTTTTATTAAATCATTTCTTCTCAAATCTTTTAAAGAGTCTTTTATTCTCACACTGACTCTTGCTTCATCTTCCTCTACTGAAATATAAGGGGATACAATTTCCTTTTTAATTTCATCTGGAATTTTACTATATAATACAGCTATCTCTAAGCTTTGAAGCTCTTTTTTGTTTAATTCTTCTGCAACTCTTAAGATGGAGCCAAAAGATAAAACTTTACCTATTTCTGGTAAAGAGTCTAAATAGTCATGAACAATCAAAATTTTATCCATTTTGTCTCTAGTAAACCAATATTTTGCCTTATCCTCACTGCTTTGAGCATCATCTTCCCACTCTGAAAATTCATCATCTTTATTTTCTTTTTTTTCTTTAGAGGGGAATTTTATTATTATATTTAAAGGTGTTGTTCCACCAAGATCATCGTCAATTTTTTTCATTCCTTTATAGATTTCAGTTTCCTCATCAAAATAATTTATAAAACTATTTTCAACTTCCAACTTTAAAATACCAACTATACTTGCTATGATAACAATTGTTGTAGTGCCGAATATAAAAATACTATTTTTTTTTGCTATGGAGGCAAGCACTTTAGTAACAACGGACTTTTCAGTATCCTTAATATTAATTTCATTTTCTGATGAAAAAAGACTCAATAAACAGGGTAACAATAAAAATGTGACTAACAAAGAAACTAACAAACCCAAAGTCATCATCCAGCCAAAATCTATAATAGGTTTTATTCCGCTAAAAATTAATGATAAAAAAGCACATATTGTCGTTAAAACAGTATAAAGAATTGGCAACATCATTTTTTTGCTTGCTTCAAGAATAGCTTCTTTTTTATTAAGCTCAGGATACTCTTTTTTTAATTGTAGAAATCTAACTGTAAGATGAATGTTCATTGCCATATTTAGTATCAACATTAAAGCAATAAAGTTAGAAGAAATAACTGTAACTTTCCAACCTATTAATCCTAGCAAACCAATCATAACAATTACAGATGTTGCGCAGCCTAGCAAAGGCATTAACACCCACTTAAAATCTCGAAATATAAACCAAAGGGTAAATATTATAAAAACAAAAACACCTATTCCAAAAACAACAATATCTTTTTTAATAAAGCTCATCATGTCATCAGCTATCATAGGAATACCGCCTAGATGAATTTTTGCATTTTCACCGTATTTGCTTATCAGTTCTCTTATTTCTGATATATTTTGATGGTTTCTCTTATTATAAAGATTTTTATAATTCTCGTATTCTTTTATAAATTCTTTATATTTTACTTTTTCTGACTTTGTTTGTTTTTTTTCTTTTTTTTCGAAATAATATTTTTCTTTGAGCTCTATGTACTCATTTAAACGTTCGTCTTTTTTTAAGTAGATTACAATACCAGATGTTTTTCCGTCTTTACTTATAACGTAGTCTTTATAAATTGGACTTTCTAATATTTCTTTAAATCCTCGTTCTTTATCTAAATTAGGGTAAGAGAGAGTTTTATAATTTTTTAATCTCTCCATAAGTGGTTCGTCACTACTTTTAAGAAGCGGAACATCAATTATTGAAATAACACTGTCAACCCATGTTAATTTTTCTATTTTTGATTTTAATAATTGTAAATTAATAATTGTATCTTCATCTGTAAAATTTGTAACTGGAGAATAGGTTAAGAAGAGAAAATCTTTAGAACCATATCTATTATTTATTTCTCTTAAATATTTTAGATCTTTATCACCTTCTAAAAGCAAGGCATCAGATGATGCGTCTAAATTAAAGTTTTTTGAGAAATAAAATGATATGATAACTACAGCTGCAATTAAAAATAATGTGAATCTGTGAAAATCTGTCGTTAATTTACTGTAAATTTTTAAAAACATAGATAATGAAAGATATATATTATTATCAAAAAAAAAGAAAAAACTATATTACTTACGACTTAAATCTTTAAATTTAGTGTACATTCCTTCAAATTCAACTTGTATATTTCCAGTTGGACCATGCCTTTGTTTTCCGATTAAAATCTCAGCCATTCCAGCAATATCATTCATTTTAGACTGCCATTCAGCATGTTCTATTGAACCAAGTTTTGGTTGTTTTTTTTCTTCATAATACTCCTCTCTATATACAAATAATACTACGTCAGCATCTTGTTCAATTGATCCAGACTCCCTAAGGTCTGATAGTTGAGGTTTTTTATCATCTCTTTGCTCTACAGCTCTAGATAACTGAGATAAAGCTAATACCGGTACACTTAATTCTTTTGCTAATGCTTTTAAACCTTGTGTAATTTCAGAAATTTCCTGAACTCTTCCTTCATTTTTTCTATTATTTGTTCTCATTAATTGAATATAATCAACAACAATTAAATTAAGACCAAACAATCTTTTTATTCTTCTTGCCCTATTACATAAAGTAGAAATAGTAATTGCGGGAGTTTCGTCTATATATAAAGGTAATTCATAAATATCTCTTGAAGTTTCAATATACCTGCTTAACTCCTCCTCAGTTGCTTTTCCTCTTCTTATATCGTTTGATTTAATACGAGATTGTTCTGATAAAATTCTCGTAGAAAGTTGCTCTGAGGACATTTCTAAAGAAAAAAAAGCTATAGAAGATTTTGTCCCCTTCATTTGAATATTTTTTGCAGCGTGATAAGCGATATTAGTAGCTAAGGCTGTCTTACCCATCGAAGGTCTTCCCGCAATAATGACAAGGTCTGATTTATGTAAACCACCTAATTTTTCATCTAAATCTGTTAATCCAGTAGGTACACCAACAATGCCTTGATCATTTTTCATGGCTTGTTCAGCCATATTTATAGATTGATCAAGTGCTAAATTAAATTTCATAAAAGATTGTGAAAAAGATCCTCTTTCAGCAAGATCAAATAATAATTTTTCAGCATCTTCAATTATTAGTTCTGACGATTTGTCTTCTTCAATATTTAATGTATCGTCTTTTATAAAATGAGAAATCTTAATTAGCTCTCTTTTAACGTAATTTTCGTGAACTATCTTTGCATAGTCTATTGCTTGTTTAACTGAAGAAGAGAATCTAGTTAATTTTACAAGATATTCTACACCTCCGACTTCATCTAAACCTTGATTTTTCTCAAAATAATTTTTCAAGGTAATAGGATTGGCTATCATTCCTTTACTATTTAAGTTCTCTATCACCTCGTATATTTTGATATGGATTGGATCATAAAACTTTTCTGAATTAACAACACTTGCAATTTCATCGATAATATCGTTATTTACTAGCACTGAACCTAGTAAATGTTGTTCCGCCTCAATATTTGATGGAATTTCTTGAATTTTATTTTCTTCAGTTTTGATATCAAGTTTTTCCATTTAGATAATAATAGACAATATCAATAACTTTTAAACTTTAAGTTACACACCTTTTTTTCAACCTGTGGAAAATTATTTATTCTGTAATTTATCTAATTTTTCTACAATTAAAGAAATTTTTGTTTGTACTTCTGAATGGAGGTTTATGTTGATTTCAAAAACACCTATCTTATTAATCTCTTTCTTTATAATAATTTCAGACGGTCCTATTTCAGTTTTTAATTCATCAAAAATTATTTTTGAAATTTCTTTTGGTTTTAAAGAGGCGTAAAGATCACCATTTTCTTTTATAGCTTTATAAACCTTAATTTTCTTATTCTTAATCTTATTTGATTTTTCAATAAACTTATTTTTTATCTCGGCATTTTTTTTGGTCAACTCAGACTTATTCTTATTAACAAGTTCTATATTTTCTTTGTTTGCTCTTAAAGCTTTATTATTTCTTAATAAATAATTTCTTGCGTAACCATTCTTTACACTTACTAAGTCACCAATTTTGCCTAACTTTGAGATATTTTCTAATAAAATTATTTGCATGATGTTTATAAAATTCCTAAAATTTTAGCCTTTTTTATTTCTCTAGCTAGTTTTTTTTGCTTACCTAAAGAAACATTGCTAATTTTTGAAGTAATTATTTTATTTGTTTCCGTTACATATTTTTGGAGTAACGAAATATTTTTGTAATCTATTACCGGTGCATTTTTAACAGAAAAAGGACATTTTCTTGAAAATCGACCATCACTTTTTTGAAATAAACTGAGTTTATTAAGTGAATTTTTTGAATTTTTAAAATTATTTTTTCTTTTTTTCATTAGATTTTATTTTTTGTAAAATATTCCGTCTCCAGATCAAGTTTTTTATATTTGACTGTCAAAAACCTCACTAAGTTATTATCTAACTTAGTCTTAGATCTTATTTCATCTAAAGTTTGTTGTTCACCCTCTAGCTTAAAGTGCAGAAAGTATCCCTTAGTATAATTCTTTATCTTTCTTTTAAAATTTAATAATCCCCATTTTTCAATTTTGAGAACTTTTCCTGAGCTATTCTTAATCAAATCTGAGTATTTCTTCTCTATAGCATCCACATCTTTTTGAGAAAGATTTTGCTTAGCAACTACTGTATGTTCATAGAAATTCATAAAAAAAGTATTAATATTTTGGAAGTTTTATACTATTATAAAAAAATCATTTCAACATTAATAATTTGCATGTATATCAAATAAAATGAAAGCTTTACTATTTCCAGGTCAAGGATCTCAAAAAACTGGTATGGCCAAAGAATTTTTTGACAATTTTTCTTTAGTTAAAGATATTTTTTCTAGGGCGGATAAAGCTCTAAATTTCAAAATATCAGATATTATTTTAAGCGGAACTGATGAGGACTTAAAAAAAACAGAAATTACTCAACCAGCAATTTTAACAACTAGTTTTTCTATATTTAGTACTTTAAAAAAAGAATTCAATTTTGATTTTACAAATATAAATTTTTATGCTGGTCATTCTTTAGGTGAATATAGTGCATTGCTCGCAGCAGATTCGCTAAGTTTTGAAGATGCTATAAAATTAGTACACAAAAGAGGAAAACTCATGCAAGAAGCAGTTCCAATTGGCAAAGGCGCAATGCTAGCTGCGATGGGCATAGATATTTCAGAATTAAATTCTGTAATTAAAAGCATTAAAAAAGATAAAGGTGTATGTGAAATAGCTAATGATAATTCAATCGGTCAGATAATTGTAAGTGGCACTAAAGAGTCAATAACAGAACTAAACAATATGTTAAAAGAGAAAAAAAAAAGATCAATTTTTTTACCAGTCAGTGCTCCATTTCATTGTCAACTTATGAAACCAGCCGCAGAAGAAATGAAAAAATTCCTAGTAAATTTTGATATAAAAAAACCTTCATTAAAAATTATAAGCAATGTAAACGCAAAGCCGTATGATAATAATGAAATCATAAAAGATCTATTATATAAACAAATTTTTTCGCAGGTTAAATGGAGAGAAACCCTAGAATATATGATAAATCAAGGAACAAAAGAATTTATTGAAATTGGTCCTGGAAAAGTATTAAGTGGTTTAGTAAAAAGAACTAGTGATAAAGTTAAAATTAGCAATATTAATACAATCGTTGATATCAAAAATTTAAAATGATTGATCTTAAAAATAAAAAAGTATTAATTACTGGGGCATCAGGTGGAATTGGAAATGCACTTGTCAAAAAATTTCTCTCATTAAATTCAAATGTTTTAGGAACTGGAACAAATACAGAAAAATTGAATAAGCTTAAAAATCAGTTTCCAAAAATAATTACAAAAAAATTTGATATTTCTAATCATTCTGAAATTGAAAACTTTATAGAGGAAGTTTCTAAAGAACTTGGTGGAATTGATATTTTAATAAATAATGCTGGAATTAATAGAGACAGCTTATCATTAAGAATGAAAGACGAAGAGTGGAAAAAAGTAATAGATATAAATTTAACTTCTACTTTTTTGCTTTCCAAACATGCGATAAAAAAAATGCTAAAAAACAAATCGGGGCGTGTAATTAATATAACATCAGTAGTTGGACATACTGGAAACATTGGACAAACAAATTATGCTGCCTCTAAAGCGGGTACAATTGGTATGTCTAAAAGTCTTTCAATAGAGTATGCTAAAAAGAATATTACAATTAACTGTGTCTCTCCAGGGTTCATAGTTTCAGACATGACAAGCGGCATACCTGAGAAAATAAAAGAGATACTACTTTCCAAAATACCAATGGGCAAAATGGGTTCAGGTGAAGATGTCTCAAATTGTGCAGCTTTTTTAAGTTCTGATCAAGCCTCCTATATTACTGGCGAAACTATTCATGTTAATGGTGGAATGTATATGCCTTGACAATTCTTATTAATAATCTTAGTAAGAATATATTAATTTAAATAAGGAAAATTCATGTCAAAAGAAATCGGTTCAAAAGTAAAAAAAATAGTTGCAGATCATCTTGGTGTTGAAGAAGAAAAAGTTGTGGATGAAGCAAGTTTTATAGATGATCTTGGCGCAGACAGCCTTGATACTGTTGAGCTTGTAATGGCCTTTGAAGAAGAATTCGGATCAGAAATATCTGACAGCGAGGCAGAGAAAATATTAACAGTTGGTGATGCTATAAAATTTATTGAGAGTAAATCAGCTCAATAAATTAAGAAAAGGATTATAATTGGGTTTTAATATTGTTCTGTCTTCTCCCTCTGGCGCAGGAAAAACTACCATAACAAAAAAACTTAGCCAAAAATATCCAAATATCAAAGTCTCCATTTCACATACGACTAGAAAACCAAGACCTAATGAAATAGACGGTGTAGATTACCATTTCGTGGACGTTAATGAGTTTGAAAACCTTATAAAAAAAAATAATTTTTATGAACATGCTAAAATTTTTGACAATTACTATGGAACGTCAATAAATTCAGTTAATAAGTTACACGAGCAAAATTACGATGTAGTTTTTGATATTGATTGGCAAGGTACAAAAAAATTGTCAGAATATAAAGAATTAAATTTGATAAAAATTTTTATTTTACCACCAGATAAAAGTGAATTAAAAGCAAGATTAATAAATAGAAATCAAGATAATAATCAGACCGTTGAAAAAAGGTTGAAACAGTATGAAAACGACATAAAACATTGGTCAGACTATGATTACATTGTAATTAATAAAGACCTAGAAAGCTGCTTTAACCAAATAGAAAAAATTATAAAAAGTCATAAAAGAAAAAAAATGTCTTTTATCTAATTTTCATATTTTCAAAATATTCTGCAATTTTAAAATACGTTTCCTCACTTAAATTTTCAGGTCTTTTGGACATGTCAATGTCAAGACTTTTAAAAAATTTTTCATCATTAATTTTCAATTTTTTGAAAGTTTTATTAATCATTTTTCTTTTGTTAGAAAAAAAGGTATTAGTAATATTTTCAAGAATACTAATCTCTTTCAAAATATTATTTTTTCTAATTACTGGAGTAAATTCAATCACAATAGAGTCAACTTTTGGCCTTGGTATAAAAGAATTTTTTGAAACATAAAAATAATTTAAAACTTTAAGCCGATATTTTGTCAAAATAGACAGTCTTGAATAATTACTACTGCCATAATTAGCTATAATTTTTTCTCCAACTTCTTTTTGAAACATAAATATTAATCTATCAAAATTCGGAGGCCATGGTTTAACTCTAATGAATTTTACTAAAATTTGACTTGATATATTATAAGGAAGATTTCCAATAATAATTGTATTTTTTACCAACAAATCCTTAATATTAATTTTTAATATATCATCATTTATTATGATAACTTTGCTTTGGTCTTTAAAAGTTTTTTTTAAATCTAAAAAAAATTTTTTATCTTTCTCTATACAGATTAATTTTTGAGGTTTAGCATTCAATAAAAAAGATGTTAAATTTCCTGTGCCTGGACCTATTTCTATAATATTTTTATTTTTTAATGATGTTAAAGATATTATTTTATTTAAGATATTTTTATCTATTAAAAGATTTTGACCTAAAGACTTTTTAAATTTCATCCAGGTAATTTTGACATAATTTTGATACACTTATCAAGACTATTTGGATTTGAATTTTTTAAAAAAATTTTATTTCTTGCTGTTCCGTGATCAGGGGACAGTCTAATATAAGGTAATCCCAAAGTGATATTTATTGCATCAAATTCAAACAAAGCTTTAAAAGGCGCTAAAACTTGATCATGGTACATGCCAACAATAACATCAAATTTTTTGATATTTTGCTTCATAAAAATTGTATCAGCTGGAAATGGACCTAATAACTTAAATTTCTTTTTTAATTTATTTATTACTGGTAAAAGTATTTTTTTTTCTTCAGAGTTTTTTCTTAGTTCGTAATTATGAGGGTTTAAGCCTAATATGGCAATTCGAGGCTTTATTTTAAAATATCTTTTATAAAACTTATCTAATGTTTTTACCTTTAATAATATTAATTTTTTTTTTAATAACTTCGGTACATTATCAATTTTGACATGGGTAGTAATAGGCACCACTGACAATTTTTGGTTATAAATCATCATTACTTCTGAGTGATTAGTTTTATTTTTATGGCCTAAAAATTCAGTCACCCCAAAACTCTTATTTTTAAACAGGTTTTTTTTATCTATTGCACAGTTGATAAAACCTTTAATTTTTTTTTCGACAGATAACTTATGTGCGATATCAAAAGATTTCTTTATATATTTTGAAATCTGTTCAGATTTAACTGAAAATGGTTTTTTAAATTTTAACGGAACATCTAGTATAAAAAGTTTTTTTTTAGATTTTTTGAATTTTTTTATATCATTAATTTTTTCAATTTTAACTTTGATCTTCAGAATTTTAAGTTGTGCTTCAATTAGATCGTAACTTCCAATTACAAAACAATTACTTTTTTTAGCCGAAGATTTGGCTAAAATTTCAGAATTAATGCTATTTGGGTCACCTAAAATTATTGCGAATTTATTCATTTACTTCTATAAAAATTTTTCTTTCTAAATCTAAATAATGAGAATTAGAAAAAATATTTAATTTTTCTTGTTTCTTCTTATTAACAATTCTTTGTTTAATCTGATTAACATTTAGATTATTTTGGTTTAAAATTCTTTTATCATTTAACATAATAATCACTAAATTTTTATTATTTTTTATAGGTGGTGAAATTTCACCATTCTTTAATCTTTTTATTATTTCTAAATATTCAGGTGATATCGATTTTGAATTTATCCAACCTATTTTTCCACCTTTAGCAGACGTAACTGAATTACTATACAAGGTTGCAGTTTTATTGAAACCGATTTCATTAATATTTTTTTTTATATTATTAAATTTTTTTTCATCCCAGTTTTCAATTACTATTTCAGATAAATTAAACTCTTCTATTTCTTTTTCCCTATCTATCTGTAAATTAATTTCAGACTCAATTAGCTCTTCATCAACATCTAATTGTTTTTTATATAAAGAATATATCAAGGTATTCCATTTTAAATCATTAATTACACTATTGATAAATGTATCATAATTTGCACCAAATTTATTAAAATGATTCTCAAGATTGATATTTTGTAAGGCAATATTCTTCTCTAAACTTGTGATGTAATTTTGTACATCCTCTTTGCTATATTTTTCCACTTTATATTTTTTAACTTCTATCGTTTTTATAATTTTCTTTTTTAAATTATTAAAAGCTAGGTTTTGCAAACCTTTAAAATCTTTTTCATCTGCTGGTTTATTTGATAAAGCTAGTACGGTGTTTATTTCATTAATAATGTCATAATTTGTAATTATTTCACCCCCAATTTTAGCAACAATTTTATCTTTTATATTTGCATTTGCTTCTTGAATAAAAATAAATAATGTTATTATAAAAAAATAAATTTTTTTTATTCTCATCTTAATTTGTGGGCGTTGTAATAGTTCCTAAAGGAGAAAAAGTTACCTTGAACATTAAAGAGTCCTCTGGTTCTAAATCTCTATCCCTGTAGAACTCTCTTCTAAAAGCTACACCGGCTCTTAAACAGTCATTTAAATATTCATAACTTAAATCGTAAAATTCCGCTGAATTTGAAAGCAGGTTCCTCTTTGCTCCGAAGGAAATTTCTGAATTTACAAAGTTAACCCCAAATTTACTCTGTAAGTATTTTTGATTTCCGATATGTTTATCTTCTTCTAAATAACTTATGTTAAAATTTGTTTCAGGATATACGATATCCAAATTAATTTTATTTTTATTAAATTCACTCAAGTTTTGATCAAGTAAAAAATTGTTTGTAATTTTAATATTTTCATTAAAATTGAAAGAAGTTTCACCGATTATATCAGATAACTTTTCGTTCAGAGTAGATTTTGATGGTAAGTCTCTATTTTCTTTCGCACTTATAACTTGACCAATGCTAAAACTAAATTTCTCATTTTTTATTTCTTTATTTTTACCAAGTTCATTTATTTTGTAATCAAATCCTAAGCTTATACTAGAACCTGTGTCTACTTCATCAATGGTGTTAACTTTATTTAAACTAAATAAATTAGAATTATTTAAGGTTATTGTATTTCCAGATATATTTCTAGAATCATTTGGTGAAATTTTTAATAATATCTTAGGTTTAAAAATATTAATTTTATTATTGTTAAGTTTGTACAAGCCAAGTTCTGATTTCAAGCCTAATGCTCCATAAAATTCAGATACAGATCCATCAGTTTTATAATTAGTCTCATTTTTCGCGTCATAATTTATATTTTTAAATAGTCCTAAAAATTCACTTTCAATTCCTAGATTGTTAATCCAACTATTTGAGACCCAATTAAATTCGTTTGAAATTACATCTATTTGTTTATCTACGTCGTAATTTTTAACTATTAACTCTGATTTAAAATCGACAATTCCTATATTTTCACTCATAAAAAGATTTTTTTCTAAGCTAGCTTCTGGATAAATATATTCGTAGCTGTCATTTCCTGTTTTTGATAAATCTTCGAATGCAGCGATTTTAGTATTAAAAAACAAATCGTCTTTTTGATAACTATAATCAACAGAATTTTTAATTGTATTATCGAGATAATCAACAAGCAAGGTTTGCAGCTTATTCACTTTCGGATATGTTTTATTAGAAACATGCTGTAAATTAATATCTAAATTACTAAAATTATTTTCCTCATCAATAAATGTTTTATAAAATCTTGTAAAAAGGTGAGACCTCGATCCCGGAGTTTTAAGATTTGATTTTTCCTTGTAACCCTCTGTATAACCCGCATCAAAAACAAAAGATGAATTTTTAAAATCCTGTCTATATTCAGCTAAGTATAATGGTTCGTTACTTGTGTGAAAACGTGGAGTAAATGTTATGTCCTTATCCTTAGCTATATTCCAAAAATAAGGAATGTCTACACCTGCTCCAATGTTAGAACTGTTTGTGAACGTAGGGATTAGAAAACCTGATCTTCTTTCAACAGTTGGATCTGGATGAGAAAACCTCGGAAAATAAAAAATTGGAAAATCATAAATTTTTAAAAAAGCATTATTATAATAAACAGTTTTTTTTGAACTATTATGGCTTATTTTTTTTGCTCTAAGTTCCCAAGGGGGACATTTTTCGTTTTCTCTAAATTTACAAAAAGTAAAAACTCCTTTTTGCATTGTAGAAATATCTTTATTAAAAGACAAACTGTTTGCGAATAATCTTGGATTATTTCTTGGATCCGCTTTAAATCCATCGTCGTTCAAGAATATTTTTGCGTCTGAACCTATAATTTTTTTCTCTTTTTCATTTATGTATAATTCACTAAATTTATAAATATTTTTTTTTGTATCTTCGAGCTTTATATCACCTTTGGAAAAAAGAACGTTTTTAATTGAGTTGTAATTAAACATGTTTACTAAAATTATATTACCATCTGGATCTGTAATTTTTGTTTCAAAATCTGATTTAATGATTTTATTTTTATTATCGAAAATAACATTTTTACTCTCTAAAATGTATTTTTCACTTGTAACTATCTTTGTGATTCCTTCGCTAGTAAGTAAATCCTCTTTTTTAAAATATTTTGCACTTTCGGCTGATAATGAATTTAAATTTTCATCAATTGCTTCAACGTTTCCACTTAATATAATTTTGGAGTCTTTTTTATCGATTTTGACCTCTGATGCACTGATGTTTAACTCTTCAGAGTAAGATATGGAAGTAAATAATGATAACAAAGTTATTTTAAATATTATTAAAATTTTATTTTTCATTAATTTGTAATAGTCCTACGGCATTAGTTAAACTTATTATTATAACTGGTAACCAAACAGATATTTCAGGAGGAATTCTATCAGATTTCCCTAAGGCAACAGATAAATCCTTTAAATAATAAATAATAGCACAAGATAAAACAGCTATCATAAGATACTTTATGTTATTAGAATTCCGATTATTGATTGTAAATATTGCAGCTAAAACAGTCATTAAAGCAAGAAAAAAAGGCAATGCAAAAAAAGAATTAATTTTTTCTGAAATTGTTGTTTTTTCATAACCTCTTATAATCAATTTTTTATTTTCTGTTATAAGTTCGTAGAAGGATATTGTGTCAAGATTTTTAAATAAATTATTTAATTTGTTAACATTGTAAAAAGATTTGAACGTATAATTAGGCTTTTTTATTAAATCTATATTTCCTTGTTGATCAAAATTAAATACTTTAGGATTTTTTAAGAGCCAATTATTATCAGTAATATCGGCTTTTTCTGCTTCAATTCTCTGTTTTACAAAATTTTCGCTAGACACAACATTTATAGAAACATTAATTAGATCATTATTTTCTAATCTTTTTGCATTGATTATGTATAAATCATTATTTTTTGTTTCTTTAATCCAAACACCGTTTCTATTTATAGTTACTAAATGATCAGTATCTTTAGAATAATTTGATTTTGTTTTCTCATAATACTTTACCATATTCGATGTTATTGGATTTACTAATATTAAAATTATTATGCCCCATAAAAAAGAAATAGAACTTATTATAAAAATTATTTTTACGTTAGAGTAACCAAAAACTTTTAAAGTAAGTAATTCATTACTATTTTTGATTGAAATAAAAAATACCATCGCTGTTATAAAAATTATAAAAGGCATTAAGTTAATGAAAATCAAATTAGGTATATAAGACAAAGTTAATATAATTGGTAAAAATAAACTTTCATTTGAATTTTTGAAAAATTCAACTTCCTCAAATAGGTTAAGTATAAGCCCTAAACAAAAAGATATTAATAAAATATTGAAAAAAACTTTAGTATAACTATTTATTAAGTAATTATTAATTGTATTATTCACGTAAGCTCACTCCTAAATCTTGTTATCAAAATAAAATATAATATTGGAGAAAGTAAAAAAGGTACCAAAAAGTATGTATAAAAATTTAATTTTGATAATCCGGAATATCTTACTAGTAATTCGGAGAGTACCAAAAGAAAAAAACTCACTATAAAAAATATATATCTGTTAGCGATTTTAATTTTTTTATTTTTTTTATAAACTAGCAAAAATGAAATTAAAATTGAAACTAATGGAATATAAAGTGGCATTACAATTCTTCTTGAAAAAGTTTCTATTACAATCGAAATATTATTTTTTGGACAATTTTTAACATATTGATCAGACATGTTTTTAAGGTAATAATTTTTTAGACAACTTAAGATTTTCAAAGTAGAAGTTTCTTGAATCTTTACATCTTTAATAACTCTATTGTCAAGATTTTCAAAGTTGAGCAAGGTTTTATTAAATTGAATAATACGAACAGTGTTATCATTTTCAAATGATTGAATAACACCTTTCTCAAGAATAATTTTATTTTTATCAATTATTCCACTTTCAGCTATGATTGTTTGATTTTTTGATGAACCTTTTTCTGGTAAAAGATTATTAAGATTATTACCTTCGTCTTTAATAAAAATATCTTTAACTAAGTTATCTTTTTTTTCCCCAATGTAAAATGTTAACCCTTTAAAGGTATCAGCAAAAATATTTGGTTTGAGCAGGTTACTTACTGTATCAACACCAGATTCTTTAATAAGGTTTCTAGATTTATTTAGCGCTGTCGGAGTAATAATTGTGGAAAATATTATGTAAACTAATAACACCATTAAAGATATTCTGAAAAATAGGTTTGAAATTTGAGATTTAGAAATACCTGATGTCCATAATACTAAAAGCTCATTTTGTCTCTCAAGCTTAATAATTGTAAAAAAAATTGCTAATAAAAAACTGAGAGGAATAAATTTTGTAATTATATTGGTTAAATTTAGTAGAGAATATATAAAGTACGTGGAAGTTGAATACCCACTATCAACAATTAAATCTAAAAAATTTACCGCTCTTACTGTCCATGCTATTAAAGATAGAGAAAATATTATAAGAACGAAAAACTTGATTAATTCGACGGTTATATAGTTATAAATTTTGTTTTTTACCATTAGAATTTGATGTATATAAATAATGCAACTTTAAATAAAACTCAACCTATGATAGTACACTATGACTAATATTTCATTGAAATATGACGTATTCGAACATATATACCATTTAACCCTATTAATTTAAAATTTATGTCTATTAAAATCAACTACTCAAAAAAACCAAGCGCCAAATCATCGGCAAATCTTGTCCTATTCTCTAATGAGAAGTTTAAAATAAACGATTTAAAAAGATTCCTTACCGACTCTGAATTTTCTTACATAAATGATTTATCAAAAACGATAGATTTAAAAAAAAATTTATTTGTCTTTGAGCTTAATTCCAAAAAAAAGATCGTTCTTATATCTGTTAAAAGTAATTTAAAAACATCAGATATAGAAAATTTAGGAGCTGAATTTTACGGGCGAGTAAATTATGGAAAGGATAGCGAGTATAACATTATCTCTGATAGTGTTATTGAAAAGAAAAATATTTTTTTAGGTCATTTTCTACATGGTCTAAAATTAAAATCTTATGAATTTAAAAAATATAAATCTAAAAAAGATACAAGAGTAATCTCTATCAATATAGTAGGAAGTAAAAATATACCTTCAATCAAAGATCAAATAAAATTTAAAGCATTAGAAGAGGGAACTTTTTATGCAAGAGATTTAGTTTCCGAACCTGGCAATATTTTACATCCTGATGAATACGCTAAAAGATTGAGCTCGCTAAAGAAATTTGGACTGAAAATAAATATATTCGATGAAAAAAAATTAAAAAAGCTTGGCATGAATGCTCTATTAGGAGTAGGCCAGGGAAGCATAAGAGGATCGTATCTTGTAACAATGGAATGGAATGGTGCTAAAAAAAATACAAAGCCTTTAGCATTTGTTGGAAAGGGTGTTTGTTTCGACACGGGCGGTTATTCTTTAAAGCCGGCAAGATTTATGGAAGACATGACTTATGATATGGCAGGTTCAGCTACTGTGGTAGGCCTAATGAAAAGTCTAGCACTAAGAAAAGCAAAAATTAATGCAGTAGGAGTTGTTGGACTTGTAGAGAACATGGTGAGCGGGAACGCTCAAAGACCTGGAGATATAGTTAGGTCTTACAGCGGTAAGACAATCGAGGTATTAAATACTGATGCAGAAGGAAGGTTAGTATTAGCTGATGCACTTACTTTTACTGAAAAAAAATATAAACCACAATTCATTGTTGACCTAGCTACATTAACAGGTGCGATTATAGTTTGTTTAGGATCGGAATATGCCGGACTATTTTCTAATGATGATAAATTATCCAAACAAATATTTAATGCTGGTGAAAAGGTTGAAGAAAAAGTCTGGAGAATGCCTCTACATAAAAATTATGATAAACTTATGGATTCAAAAAACGCAGATATGCAAAACATTAATTATGTTGGTGGGGCCGGATCAACAACGGCTGCCCAATTTTTACAGAGATTTATTCTTAACAAAACTCCATGGGCTCATTTAGATATAGCTGGAATGGCATTTTCAAAGTATGGTGGTGCCTTAAATTCAGGTGGAGCAACTGGATTTGGCGTTAGGTTATTAAATCAATTAATTGAGGAGAATTATGAGTGAGAAAGAAAAAACTTTATCAATTATAAAACCAGATGCAGTTGAAAGAAATTTATCCGAAAAAATTAAGTCTATTTTTTTACAAAATAATCTATCGATTTTAGAGTCAAAAAAACTTCATGTGTCAAAAGATGAAGCAGCAGAATTTTATAAGGTACACCAATCAAAACCTTTCTATGATCAATTATGTGGGTACCTATCTTCAGGACCAATTGAAGTTTTAGTTCTTGAAGGAGAAAATGCTGTTCTTAAAAATAGGGAGTTAATGGGGGCTACTGATCCAAAAAATGCTGAGGAGGGTACAATTAGAAAGTTATATGGAATTTCAATTGATAAAAACTCTGTGCATGGTTCAGATTCGAAAGATAATGCGTCAAAGGAAATAAGTTTTTTTTTTAAATAAAAAATTAGTTAAATTCTTTAATTAAAGCTTCAGAAAAAGCTTTGTATTCGAGTAACTGAGTCTTTCTTTTTAATGTCGATATATTGTCTGTTTTTTTAATATAAAAAAACTTTTTTACTATAATTTTACCGCCATCAAGTTTTTCATTTACATAATGTACCGTACAACCAGTTTTTTTTTCTTTATTCGATAATACTCTTTCAAAAGTATTTAAACCCTTAAATTTTGGAAGAAGAGAGGGGTGAATATTTATTATCTTTTTTCCAAAACTCCGTATAAATTTTTTTGACAAAATCTTCATATATCCAGCTAAAATAATAATATCAATTCTAAAATCCTTTAATTTCTTTAGTACAATTTTTTCACTCAATAGCTCTCTGTTTTTAAATATTAAAAAAGGAATAGACCATTTTTTTGCGTATTTAAGTCCCTCCGCTGATTTATTATTACTAATTATTAAATTAATTTTTAGTGGAAAATTATAGTTATTTGAATTTAATATTATTTTTCTTAGATTTGATCCGCGGCCAGATATAAATACGCATGCCTTTTTTTTTACCATGAGAGTTTATTTTGCAAATTTAATCTTTTTTTATTTTTAGAAATATATCCAATTATATAAGGCATGTATTTTTTACTGAAATATTTTTTTATTTTTTTAACATTTCTTTTATTTGTTATTAGACAAAATCCAATGCCACAGTTAAATGTTCTAAGCATTTCTAAATCAGAAACATTTTTTGATTTTAACCAAGAAAAAACGTTCAATATTTTTATTTTACTTAAGTCAATATTCGCAGAATAATTATCAGGAATTGACCTAATAATATTTTCAATTATTCCACCGCCAGTAATATTAGCGGCAGAATGTATCAAATTGTTTTTACATAATTTTAAAATTTCACTTACATAAATTTTGGTAGGAGTGAGCAAGTTTTTTTTTATTTTTGGTGGTGGATTATTATTTTTTAAAATTGATCTCACAAGAGTATAACCATTAGAATGAATACCTGAGGAGGGAATTCCTAAAATTACATCCCCACTTTTGACGTTATCTTTTTTTAAAAGTTTCTTCTTTGAAACTATACCAACACTAAATCCAGCTAGATCAAATTTATCTTTTTTGTAAATACCCGACATCTCGGCTGTTTCTCCCCCAATAAGATCACAGTTAGATATTTTGCATCCCTTTATGATGCCTGAAATTATTTTTTTTAATTTTTTCATCTTTATTTTATCGATAGCAATATAATCTAAAAAAAATAAAGGTTTTGCTCCTTGCACTATTAAATCATTTACACACATAGCCACTAGATCAATACCAATTGTTTCTAATTTATTATATTTGTTTGAAAGCTCTAGCTTGGTACCTACGCCATCTGTACATGAAACTATAAGTGGATCTTTAATGTTATTATTCGATATATCAAAAATGGATCCAAAAGATCCAATATTATTTTGTTTTTTGCTCTTTTTCCCTTTTTTGACATTTTTGTTTGTTATTTTGCTTAAATGTTTGACAAAATCATTTCCCAAGGAAATATCAACGCCGCTATTTTTATAACTATAGAGTTTTTTTTTCATCGATAATAATGATAATTAATAATAATGAAAATTATTAAACTTTTATTACTTATAATAATGATTTTATTTAAAACTGGAAATGTTTTATCTACAGAAAGTCTTTTTACTGTTAATAATATTAAAATTGATGTTAATTCCTATAAAAATAAAGATGGATTGATAAATCTTGCTTTTAAAAAAGGTTTTGAAAAACTCAATAAAAGAATTTTATTAAGAGGGGATTATCAAAAAGTAGAAAATACAAATATTCGAAGAATAAAAAATTTGGTGTCACACTACCAAATTATTAAAAATGATTTAAATCAAAATTTACAATTTATATCTGTTAATGTTTTTTTTAAGAGAGATAAAATGTATGAATTTTATAATGAAAAGAATATTAAATATAGCGATATTAGCGATAAAAACTTAGAGATATTACCAATACTGATAAAGGATAATGAAACATTAATTTACGAGAAAAATTATTTCTATAAAAACTGGAATAAAAAATCCCAAGAAAATAAAGATGATTTAGAAATTATAGAATATTTATTACCAATTGAGAGTATAGAAATTATAGAAGAAATAGAAAAAAACTTCAGAAATTTAGAAACCTTAAATTTAAAAAGAATATTTGATGATGAAGAAAAAGATCATTTATTTATTGTTATTAACTATAAAGAAATAGAAACAAAAATATTTATTAAAGGCGTAATATCGTCAAAAAAAGTTGTAAAGAATTTATCTTTTAAAACAGAAAAAATAGATTATGAAAAAATATCAATTTTCTTAAAAAAAGAGATTTTAGAGCTTATTAAAAAACAAAACATTGTTGATATAGGAACTCCATCTTTTTTAAATATAAATCTTAAAATTGCTAAACAAAACGATTTATTTTTGTTCCAAAACATTCTTAATCAGATTGATTTAATTGAAAATTTTCATGTAACAGAATTTAATAATAGATTTGCAAGCGTTAAGATAAAATATTACGGTAAAACAAACATTTTAAAAGAAAAATTAGAAAAAAAAAAATTGATATTGAGTTTAAATAATAATAAGTGGAGCGTAAGGATAGATTAGATTGAGCCAATTAGTTTTTAAATTTCCGTTTAAGGCAAGTTATTTTGAAAAAGATTTTTTTGTATCCTCTAATAATTTTGAAGCTTATAAACTTATAGAAAGTTGGCCAAAGTGGCCTGACAAACGAATAAACATCATTGGACCCAGCGGATGCGGAAAAACCCATCTTATAAACATACTCTCAAAAAAAACAAAGTTGTTAAGTATTGAAGCTAAAGATTTTAATAAAGATATAGATAATAGAATTATGGAAGTTGATTGTTTAATCATCGACAATTATGACGAGAATATCGAAGAAAAACTTCTTTATTCAATGATTAACCATTTATCTCAATTAAACAAATATGTAATCATTAACTCTAAGAAAAGTTTAAAAAAATTTAATATTAACCTTACTGACCTAAAATCAAGATTTGAAAGTTTCTTTGAAATATATATTGGTCTCCCTACAGATGAATTAATAAAAGTGATTATAGTAAAAACATTTTCTGATAAACAAATCCAATTAAGTAACAAAAACCTTGAATTTATAATCAAAAATATTGATAGATCGTATGAAAAAATATCAAAATTTACTAAAGATATTGACAATATATCTTTATCTACTGGTAAATCGATAAATATTAATTTAATAAAAAAAGTATTAAAAAATGAATAAATATAGAACACATAACTGTTCAGAGCTCACAGAAAAAGATAATGGTAAAGTTGTTAAATTATCTGGCTGGGTTCACAGAAAAAGAGATCATGGTAATTTGCTTTTTATAGATCTTAGAGATCACTTTGGACTTACTCAGTGTGTAATTGAAAATGGAAATGAATTTTTTTCTAAAATGGAAAAAATTAAACCTGAGTCGGTTATTACTGTGGAAGGAAATGTTGTTAAAAGAGAAAAGGGCACTGAAAACTCAGAGTTGAATACAGGTAAAATTGAAATAAATATTCAGTCAGTAAAAGTTTTATCATATGCTCAAGACTTACCGATGCCAGTTTTTGGAGAACAAGAATATCCAGAAGATATAAGATTGAAATATAGATTCTTAGACTTAAGAAGAGAAGAAATGCATAAAAATATTATTTTAAGATCTAAGGTAATATCTTTTATAAGAGCAGAAATGTTCAAACTAGGATTTTTAGAATTTCAAACTCCAATTTTAACTTCATCAAGCCCCGAAGGTGCAAGAGATTTTCTAGTTCCTAGCAGACTAAATCAAGGAAAATTTTATGCTTTACCTCAAGCTCCTCAACAATTTAAGCAACTAATAATGATTTCAGGTTTCGATAAATATTTTCAAATCGCCCCATGTTTTAGAGATGAGGATGCCAGAGCTGATAGAAGCCCGGGAGAATTTTATCAACTTGATATTGAGATGTCTTTTGTTGAACAAGAAGATGTCTTTCAAACTCTTGAAACTCTTATGACAAATTTATTTGAAAAATTTTCATCAAAAAAAATTTTGAATAAGAAATTTCCGAGAATTCCTTATGATGAAGCTATGTTAAATTATGGAACTGACAAACCTGATTTGAGAAATCCTTTAATTATAAAAGATATTACATCAATTATTTCTAGAGAGGATGTAACATTTAGTATATTTAAAAAATTAGTTAATGCAGGCTCAATAACAAGGTGTATAATTACTAAAAACACCAAGGACAAACCAAGAAGTTTTTTTGACAATATTGATAGATGGGCTAAGGATCAAGGTGGATCTGGTTTAGCCTATTTTACCATTGAAAAGACTGATAAACTTTCAGGCAAAGGTCCAGTAGGTAAGTTTTTTAGCGAAGGATCTATAAAAGAATTAATGAAGATTTGCAAAGCAGATGTAGGCGACAGTATATTTATGGCTTGCGGAAAAAAAAATGAGGTAGAAAAAATTTTATCCTTATCTAGAGAAAAAATCGCAAATGATTTAAATTTAATAAGTAAAGACCATTTTGCTTTTTGTTGGATAGTTGATTATCCAATGTATGAAATAGATGAGACGACAAAAAAAATTAAATTTAGCCACAACCCATTTTCAATGCCACAAGGTGATACTAGTAAGTTAGATTTTAGCAAACCACTTGATATCAAAGCATATCAATATGATATTGTTTGTAATGGTGTAGAATTATCCTCAGGAGCAATAAGAAATCATATACCAGATTTGATGTATAAATTATTTTCAATTGCTGGATATAACAAACAACAGGTTGAAGATAAATTTAGCGGAATGATAAATGCATTTAGTTATGGAGCCCCACCACATGGGGGCATAGCTCCAGGTATAGATAGAATAGTAATGTTATTGGCTGAAGAAAAAAATATTAGAGAAGTGACCCTTTTTCCAATGAATCAAAATGCTCAAGATCTAATGATGAAAGCACCGTCAGAAGTAGATGAAAAGCAATTAAAAGAATTAGGAATTAATATTCAAATTAAGAAAAACTAATTTTTACTTTTAATATTTAATCTTATATCGCTTAAATCAACCAACTTTTCTTCATAGTTGCTTCTTACGAAACCTTTTGAGGTTATATTTTTTACAATTTTTAGAAATTTGTCATCGTCGCTAAAATCGTTTTTATTAGAAGTTTTTGCTATAGAAGGAGTATGTGCTAATTCTTCTTTTCCTAAATAAGAGATTGCGAGTTCTCTAAAAACATAATCTAAAATTGAAGTTGCACTTAAAATTCTATCGTTTCCGTCAACTTTTCCTGATGGTTCAAATTTGGTATCAATAAATGCATCTACAAATTCATCAAGGGGCACACCGTACTGCAAACCTAAAGATATGGCTATTGCAAAATTATTCATTAGAGCTTTGACTAATTCTCCCTCTTTATTTGTGTCTATAAAAATTTCGCCAATTTTTCCGTCGTCGTACTCGCCGGTGTGAAGATAAATTTTGTGTTCCCCAATTGATGCTTTTTGAATGTATCCCTTTCTTCTATCAGGCATCTTAAATCTACTACTAAGTTTTGTTTTAATCTTATTTTGAATGTCATTTGTTTTATTTACCAAGTTGTTAACTTTATTATCACTTTTTTTGTCAATAATTTGAATTTCCTCTTTTTTGGAGCTTATTTTTGACTTTTCTTGCCCAATTTTTTTTGTTTTTCGATTGTTCAGTTTTACCTCGATTACCTCAACAGTTCCGTCGTCTCTATTGTCTATTTCGGACATATTTTTCTCATTAAGTTCGTTTAAACTATGAACAGTTTTGAAAGTACATGTATAATATGTTTCTACTAAATATTTTTTCATTTTTCGGATGAATCTGATAATTGAACATATATATAAATTGTAGTAAGTGTCTATAATATTATTATACACTTTTAAATTGTGTGGATTTTGTATGTTAGGTCTTAAACAAATTTTTACTTGGTGGAACAAGAATACTATCGGAACCTTCATTAAAACTTTATTTTTTGGAAAGTTTGTTGGTAGAGATGATTTTGGCAATAAGTACTATAAAAGCAAGAAAGATGAAAGATGGGTAATTTATGCAAAAGACATTGAGGCTACCAAAATAACAACCGATTGGTTTCTATGGATGCATCATACAGTCAATGAAATACCTGCAGAAAATGTAAAAAAATACAACTGGCAAAAAAAACACATCCAAAATTTATCTGGAACCAAAGAAGCATATAAACCTAATAAGATATCTAAAAAAAATAATTATAAAAACTATGAAACTTGGAAAAATTAATTTTTTTTTCATAATTTATTTCTCAATTTTCATACCTTTGAGTGCGGATGATAAAATAATTACAACTCCTGTTATAAATTTAGAAAATTTAGAACCAAGTTATGAACGTTTAGATCAGGAAAATAATAATGAAAACTCTCAAAAAATTGATTTAAAAAAAAGAAATATTAATGAAAAAGAAAAAAAAGATTTTAATTATGTTAATTTAATAGGATTAGATAAAATTACAGCAAAAACAAGCCCTATAAAAGTAAAGCTAGGTGAAACGACAAAGTTCGGTTTACTAGAAATAAAAGCTTTAAAATGTGGAATATCAAAAAATTCAAAATCAGACAAAAATTCTGTGGCTTATTTACAAGTGCGAGATATTTCTGAAAATCAAAATGAAAAAGTCTTCATTTTTAATGGATGGACATTTTCTTCAAATCCTTCACTTACACCCATAGATCATGCAATTTACGACATATGGTTAGTCGGGTGTGAAAGTGTCTAAAAAAATTTTTCTTTACTGAGCCAATTAGTGTCAAAAGTAGAGTCTTCAAATTTTTTATGTTTTAAAATCTTTTTATGTAAGTCTATTGTGGTTGTAATCCCTTCTAATACGAACTCATCTAAAGATCTCAAGGTTCTTTGAATAGCTTCAGTTCTATTTCTGCCTTTACAAATAATTTTTGCTATTAAACTGTCATAATAAGGTGTTATTTTACATCCTTGAAAAATTGAACCGTCAACCCTAGTTCTAAAACCTGATGGTTGATGACAAACAGAGATAGTTCCAGGACAAGGCTGAAAATTATTAGCTGGATCTTCTGCGTTAATTCTACATTCTATAGAGTGACCCCTAGGATTGATATCGTTTTGCTTTAAGGCAGTATCTCCCGTAAAAGCTATCCAAAGCTGCTCTTTAACAATATCTATACCAGTCTGAACTTCTGTAACTGGATGCTCAACTTGTACTCTTGTATTCATTTCTAGAAAATAAAATTTTCCTTTTTCGTATATAAATTCTACTGTTCCCGCACCTTCGTAACCAATATTCTCAACCATTTTTACTGTCCTATTTAATAAATCTTTTCTTTGATCTTCAGTTAGAACAGGACTAGGAGTTTCTTCAATTAATTTTTGATGTCTTCTTTGAACAGAGCAATCTCTCTCGCCTAGTTGAACTGTTCTATTTTTTCCTGACATAACTTGAACTTCTATATGCCTAGGATTTTTGAAATATTTTTCAATATACAAATCGTCATTTCCAAAATATTTTTTTGCTTCATTTTTTGCTAAAGAAAATAACTCTTGAAGTTTACTTTCATTTTCAACTATTTTCATACCTTTGCCACCACCGCCTGCCGCAGCCTTAATTAGCACAGGATAGCCAATCTCTTTACAAAGACTTTTTGCTTCATCAAGTGATTTTATAGATCCTTCCGATCCTTCGATGACAGGCAAACCATTTTTTTTTGCTATTTTTTTTGCTTGTATTTTATCCCCCATGTCTGAAATTAATTTAGAGCTGGGTCCAATAAATTTTATTCCGTGCTTAGTAACTACATCAGCAAATTTTGCATTTTCAGATAGAAAACCATATCCTGGATGTATAGCTTCAGCTCCAGTCAAATCAACTGCAGACATTAAAGCTGAAATATTTAAGTAACTATTTTGTGGTTGATGCGATCCAATACAAACACTTTCATCAGCCAACCTAACGTGCATTGATTCAGAGTCCACATCGGAATGAACTGCAACAGTGTTTATACCCCATTCTTTGCAGGCTCTAATAATCCTAACAGCAATTTCACCTCTGTTTGCTATTAATACTTTTTTAAACATTATTTATTCTAAGATTATTAATGTTTGACCAAATTCAACTGGTTGTCCATCATTGACCAAAATTTTTTTTACCACTCCATCGGAAGATGAAGGAACATGATTCATTGTTTTCATAGCTTCAACTATCATAACAGTTTGGCCCTTTTTGATTTTTGCACCTATTTCAACAAATTTTTTTGCTCCGGGTTCAGGCGCTAAATAAGCTGTTCCAATAATTGGAGATTTAATTCTTGTTCCTTTTTGGTCATTATTATCTGAGAGGACACTCTTTGTTGGAGACACAGCGCTGGTTAACCTTTGATCCACAGAGCCTTTAGAAGCTTTTGATACTTTAACTTTTTGATCCCCATCTTGGTACTCTAACTCTGTTAAATTAAACTCAGTAAGACAATTAACTAGTTCCTTAATTATTTTTTTATCAATTTTCATTTTTAATTAAATTTATAGATGCTTTTAAAGCCAAAGTATATCCTTCTGTGCCTAATCCACAAATTATACCACTCGCCACATTGCTAATCAAAGATTTATGTCTAAAATCTTCTCTTTTATAAATATTCGTTATATGTAGTTCAATTATTGGAATATTTAAAATTTTTAAAGCATCGTGTATGGCTACTGAAGTGTGAGTATATCCGCCTGCATTAATAATTATACAGTTCTGAGTATTTCTTGCTTTTTGAATTTCATTCACAATCTCGCCTTCAACATTGGATTGAAAAAAAGAAAGATTAATATTATGTTTTTCTGAAAAAGATAAACAACTTTTTTTAATTTCATTTATTGAAAGTTTACCATATTTATCTTTCTCCCTTTCACCTAATAGGTTAAGATTGGGACCATTGATTATTAAAATTTTATGCATAACTCAATATTATAAAATTAGATAACTTAATTATGGCAAAAATTCAATTAAATGGCAGAAAAATAATCTTAAAGCAAAAAATGTCTATTTTAGATCTTTTGAAGAGATATAAAATAAATGAAAAAAAAGTTGCGATAGAGTTAAACGGTCAAATTCTACCAAAGGGAAAATATAGGTTAATAAAGCCAAAAAATAAAGATAAAATTGAAATTGTTCAATTTATTGGAGGTGGTTAATTTGAAGAAAGATATTTTTAAAATTGAAAAGAAGATTTTTAAATCGAGATTAATTGTAGGCACAGGTAAATATAAAAGCCTTAAACAAACAGCAGAAGCAATTAAAGCTTCCGGTGCTGATATGGTTACTGTTGCAGTCAGAAGAGTTAACATCTCTAATAAAAAAAAACCGCTATTGATGGATTATGTTAATCCAAAAAAAATTACCTATCTACCTAATACTGCCGGATGTTTTAATTCCGATGATGCACTAAGAACTTTAAGGTTAGCCAGGGAGATTGGTGGTTGGAAAATGGTAAAATTAGAAATCTTAGGTGATAAAAAAACTTTGTACCCTGAAATGATTGAAACTTTAAAAACAACTAAGGTTCTTGTAAAAGAGGGTTTTAAAGTATTAGTTTATTGCACAGATGACCCTCTTCATGCAAAAAAACTTGAAGACATGGGAGCCTCAGCTATTATGCCATTGGCAGCTCCAATTGGTTCTGGGTTAGGTATACATAATAAATTAAACATTTCTTTAATTATTAAACAATCAAAAATTCCTGTCATCATAGATGCTGGAATCGGAACAGCTTCAGATGCAACTATAGCCATGGAATTAGGATGTGATGCCGTATTAATAAATTCTGCAATTGCTTTAGCAAAAAAACCAATTTTAATGGCTAGAGCATTTAAAAATGCAGTTATATCTGGAAGACAATCTTATTTATCTGGTAGAATGAAAAAAAACAATTTTGCTTCAGCTTCTTCCCCTTTAGACGGCATTATTAGCTAGCTTTTTTTTTTCTTATCCACAAAGTTCTTGGTTTTTTTACTTTTTTTTCATCACTCTTAACTTTCAGATTTTTATCTGAGACTTTTAAAGATTTCTTCTCAATTTTTTTACTTTTAGTTATCGATTTTACACTATCAAAATTAATCTTTTTTATTCCCCTTATATTTTCAATAGTATTTATAATTTTTTTTGATTTATTTAATAATTCAATTTTATATTCAGGTATTATTAATTTTGTATCATCAATGAAATCAATCTTGTATGAATATTTTTTCTGAAAATGATTTAATTCTTTATGATAGCTAGTTTCTATGTATAGTTTTATTTTATCAGGAACATAAGCTCTGATTATTTTTATCTTATTTGTAAAAGCAAGCATTTCAATTTTTTTAATAATTTTTTGAGCAAAAGACTCTAATGATAAATTTGTTTCCCATTTTATTGACCCCTCTCTAAGTCTCTGCCTAGTCATTTCCAACAATCCAAAGTTGCTGATTCTTCCTATTTGTATCCTAGCCCTATCTCTTCTCACACATTCCCTCATTTTTTTTTCTACAGTTCTTTTATTATAAAAATTTAACATATCTATGAAATCAATGACAATTAGACCCGAAAGATCTCTTAGTTTAATTTGTCTACAGATTTCTTCGGCTGCCTCTAGATTGGTATTAAGAGCTGTCTTTTCTATATTCATTTGTTTTGTGGACTGACCTGAGTTTATATCTATTGCTACCAAAGCTTCAGTTGGATTAATGACCAAATATCCACCAGATTTTAATTTTACAGTTGGCTCAAAAATATTATTTAATTCTTTTTCAATCGATGCATCATGAAATAAAGGTATTTTTCCTCTGTATTTTTTTACAAATTTTGCATTTTTAGGCATTAGTTCTTTCATAAATTTCTTTGTTTTTTGATAACCTTCATTTCCATCTACATATATAAATTTTGTTTCGTTATCATAAATATCTCTTAATGCTCTTTTAATTATATCGCCTTCTTCATAAATTAATGATGGAGCATTAGATATTACTGCTTTATCTTTAATTTCATCCCAAGTTTTCAAAGTGTTTTGAAAATCTTTTTCAATTTCATTCTTAGTTTTATTAGCACCTGCAGTTCTTACAATTACTCCCATACTTCTTGGTATCTCAATTTTTTTTAAAATTTCTCTAATTTTTTGCCTGTCATTTGAGTTAAATATTTTTCTAGAAATTCCACCCCCTTTAGCCGTATTTGGCATTAGAACCATATATTTTCCTGCTAAAGATATAAAAGTTGTTAAAGCAGCTCCCTTTTGACCTCTTTCCTCTTTTAATACTTGTATAAGTATGACTTGCCCAGGTTTTATAACCTCTTGAATTCTATATTTTTTTAAACCATAAGAATTTTTTAATTTTTCTCTGTAATTAGTTTTTTGTAAAACGTTTTCCACTTGATTATTTTTTTCTGCTTCTTCGTTATTTTCTTGTTTATCGTCAGATGAAACATTTTCTTGATTATTATTAATCTCGTCTAAACTAGTATTTTTTAGATCTTCTCTGATTTTTTCTTCAAGATTTTTTAGTCTCTCCTTATCTTCAAGCGGTATTTGGTAATAGTCAGATTGAATGTCGTTAAAAGCCAAAAAGCCATGTTTCAATCTTCCAAAATCGACGAAAGCAGCTTGGAGTGAAGGCTCAACTCTACTTACAGTTCCTAAGTAAATATTATTCTTAAAGTTTAACCTATTTTTATCTTCGTACTCGTATTCTTCAATAGAAAGGTTGGATTTGAGAACAATTCTAGTTTCATCAGGATGCGATGCATCAATATATAAATTTTTTGCCATTTAATTTGAATTCCTTTTAAAATATTTTTTGAATTTTTAATCATAATATAAATTTTTGTAACATTACTTTAACATTAATTATTAACATTTTAAATGCCTTAAGATAGCCAAAATTATTGATATAAAATGGCTAATAAATGTTTAAACTTATTAATTTTTCTTTAAAAGCTCTTATAATTTTGATTATTTCATCATTATTTTTGTCATTCTCAGCTTTTTTTTACTTTTCATCAGGCCTGCCTGATTACAAAAAGCTTGCTAATTATCAACCTCCAATATCAAGCCGGGTTTATTCCACTGATGGAAAATTAATTGCTGAATACGCAATAGAAAAAAGACTATTCGTACCCTATGACTCAATTCCAGAAAAAGTAATTAACTCTTTTTTATCTGCTGAGGATAAGAATTTTTTTAATCATCCTGGTGTGGATGCTAAAGGAATTTTAAGGGCAATATTAAATAATATAAAAAATATTTTAGGTGACAAAAGATTAGAAGGAGCCTCTACAATTACTCAACAGGTAGCTAAAAATTTTCTTCTTACTAATGAAGTTTCATTAAAAAGAAAAATAAAAGAGGCAATTTTGGCTTTTAGAATTGAAAAGGCATATACAAAAAAAAGAATTCTTGAGCTATATTTAAATCAAATTTATCTAGGGCAAGGTACATATGGAGTCGCAGCTGCTAGTTTAGAATATTTTGATAAATCAATTAAGGATTTAAATTATGAAGAGGCTGCATTGCTTGCTGCTTTACCGAAAGCTCCTAGTCGCTATAATCCCATCAAAGATCCAGAGGAGGCAAAATTTAGGAGAAATTTAGTTTTAAAAAACCTTAACCAAAATGGATTTATTAATGATAAAGAATATTTAACACTTAAAGAAAAAACAATTAAAGTCAAAAGAAGAAAAATTGAAATTGTAAATGAAGCTAATTCTTATACTGAAGAAGTAAGAAGATTAATTAAGGATAAGTATGGTTTTGAAAAACTTTATACAGAAGGTTTAAGTATAAAATCTCCGCTTGATATCAATTTTCAGATCGAAGCAATAAAAGCTTTGAGAAATGGCATAGAAGCTTATGACAGGAGACATGGATGGAGAGGTCCATTGCTAAATAAATTTGAAGATAAAAACTGGAAAGAAAAAATTAAAAATAAAAACATTGACCCTACTTTAAATTGGCAAATAGCCGAAGTAACAGACTTAAACGAAGATTTTTTAAATTTGAAAACAAAAAAAAATGGTGAAGTGAAAATTTTTAAAAGTGAATTGATTTGGGCGCTTAAAAAAAAAGAGATTGAAGATATTTTTTCTTTAGGAGATTTTGTTTATATAAAGTCAGAAAAAAACAAATGGGTATTAAAACAACACCCAAATGTAAACGGAGGAATAGTAGCTCTTGACCCTTTCACAGGCGAGGTAAGAGCTTTAGCAGGAGGGTACAGTTACATCTCTAGTGAATTTAATAGAGTGACCCAAGCAAAAAGACAACCAGGATCAGCTTTTAAACCATTTGTTTATGCTGCAGCAATTGAGAATGGCTTGGCTCCAAATTCGATAGTATTAGATGCTCCATTTATATCTGAACAAGGAATAGGTTTAAAAGATTGGAAACCAGAAAATTATGGTAAAAAATTTTACGGCCCCTCAACTCTAAGAAAAGGAATAGAATATTCGAGAAATTTAATGACGGTAAGGATAGCAAAAAATCTTGGTATGGATCAAATCCTTGAGTTATCAAAAAAATTAGAAATATACGATGAAATTCCAGAATTATTATCTATTTCTTTAGGATCTGTTGAAACATCATTGCTTAATTTAACTGCAGCTTACGCAACCTTTGTAAATGGAGGAAAAAAAATTAAGCCTGTTTTAATTAATCGAATTCAGGATCGAAGAGGGAAAACAATATTTTCATCTAATTTTGCAAAATGTAAAGGGTGTGACAGGTTTTCAGAGAATAAAATTAATGAGGGATTACCTGAGATAAATCTTACAAATGATCAAGTCATTAGTGAACAAACTGCATATCAAATTACCTCAATATTAAAAGGCGTTGTAACTAGAGGAACTGGTAAAAAACTTAAAGATCTAAAAGTACCCTTAGCTGGAAAAACCGGAACAACAAACAAAAATTTTGATGCTTGGTTTATAGGATATAGTTCAAATTTAGTAGTTGGAGTATATGTTGGCTTCGATAATCCAAAAACACTAGGAAAATTCGAAACTGGTTCAAAGGCCGCTTTACCAATTTTTAAAGATTTTGTTAAAAATGCATTATACATTGAGGACTTTAAAGAATTTGAAGTGCCTAATGGTATTTATTTTGCTCCTATAAATTATAATACAGGAAAGCAAACGGATTTTGATGATAAAAATTTTATTTTAGAAGCTTTTAAAAAGGAAGATATTAACAATTTAAATAATAACCAATTAATTTCAGATTACAATTATGATAATCTAATTAAGTTTAGACAGTTTTATTAATGCAATCTTTTGAAACAGCATACAAACAAATAAATAAAATATTAGAAAATATTAGGGGGTATCTTTGAAAAAAATGATATCAAAAAAAAACTTATATTTCTAGAGGGAGAGACTGCCAAAGAAAGTTTCTGGAAAGACCAAAAAAAAGTTAAACAAATCCTAAAAGAAAAAAAATTTTTTGAAGATCTTTTATCATCTTACGATAACATTAGCACTGATGTATCAAATGTTAAAGAATTGCATTCTTTAGGTATAGAAGAAAAAAATCTAGAAGTTATTGCTGATTGTGAAAAAAAATTAAAATTCGTTTTGAATAATTTAAAAAAATTAGAGGTCCAATGCTTTTTATCCGGTGAAAATGATGATCTTGATATTTATCTTGAAATACATGCTGGCGCCGGTGGGACTGAAAGTCAGGATTGGGCAGAAATGCTTAGACGAATGTATCTAAAATGGTTTGATAAAAAAAATTTTTCTTATGAAATTATAAGTGAGCACAGAGGTGAAGAAGCTGGAATAAAGTCTTCAACTTTAAAAATTATAGGTTCGAATTTGTATGGATTAATGAAAAATGAGTCAGGAGTTCATCGACTTGTTAGAATTTCTCCCTTTGACAGTGGCGCTCGTAGGCACACAAGTTTTGCTAGCGTATGGGTTTATCCTGTTGTTGACGATGATATAAACATTAAAATAGATGAAAAAGATTTAAGAATTGATACATACAGATCAAGCGGCGCAGGTGGTCAACACGTCAATACTACAGATAGTGCTGTAAGAATTACCCATATTCCCACAAAAATTGTTGTGCAATGTCAAAATGAAAGATCTCAACATAAGAATAAAGAAACATGTTTCAAAATGCTAAAAGCAAGACTTTATGAGCATGAGTCTCAAAAAAGAGAAAAAGAAAATGCAAAAGAGACTAGCGCAAAAACAGATATTGGTTGGGGACATCAAATTAGATCATATGTTTTACAACCTTATCAACTAGTAAAAGATTTAAGGAATAAAACAGAAAATACTAATCCAGATGCAGTTCTTAATGGAGATATTGATACTTTTATTGAAGCTGGAGTATTAACAAATAAATGAAAAAAATATTCTTAAGCTTAATTATTCTTATAACTAGTTTAGTATTAATCACATTAAGTTTCCTAACTATTTTTGGATTTGAAACAAATAAATTTAATAATCTCTTAGAGGACAAAGTAATATTAAGCGAACCAAATGTGAAAATTAATTTGAATAAAATTAAATTTAAGATAGATATAAAAAATTTAAGTTTATTTATTACAACAAAAAATCCTGAACTTATTTATTATGATAATAAAATTAAAATTGATAAAATAAATGCTTATATCGACGCTAAATCTTTATTATTTGGAAATCCAAAAATAAAAAAAGTTTTTCTTGCTTCAAAAAATACTGATATAAAAGAAATACAGGATATAATAAAACTTGTTAAACCATCAACTTTTAAAAAATTTATCTTAAACGATATTGAAAAAGGCATAATAAATTTGAGTTTAGATCTGTTTTTTGATGATAACTCCCTATCAAATTTTGAAATTAATGGTTATGCAAAAAACTTTTCAGCAAATATACAAAAAGTCCAATTAAAAAACGCTAGTTTTGTTTTTTCTTCTATAAAAAAATTAAGCGAGATTAATGAATTAAGAGGATTAATTAACGGTATACAAATTAATTCTGGTGATATCAAAATTGATTCTTCAAAATTCCTGAAGGTTAAAGGTAATTTAATTGCCGATGCAAATTTGACGAAAAAAGAAATTAGCAGAATTTATAAAAATAATTGGATCGCAGATTATGAAATTTTCAATATTAATGGCAAAGTAAACAATGAATTTGAAATAAATTTTGACAATACCCTCAAAGTAATTAATTACAATTTAAACCTATCTGGTGAAATAAATAAATCTGAATTTAAATTTTATTCACCAAAAAAAATATTTTTTATCAAAAACAAAATAAATCAGATAAATTTTGAAAAAGTTAAATTTGATACAACTCTTCATAAAGATAAAAAAAAGGCATTTAATATTTCAGGATTATATAACTTAAATAACAAGTCTTCCCAAAAATTTGAATTAACAAATATATTTTCTGGTTCAGATCATAATTTAAAAATAAAAGCAAACTATTTAGGAAACATCCTTATTCCTTATTTAAATTTCGAGACAAAAAATAAGGTAGTAAACTTTTTTACTCACATTGATATTAAAAAAAAGTCTTTCAATTTAAAAGATTTTTCTATGAGGCAAGACAAAAATGAAATTTCTATCAAAAATTTGATAGTTAAAAACAATACTCTAAGTAGTTTTGAAAATGTTTATATTAAAACTTTTAAAAATAATGAACTAAATAATGATTTTAAAATACGATATTCCAAAAAAATTGAAATTAAAGGATCAAAATATGACGCCAGTAATCTTACAAAATTTTTAACTAAAAAAAGGAATACAGTATTTTTAAATAACCTTAATAAGGAGATATCTGTAAATATTGATCAGATAAACACTGATGTATCTGATCAGATGAATAATTTCAGTTTAATTGGCTTTATTGCCAATGGTAAATTTAACAAGATTGTATCTAAAGGTGAATTTTCTAAAGATAAATTTCTTGAGATATCTCTACGTCAAGATGAAATTTCTAAAATGAAAATTTTGGAAGTTTATTCTGATTTACCTAAACCATTATTATCAAATTACAAATTTTTTGACGGTTTGTCTGGTGGAAAATTGTTACTCACCTCATATTATAATTCTGATAAAAGCAGCTCAAACTTAATCATTGAAAACTTTAAAGTAAAAAATGCCCCAGGTTTAGTAAAATTATTATCCCTTGCAGATTTTGGAGGAATGGTTGATGCATTATCTGGCGATGGTTTATCATTTGAAAAACTTGAAATGAAAATGGAAAAAAATTCAAAAGTTTTAAATTTGGCAGAATTATATGCTATTGGACCCAGTATCTCAATTTTAATGGAAGGTTATGTCGAGTCAGAAACAGGTTTAGTTAGTTTAAGGGGAACTATGATACCAGCTAAAATGCTAAACAAATTTTTATCAAAACTTCCAATTGTTGGTGATATCTTAATTCCAAAAGAAATTGGCGAGGGATTATTTGGTATTAGTTTTAAGATGAAAGGGCCTCCAGGAAAAGTTAAAACTTCAGTTAATCCTATAAAAACTCTTACACCAAGGTTTATTCAAAAAGCTTTAAACAAGTCTAAATAATTTTAAATTGATAATGTTTTTTTTTACCAAAAGAAATTTTCATATTTTTATTTAAAAAATCTGAGATTTTGATAATTTTTTTTTCATCGATTTCTAACTCATCATTTATTTTGATACCATTATTATTTATTGCACGGCGCGCTTCACTTTTTGACGTCATTATATTATTTGAGACTAAAAAATCCAAAAGATTAATGCCATCTACCAAGTCTTTTTCAAGAATGTTTTTTACCGGGAGATCTGAACTTATTTTTCCTAAAGTAAAAATATCTTTAGCGGCTTTTTCAGCCTTTAAGGCTTTAGATTTCCCATGAAGAATTTGAGTAGCCTCATTTGCTAAAATTATTTTTAATTCATTAATCTCTTTTTTTTCTTCCAAATCTTTTATTTTTTTTATATCTAAATCTGTAAAATACTTTAGAAATTTAACAACATCCCTATCATCGGTGTTTCTCCAGTATTGCCAGTACTCATAAGAGGAAAATAATTTCTCATTCAGCCATATAGCTCCTTTTTCAGTTTTTCCCATCTTTGCCCCCGAGGATAGTGTGATTAGGGGACTAGTTAATCCATATGCGTCTTTTTTTAAAACTCTTCTTATCAAATCTACTCCATTAATTATGTTTCCCCACTGATCTGAACCGCCTAATTGAAGAACACATTTTTCTTTTTGAAAAAGCTTATAAAAATCAAAGGCTTGCAAAATCATGTAATTAAATTCCATATAGCTGAGAGACTGCTCCCTCTCTAATCTTAATTTGACGCTTTCAAATGTTAACATTTTATTTAATGTAAATTGAGAACCTATATCTCTTAAAAAACTTATATAATTCAATTTTCCCAACCAAGAAAAATTATTTACAAAGATCGGACTTATCTTTTTATTTTTAGTATTAAGTAAGTTTTGAAATAATTTCTTTATACCTAAAATATTTTTTTTTACTGATTTTTGATTTAAAATTTTTCTAGTAGAATCTTTTCCAGAAGGATCTCCAATTAAAGTTGTGCCCCCTCCTAATAAAACTATTGGTTTATGCCCATGTTTTTGTAACAACCTAAGTATCATGATCTGTAATAAACTTCCCACATGTAGACTGTTAGCTGTACAATCAAAACCGATATAAGCCGAAATTGATTTTTTTGAGAGTAACAAATCCAGTTTTTCTAAATCAGTACATTGATTTAAATACCCTCTTTCTTGCATTTCGATCAAAAAAGTGCTTTTCATAATTCTAATAGTTATTTGGATACTATTATACAATATTTGGTATAAATAAATACTTTTATGAGTAAACAATACACATGTTTAGGCTTGATGAGCGGCACCTCAGGTGATGGAGTAGATGCATCTATAATCAGTTCTGACGGTCAAGAAAAAATATTAATAATGAAAAATAAATATTATGAGTACGATAATAACTTATACTCTTCTTATCATAGTTTAAAAAAGAAAATAAACACATTTAAAGACTTAGAGAGCTTTTCGGAAGAAATAAAAAATTTAGAAAACAAAATTACTATTTTTCATGCAAAAGTGGTTAAGGATATTAGTTTCAATTCAAAAATAGATCTATTAGGTTTCCATGGTCAAACTATTTATCATAATCCTAAGGAAAAAATTTCTAAGCAACTTGGTAACGGGACATTACTGGCACAATTAACAAAC
This sequence comes from uncultured Pelagibacteraceae bacterium, assembly GCA_902582155.1. Lineage (GTDB taxonomy): Bacteria > Pseudomonadota > Alphaproteobacteria > Pelagibacterales > Pelagibacteraceae > Pelagilacustribacter. The sequence goes on from CACHRI010000003.1 coordinate 105,141, forward strand.
AATAAAGTAGTTTTTAACTTTAGAAAAAATGATATTTTAAATGGTGGTGAAGGTGCCCCGTTAACTCCAATTTTTCATTTACAAATTTTAAAATTTAAAAATATAAGTTTTCCAGCTTGTGTATTAAATATCGGAGGTATTTCGAATTTAACAGTAGCACAAGACTCAAACTTTGATAATTTGCTAAGCAGGGATATAGGACCAGGAAATTGTTTAGTAGATCAGTGGATGCAGTCTAATTTAAATAAGAAATACGATGAAGGCGGAAAAATTTCTGCTAGAGGCAAGATTAATGAAATTATTTTGGAACAAGCATTGGAAACTCATGAAAATATCTTTCAAGATAAAAGCACCAGATCATTTGATACTAATGATTTTGATATTTCATTTATCAGGGGTTTATCTTTAGAAGACGGAGCTGCAACATTGGTAGCGTACACAGCTAAAATAATTTCTTCTGGCATTTCATTTATGACAAAAGATCTTGCTAGACAAAACATTAAGATTTTACTTTGCGGTGGAGGAAGAAAAAATAATTTTCTCATCGATCAAATTAAACATTATACGAAAGGAAACTTTGCATTACAAAGTACTGAAAAATTTAATTTAAATGGAGATTTTATAGAGTCCCAAGCTTTTGCCTACTTGGCAATTAGAAGCTTTTTATCTTTACCAATATCATTTCCCAACACAACCGGTTGTAATGCTCCATGTACTGGTGGAGAAATAATACAAAACTAAATTAAAGCTGTTTTATCTTTAATATATTTTTCAATTTCATTTCTTAAATCTTTTTCTTTATCTTTAAAAAAATGATTGGCACCTTTTATTTTTGAAAAAATTACCTCAACTCCTTTTTGACTTTTAATTCTATTGTCTAATTCATTTATACTCTCTCTGGTCACTAGCTCATCATTATCGCTGTAAACAACCTGTCCAGATGTTGGGCAAGGAGCTAAAAAAGAAAAGTCATAAACATTAGGTTGAGGAGAAATCGCTATAAAGTTATTGACCTCTGGGCGTCTCATAATTAATTGCATACAAATCAAAGCCCCAAATGAAAAACCAGATACCCAACATTGACTATAATCCATATTTTCCCTTTCGATCCAATCTAATGCTGCAGCTGCATCAGATAGTTCACCTTGACCATTATCAAAAACTCCGTCACTTTTTCCAACTCCTCGAAAATTTAATTTGATAACCGAAAAACCGTTTTCCAAAAAAGTATTATACATGAGCTGCACAATTCTATTGTTCATTGTTCCCCCATATTGAGGATGAGGTTGAAGAACTATCGCAACTGGTGATCCAAATTTTGGATTTTTATAATATTTTCCCTCTAATCTTCCCGCTGGTCCAGGTATAAAAACTTCTAAACTTTTCTGTTTCATAATTAGTAATGATAATTGTTTTCAATAAAAGATTAGATTTATAACATGTTTTTATGCGGCAAATATTTTTTTTTAATTCTTAGTATTTTAGTAGGAATTAAATTAAAACTATTGTAAAACAAGCCAAATTTATGAAACTTACTACTAAAGGTAGATACGCTGTTATGGCAATGGCTGATCTAGCCTCATATTCCAAAAATAAACCAGTCAGCTTGTCTGAAATTTCAGCAAGACAAAACATTTCTTTAGCATATTTAGAACAACTCTTTATTTGCTTAAAAGATAAAGATTTAGTCAAAAGCGTAAGAGGAGTAAAAGGAGGATACGCACTTAATATACCTGCTTCAGAAATAAAAATTTCAAATATTTTTTTTGCAGTAAACGAAGAAATAAAAACATTAAATTGTAAAAAAGACTCAAAAAAAGGATGCAACAACAAATCTGTAAAATGCATTACTCATAATCTTTGGGATAAATTAGATAATCATATAAATGGTTTTTTTGAAAATATAAAATTAGAGGAGCTAGTTAAAAGATAATGAGCAGTAAAATTATAGATACAAATAAAGATTACAAATATGGTTTTACTACTGATATTGAAAGTTTTAAAGCACCCAAAGGGTTAAGTGAGGAAACAATAAAATTTATTTCTAAAGAAAAAAAGGAACCTAAATGGCTTTTGGATTGGAGGCTTAAAGCATATAAAAGATTAAAGTCGTTAAAAGAACCTAACTGGCAAAAACCTAAGTATCCTAAAATAGATTACCAAGATCTTTATTATTATTCTGCACCAAAAAGCACGAAAAATAAACCTAAGAGTCTAGAAGAAGTTGACCCAAAACTTATTGAAACTTACAAAAAACTTGGCATCCCTTTAGATGAACAAAAAAGATTGAGTGGAGTAGCTGTGGATGCAGTTTTTGACTCCGTTTCTGTTGCGACTACGTTTAAAGGCGAACTTACAAAAAAAGGTATAATTTTTTGCTCTATTTCAGAAGCCATACAAAAACATCCAGATTTAGTAAAAAAATATTTGGGTTCTGTAATCCCGTTAACAGATCATTACTTTGCGACTTTAAATTCTGCGGTGTTTACTGATGGGTCTTTTGTATACATACCGCCAAACACAAGATGTCCAATGGAACTTTCTACATATTTTAGAATTAATGCTTCACAAACGGGGCAGTTTGAAAGAACACTAATCATTGCCGATAAAGGTAGCTATGTTAGTTACTTAGAAGGTTGTACTGCACCAATGAGAGACGAAAATCAGCTTCATGCTGCTAATGTGGAACTTGTAGCTCTCGATGATGCCGAAATTAAATATTCAACTGTACAAAACTGGTATCCAGGAGATGAGGAAGGAAAGGGAGGAATATATAACTTCGTAACTAAAAGAGGGGCATGTAGAGGTAAAAATTCTAAAATTTCATGGACGCAAGTTGAAACAGGTTCTGCAATAACTTGGAAATATCCTAGCTGTATTTTACAAGGAGATAACTCCGTAGGAGAATTTTATTCAATCGCAATTACTAACAACTATCAAAAAGCAGACACCGGTACAAAAATGATACATCTAGGTAAAAATACTAAAAGCAAAATCATTTCTAAAGGTATTTCTGCAGGTAAAGCAGACAACACTTACAGAGGACTGGTCGATATTAGTAAAAAAGCTATCAACTCTAGAAATTATACTCAGTGTGACTCACTGTTAATGGGAAATAAATGTGGAGCTCATACAGTGCCCTACATTAAGAATAAAAATTCTTCTTCTACAATTGAACATGAAGCGACAACTTCAAAAATTAATGAAGAGCAGCTTTTTTACTGTAATCAACGGGGCTTAAATCAAGAAGAGGCAGTAAGTTTAATAGTAAATGGTTTTTGCAAAGAAGTTTTGCAACAATTACCAATGGAATTTGCTGTGGAAGCACAAAAATTAGTTTCTATTAGTTTAGAGGGAAGTGTTGGATAATGTTAGAAATTAAAAATTTAAAAGCTGATATAAATAACAAACAAATAATTAACGGTTTAAATCTTAAAATAAATAAAGGAGAAGTTCATGCAATAATGGGTCCAAATGGATCTGGAAAAAGCACCTTAGCAAATATTTTATCTGGAAAGCCAGGATATAACATATCTGGTGAATTAAAGTATGAAGGACAAGATTTAAAACAAATTTCAATAGAGGAAAGAGCTCAAAAAGGAATGTTTTTGGCTTTTCAGTACCCAACTGAAATACCCGGAGTAAATACTAACAATTTTTTAAGAACCTCACTTAACTCTATTAGAAAAGCAAAAGGCCACAAAGATCTAGATGCAATTAGCTTTCTAAAAATTGTTAAAGAAAAAGCAAAAGAATTAAGTATAGATGAAAAATTTTTATCCAGACATTTAAATGTTGGATTTTCAGGTGGAGAAAAGAAAAAGAACGAAATACTTCAACTTAAAATACTTGAACCAAAGCTTGCAATTTTAGATGAGACAGACTCAGGTCTAGATATAGACGCATTAAAAATTGTAGCAGATGGCGTAAACTCTTATAAAAATAAGAATAGTTCTTTTTTAATTATTACCCATTATCAAAGACTCTTAAATTTTATAAAACCAGATTTTATACATGTGTTGTCAGCGGGAAAAATTATAAAAACTGGATCTAAAGAATTAGGAGAAGAACTTGAAAAAACTGGATACACAAATCTTACTTAAATATGGAATTAAATTTTAAAATTAGAGGTGAGTCAGATAAAAGCTTAAAGCTAAGGGAGAAATACCTTTTAAATTTTAAAAAAAAAGGTTTTCCTAACAAACGAGAAGAGGACTGGAAATTTACAGACCTAGAAAAAATTTTGCATGACAATTTCAAAGAATTAAATAATGAGTTATTAGATAGCAAAAAACCTGACATTCTTGATTTAAATTTTATTCACAATTCAGTTATACTTATCAATGGTAAATTACACTCATTTGATTTTAAGTCTGAAAAATCAAAAGATAAGAATAATTTTACTGTCACAGAATTTGACCTTGATCACCACTTGAATTTTGCAAATGATTTTAAAGAAAGCCCAATGCAAAATCTTAATACTGCGTTACATGAAGGTGGATTTTATTTAAATATAAAACCAGATTATAATTTAAAATATCCTATAGTGATTTACAACTATTTTACTGGATCTTTAAAAAATAAGATAATTAATAACTCTGAGTCCATTAATATTTCAAAAAATTCAAGTGCAACAATAATAGAATATTTAATAGATGAGTCTAAAGGAAATTTTTTTAAAAACACATGCAAATATAAAAATTTGGAAGAAAATGCCTCTCTCAATTATTATTTTATAAATAAGAATGAAAGTAGCAATTTTTTTTATGAATTTTCAAAAGTAAAATTATCAAAAAATTCAAGTATTAAAAAATATTTATTCTCATCAGGTTTGAAATTTGGAAAATTTGAAAGCAATATGAAACTTCTTGGGTCAAATTCTTGTGGTGAAGTGTATTCTGGATTATTTTTAGGTACAAAAAATCATCAGGAAGTTAAAACAACTATTCAACACTTAAAACCTGATTGCCAAAGCCATCAAGATATTAAAAATGTTCTTACCTCTGGTAGCAAAGGAGTTTTTCAAGGTAAAATTTTCGTAGATGAGATTGCACAAAAAACTAACGCATATCAATTAAGCAAAGGTCTCTTGCTTGATGAAGACTCTGAATTTAGTACAAAGCCCGAACTTGAAATTTATGCAGACGATGTCAAATGTTCACATGGCTCAACTTCAGGAAATATTGATAAAGAAGCTTTATTTTATTTAAAAGCAAGAGGAATTAAGAACCAAGAAGCGATTAAAATGATTATAAAAGGATTTTTAGAAGGTGTTTTAGAAAAAATTAAAAATAAAGAAATTCTGGAAATTTTAAGAAATCATTTTAATACACATATAAAATATGAAAGTAGATCAAATTAAAAACAATTTTCCAATTTTTAAAAAAAAAATAAATAATAAATCTTTAGTTTATTTAGATAGTGCAAATTCTTCACAGAAACCAAAATCTGTTATTGATAGGATGTCTTATTTTTATGAGAATGAATTTTCAAACGTTGGTAGAAGTGTTCACTCTCTAGCTGTTACCGCAACTAATAGATTTGAAGAAACAAGAGATCTTGTAAAAAAGTTTATTAATGCCAAGCATAGAGAAGAAATAATTTTTACAAAAGGTGCTACGGAAGGAATAAATTTGGTAGCAAATTCTTTTGGAGAAAAATTTATAAATGAAGGGGATGAAATTATTCTGACAGAATTAGAACATCATTCAAATTATGTTCCATGGCATTACTTAAGAAATAAAAAAAAAGCAGTAATTAAATTTGCGAAAATAAATGAGAATCTTGAAATAGAAGTTGACGAAATAAAAAAATTAATTTCTAACAAAACTAAAATAATAGCAATTACGCATATATCAAATGTTACAGGCGGAATAACGCCGTTAAAAGAAATAATTGACTTGGCTTCATCAAAAAAAATCCCCGTTCTTGTAGATGGAACTCAAGGCGCTCCTCACTTAAAATTAGATATGCAAAAATTAGGATGTGATTTTTATGTAATATCTTGTCATAAATTATATGGACCTAATGGACTTGGAATACTTTATGGAAAAAAAAAATGGTTAGATGTAATGCCGCCCTATCAAGGTGGTGGAGGTATGATAAATGAAGTAAAAAAAGAAAATATAACATTTGCTGAAAGTCCAACAAAATTTGAAGCAGGCACAATGCAAACTGCTGAGGTAGTAGCATTTAGCGAATCTATTAAACTTATTGAAAAAATTGGCTTAGATAAAATATCTGAACTAGAAAATGATATCCTTACTTATGGAGTAGAAAAAATAAGAAAAAATAATTCTATAAATTTAATAGGTGATCCAAAAAACAAAGCTTCAGTCATATCATTTACTTTAAAAGGAATTCACCCTCATGATATCGCAACAATTCTTGATGATGATGGGGTTGCTATAAGAGCTGGACATCATTGTTGCCAGATATTACATGAAAAAATTGGTATGCCAGCTACTGCTAGAGCTTCGATTGGCTTATATAATACCAAAGAAGATATTGATATTCTTCTTAACGCAATAGAAAAATGTAAAAAGGTTTTTAAAATATAATGGAATTAAAAGAATTATATCAAGAAATTATTTTGGATCATGGAAAAAATCCAAGAAATTTTGGTAAGTGCAAAAATTTTACCAACGATGCTAAAGGTCACAATCCTCTTTGCGGTGATAGAGTTCATATTTTTGCTCAATTAGATAAAGATAAAAAAATTTTAGATATAAGTTTTGAGGGTGAAGGATGTGCAATTTCTTTGGCTTCAGCCTCTATTTTAACTGATGTTTTGAAAGGAAAAGACTTTAATTTAGCAAATATCATAATAAATAATTTTTTGAACTTAATTAAAGAGAATAAACCTATAACATTAAATAGTTTAAATGATGATCAAAAAACTACTATAATGTCTCTTTCAGGAGTAAAAGACTTTCCTATGAGAGTTAAATGCGCGACAATGGCTTGGCACACGCTATCATCAGTTTTGCAAAAATAATATGAAATTAAAAGAAAAAATAATTGAAGAAATCAAGAAAATTTATGATCCTGAAATTCCAGTAAATATCTATGATTTAGGTTTAATATATAATATTGAAATTATAAATCAAAATGAGGTAAATATTGAAATGACACTTACTAGCCCAAATTGTCCAGTTGCAGAGAGTTTGCCAAAAATGGTAAAAGAAAATTTAAGCTCAATAGATGGGATTTCAAAAGTAAATCTAAATTTAGTCTGGAGTCCACCTTGGACTAAGGATATGATGAGCGAAGAAGCTAAATTAGAATTAAATTTATGACAAATCAAGTTATTAGATTAACAGACAGTGCAGCCAATAGAATTAAAGAAATAATGTCTCATGCCGACAATAAGACTATCGGGGTTCGAATTGGAGTTAAGACTGGAGGGTGTGCAGGGATGAGCTACTCTATGGAATACGCAAAAGATAAAAAAATAAATGATGAAGTGATAGAGGATAAGGGTGTTAAAGTATTTATAGATCCAGCTGCAATAATTTATTTGTTAGGTACCGAAATGGATTATAAAAAAGAAAAATTTTCATCACAATTTGTATTTAAAAACCCAAACGAGTCGGAGAGATGCGGTTGTGGCGAGTCTTTTAAAATTTAATTACTGACTATAATACATTTGAAATTCAATTGGATGAGGCGTATGTTCAAATTTATATATCTCTTCGAACTTCAAATTTATATAAGCATCGATTTGGTCATCGGTGAAAACACCACCTTGAGTTAAAAATTTTCTATCTTTATCTAAACTTTCCATGGCTTCTCTAAGAGAACCACAAACAGTTGGAAGTTTTTTTACCTCATCTTCCTCTAAAGTATATAAATCTTTGTCAAAAGCTTTGCCTGGATCGATTTTGTTTTTTATTCCGTCAATTCCAGCCATAAGCATAGAAGCAAAAGTTAAATATGGATTACCTGCTGCATCAGGAAATCTTATTTCCATTCTTGCGGCCTTAGGATTCATAATTATTGGTATTCTGCATGAAGCAGATCTATTTCTTGCAGAGTATGCTAAAATAACCGGAGCTTCAAAACCCGGAATTAATCTTTTATAGCTGTTAGTAGTTGCGTTAGCAAACGCATTAATAGCTTTTGCATGTTTTAAAATTCCTCCAATATAGTGTAGAGCAGTTTTTGATAACCCTGCGTATTCTTTACCCATAAAAAGTGGAGTATTGCCTTTCCAGATTGATTGATGACAGTGCATGCCTGAACCATTATCTCCTTTTACAGGTTTAGGCATAAAAGTTGCTGTTTTACCAAAAGAGTTTGTTACCATTTGAACAACATACTTATACAATTGAACGTTATCAGCCATATCTGTTAAGGTTCCAAAATACATTCCTAGTTCGTGTTGCGATGGAGCTACTTCATGATGATGCTTCTCTACTTTTACACCCATATCCTTCATTGCTTTTAAATATTCACTCCGCATGTCTTGTGCGCTGTCAACTGGTGGAACAGGAAAATAGCCTCCTTTGATACCAGGCCTGTGTGCAAGGTTTCCATTTTCATACTTTTTTCCTGAATTGTACGGTCCTTCAGAACTATCAATAAAAAAACTTGTTTCATTCATATCGTTTTTAAATCTTACATCATCAAAAACAAAGAATTCTGGTTCAGGACCGAAGTAAGCCTTATCTCCAATTCCAGTTTTCTTTAAATAATCCTCAGCTTTTTTTGCAGTTCCTCTTGGATCTCTTCCATAAGGATCTTTTTTAACTGCATCCATAATATCACAAAAAATATTTAGAGTAGTGTGAGAATTAAAAGGATCTATAATAGGTCTATCTAAGTCTGGTTTTAAAATCATGTCAGACTCGTTGATTGCTTTCCAGCCTGCTATGGACGAGCCGTCAAAAAAAACTCCATTTTCTAACATATCCTCATCTACAACTGTGCTGTCCATCGTCAAATGTTGAAGCTTACCTCTCGGATCGGTAAATCTTAGATCAACAAATTCGACCTCTTTATCTTTTATTAATTTTTTTACTTTAGTTGCACTCATAATTTGAATGTTTAATAACAGAATTAAGCTATAGAATAACCTCTAATAAAATGATATCAGCTATGCGTCAGAAGCATCAATACAATTTTTAATTGCATATTATGAAAGAAGCTAATTCCTTTGATATTTTTTTGTTAGTTTTATTGGCTGTAATTTGGGGCTCATCTTTTTTTAATATTAAGATAGCAACATACTCATATGAACCAATAACCCTTGCGCTTATTAGAGTAATATTTGCTAGCATTCCATTAATAATATTATGTAAAATTAAAAGTATTAAGATTGAAGCATTTTCAGTTAATTGGAAATCTTATGCTTTGATTGGCTTGTGCAATATAGCAATACCATTTACTTTAATTGCAATCGGCACAAGTAAGATTAACAGCTATCTTGCAGCTATGCTAATGAGCACTACGCCGTTAAGCGGAACTATTCTTGCTCATTTTTTCACAAATAATGAAAAAATCAATTTCTTAAAAGCATTAGGTATCTTAATAGGCTTCACTGGTGTTCTTTTTTTATTCTTAGACAAGGTAATAATAAATGAAAATAATTATGTTTTTGCTTTAATTACGATTCTAGGCTCAACTTTTTACTCAATAGGCGGCATTTTAACCTTGAAGATAAAAGATAAAGGAAATGAAAATGTTACTACCTCAACAACTATCTGGTCGTTAATATTCTTATTACCAATGGCTATTCTCTTTGAAAAACCATGGCTATCAAGTCCCTCGATAGAGTCTACTTTATCTCTATTATACTTAGGAATAGTTGCTACTGGATTTGCTTGGTTAATTAGATTTAGAATTTTGTCAGTGAATGGATTAGTATTTCAAACTCAAGTCGCCTATTTAATTCCAATTTTTGGAGTATTTTTTGGATATTTCTTAATGAATGAGGTAATTACGTGGCGAGTTTTGATATCTTTAAGTATAATAATAATAGGTATTTATATTGTAAAAAAAAATAATAAAGGTTCTATAAAATCTTAATGCAAAACGAGTCCTTAGAATTAAGTCTATTATCTATTTTTTCATTACTCAGTTTTTTTACTTTTTTTATAATTCAAAAATATTCAAATAAGATCATGCACGGATCATTAATCGATAATGATTTTGAGAAACCACAAGCTTTTCATATTGCTGGCATTCCAAGAAGTGGAGGATTGGCATCAATTATTTCTTTCTTAATATTTCTTTTTTTAAATAAAATATTGTTTTCCTCTTTTTACCTAGACTATTTATTTTTGAGCTTCACACTTTTTATGATTGGTTTCTTCGAAGATTTAAGAGTAAGAATAAGTCCTAAGAAAAGATTAATTTTTATGTTTGTTTGCTTAATATTAGCAACGAAAATGTTTGATATTCAAATAAGTGGTGTTGACTTGATATTTCTCAATTATTTATTGAGTATGGATATTTTTTTGTTAATTTTTATTGTTTTGTGTTTTTTATTTATCATTAATGGTTCAAATCTCATTGATGGATTTAATGGATTATTAGCTATTCACTTGATAATAATTAATTTGGTTTTGTTGATTGTTAATATTAACAGTGGTAACCAGTTGTTCTCTATTTTTATTACTTCACAAATAATAATTTTATTAATATTTCTTTTATTTAATTTTCCCTCTGCAAAAATTTTTATGGGTGATGGAGGCGCTTATTTTTTTGGTTCTGTCACAGCTTTAAATGCAATAAATACAAATAATTTAAACCCTAGTATTTCATCTTTTTTTTTCTGCATAATTTTATTCTACTTATTTTTTGAAGTTTTCTTTTCATTTTTTAGAAAAATTTTACAAAAAAAATCTCCTCTCAAACCTGATAGTCTTCACTTGCATATGCTTTCTTTTAAATATCTTAACGTGAAAAGGACAAAAGATAGCAATAACTTTATTAATTCTATATTAATAAATTTCATCTTTTGTGCTCTTGTTTTACCAAGCATTTTTATAAAGGAGAACGGACAACTGTGTAAGTATTGGTTTTTCTCGTTAATTATTATCTATTTGATAATTTATTTTAGACTTAGTGGTTTTCTAAAAAAAAAAATTGATATATAAAAGCTTAAACCAATATGGGCAAGTGGCGGAATTGGTATACGCGCTAGTCTTAGGAACTAGTGCCGCAAGGCTTAAGAGTTCGAGTCTCTTCTTGCCCACCAAATTATTATGAAAATAGAAGTTCAATCTAAAAAAGGTCTCCAAACTACTTTGTCTATAATAGTAGACAAAGAAGAAATTAAGAAAAAACTAGATTTAAGATTACGTGAATTACAAAATCAAGTGGATTTGAAAGGATTTAGAAAAGGAAAAGTTCCTCCACTTGTAATTAAAAATCAATTTGGAAAAGCTATTTACGGAGAAGTAATAGATAAATTGTTAAAAGAAAGCACAACGAAAGCTATTCAAGACAAAAAACTTAAAGTAGCTGGACAACCAAAAATTGATTTAAAAACTTTTGGGGAAGGTAAAGATTTGAATTTTGAAGTTCAACTTGATTTACTTCCAGAAATAAAATTGCAACCATTAAATAAGTTCAGTGCGACAGCATACTCAATAAAAATAAGTAAAGAAGAATTAGACGAAAGACTAAATAATTTAACAAAAGAATATAAGTCTTTTGAAGATAAAAAAGCCGAAAATAAATCAGCAATAGGCGATCAAATTGTTTTTGATTATAATGCAAAAGTTGACAATAAAGATTTTGAGGGTAGCACAGGTAAGGGCGTTGCAATTGAACTAGGTAAAGATTTATTTCTAAAAGATTTTGATAAACAATTAGTTGGAATTAAAAAAGGTGAAAAAAAAATTGTTACTTCTGTCTTACCGCCTAATCATCCAAAAAAAGAGCTAGCAAATAAAAAAGCAATTTTTGAATGTTTAATTTTAAATGTTAAAGAGCCAAAAGAAAGTAAATTGAATGAAGAATTCGCAAAAAAAATTGGAGCTAAAGATTTAGAAGATTTAACAAAAAAAGTTAAAGATCAGGTTTCAAGTCAATATGTAGCTGCGTTAGACGGTATCACAAAAAAAGAAATTTTAGATCAGTTAGAAAAATCTCATAAAATTGAAGTTCCAAAAAATTTGATTGATAATGAAGTTAAGTCTTTTTCCAATCAACCTAATGTTAAGCCAGACGAAAAAAGTATTAAAGCAGCAGAACAAAGAATTAAACTTGGTTTAATACTTAATGAGTATGGAGAAAAGAATAACATAAAAGTAAGTCAAGACGAGATAAAAATTGAAATTCAAAAACAGGTTAAAAGTATGCCTGGTCAAGAAAAACTTGTTTTTGATTATTACCAAAAAAACCCTTCTGCTACTCAACATTTACAAAGCTCTCTGTACGAACAAAAAATATTAACATTATTAAAATCTAAAATTGATTTGAAGAAAAAGGAATTATCAGTCAAAGACGCTGAAAAAATAATAACTAGATTCAATGAAACAAATAAAGCCAAAAATAGTCCAAAGATAAAAAAAAACGATAATAAATCACCGTCTACAAAAAAAATTAGCAAAAAGTAACCAATAGTTGTATAAAACAGAATTATGAGTCGTGATAACAACGAAAAAATGAATAATTTAATTCCTATGGTGGTTGAGCAGTCCAGCAAAGGAGAAAGAGCCTATGATATATATTCTCGTTTATTAAAGGAAAGAATAGTTTTTTTGGTAGGCCCGGTAAATGACAGTGTAGCCTCTTTAGTTACAGCACAACTACTTTTTTTAGAGTCGGAAAATCCAAATAAAGAAATTAGTTTTTATATTAATAGTCCAGGAGGGCTAGTTACGTCAGGATTAGGAATATACGACACAATGCAATATATAAACTCACCTGTATCTACTTTATGTATTGGACAAGCTTCATCAATGGGCTCATTTTTACTAGCTGCTGGGGAAAAAGGAAAAAGATATTCACTACCAAATTCAAGAATCATGGTTCATCAGCCATCTGCAGGCTTTCAAGGCCAAGCCACAGATATTCAGATTCATGCTCAAGAGATTCAACAACTTAAGGATAGATTAAATACTATTTATTCTAAACATACAGGTAAATCTGTTGAGGAAATTTCTAAAGCGTTGGAAAGAGATAACTTTATGACTCCTGACGAAGCAAAAAAATTTGGCTTAATCGACTCTGTTGTGGAAAAACGAAAGTAACACACAATATATAGCTTAAATTTCAACTTCAGCTTGATAAGAGACTATTTCAACTTTATTATCTAATTATTGATTCGTTATGAGTGAAAAAAATAACAAAAATATTTTATACTGTTCTTTTTGTGGCAAAAGCCAGCACGAAGTGAGAAAGTTAATTGCTGGTCCTACCGTATTTATTTGTGACGAATGTGTTGAGCTTTGCATGGATATTATTAAAGAGGAAAACAAAAGCTCACTTATTAAACATCAAGACGGTGTTCCTACTCCAAAAGAAATTTGTAACGTACTAGATGATTATGTTATTGGTCAAAAAAAAGCCAAAGAAGTTTTATCAGTAGCTGTTCATAATCACTACAAAAGATTAAATCATGAGGTTAAATCTAATAAAGATGTTGAACTATCAAAGTCTAATATACTGCTCGTAGGACCAACTGGCTGTGGTAAAACTTTGCTAGCTCAAACTTTAGCAAAAATTCTTGATGTTCCTTTCACAATGGCTGATGCCACTACATTGACCGAAGCAGGTTATGTAGGGGAGGATGTAGAAAATATAATCTTAAAACTTTTACAAGCAGCAGATTATAACGTTGAAAAAGCTCAACGTGGAATAGTTTATATTGATGAGGTTGACAAGATAAGTAGAAAATCAGAAAATCCATCTATCACAAGAGATGTTTCTGGTGAAGGTGTCCAACAAGCTTTGTTAAAGATTATGGAAGGGACGATTGCAAGTGTTCCACCACAAGGAGGAAGAAAACATCCTCAGCAAGAGTTTTTACAAGTTGATACCACAAATATTTTATTTATTTGTGGCGGAGCTTTCGCTGGTTTAGATAAAATAATTGATAGCAGAGGGAAGGGGAGCTCTATAGGTTTCGGTGCGAAAGTAAAAAGTTATAAAGAACAACCACTCTCAGAACTTATGAAGTCTTTAGAGCCGGAAGACTTAATTAAATATGGATTAATCCCTGAGTTTATCGGTAGAATGCCAATTATTGCAACACTTGACGAGTTAAACGAGAAATCATTAATCAAAATTTTAAAAGAGCCTAAAAACTCATTAATTAAACAATATAAAAGATTATTTGAATTTGAAAATGTTGATTTGGAATTTCAGGATGACGCAATACTTGAAATAGCTAAAAAAGCAATAAAGAAAAAAACAGGCGCTAGAGGATTAAGATCAATTCTTGAGAATATTCTTCTTAAAACAATGTTTGAATTGCCCGATAAAGAGGATGTTTTGAAGGTTACTATAGATAAATCTTCTGCAAAAGGTGATAGTGACCCAATTATCACTTACGGCAAAAAACAATCAACATCAGTCGCTTAAAGTCAATTTGCTTCTTGAAATATCTGCGTTAATTAACATATAAATAAGTATGAACGTTACATATACAAAACCTTTATTGCCACTAAGAGACATAGTTATATTTCCATCAATCGTTGTTCCACTTTTTGTGGGTAGGGAAAAATCCATTAAAGCTTTGCAAGAGGCAATGAAAACTGACAAATCAATAATTTTAGTTGCACAAAAAAATTCTGAAGTTGATGACCCAATAGAAAAAGACTTATTCTCTTTTGGGTGTATGAGCAAGGTTTTACAATTACTAAAATTACCAGATGGAACAGTCAAAGTTTTAGTAGAAGGTCAAAAAAGAGTTAAAATTACAAATATAAAAAACGAGACAAATTTTTTAAATTGTGACGTTGAAATAGCAGACGATACAAATATATCAAAGGATTTAGATATTTTTGCCCAAGGATTAGTTAAAAAATTTGAAAAATTAATTGTATTAAATAAAAAAGATTTCAACGATAATCTTAATGTTGTTAAAAATTCAAAAGACGCGAAGATAATAGCTGACAATATTGCAGCCAATCTAAACATAAAAATATTTCAAAAACAAGAAATATTAGAAATCAGAGATTTAAGGAAGAGACTCGAGAAGATTTCAGAAATAGTAAACAAAGAAACTAGCGTGATATCCGTAGAGAAAAAGATAAGAGGTAGAGTAAAAAATCAAATGGAGAAAACACAAAGAGAATATTATTTAAATGAACAACTTAAGGCTATTCAAAAAGAGCTTGGTGAGATAGATGAGGGCAAAGACGAGATAGCAAACTTATCTAAAGCTATTACGAAAGCAAAAATGCCAAAAATTGCGCAAGAAAAATGTTTTTCCGAATTAAAAAAACTTAAATCAATGAGCCCAATGTCAGCAGAGGCAACGGTTGTTCGTAACTATTTAGATTGGATGACAGAACTTCCTTGGTCAGAAAAAACAAAAATTAACACTGACTTAGCTTCAGCTCAAAAAACATTGGACGAAGATCACTATGGTCTCGATAAAGTTAAAGAAAGAATAATAGAATTTTTAGCCGTTCAGAAAAGAATTCAGAAAATGAAAGGCCCGATTTTGTGCCTAGTTGGTCCTCCTGGAGTCGGAAAAACATCTCTTGGAAAATCAATTGCTAAAGCGACTAATAGAAAATTCATTAGAATTTCTCTTGGCGGGATAAGAGATGAAGCAGAAATCAGAGGACACAGAAGAACTTACATAGGCTCACTTCCTGGAAAAATAATCCAGATGATGAAAAAAGCTGGTTCAAGAAACCCACTTTTTTTACTAGATGAAATCGATAAAGTTGGAAACGATTATAGAGGAGACCCTTCTTCTGCATTGTTGGAAGCTTTAGATCCTGAGCAAAATAAAGAATTTAATGATCATTACCTTGAAGTTGATTATGATTTATCAGATGTAATGTTTGTGACTACAGCAAACACACTAAATATTTTACCTCCTTTGCTAGATAGAATGGAAGTAATTAGAATATCTGGTTACACTGAGGATGAGAAAGTAAATATTTCTCAAAAATATTTAATTCCAAAACAAAGTAAGAATAATGGTTTAAAGAAAGATGAGTGGAATTTAAGTGAAGAAGTTAATAGAAAAATCATCAGAAACTACACAAGAGAGTCTGGTGTAAGAAACCTTGAAAGAGAAATCGCAAAGATTGCGAGAAAATTGGTTAAAAAAATTGATGCTAAAGAAAAAGTAAATACATCTGTTAATGAAAAAGAATTAAATAATTTATTAGGAGTACAGAAGTTTAAATATGGAGAGATTGAAGAAGAAAATAGAATTGGCGTTGTAACAGGTTTAGCCTGGACTGAGGTTGGTGGTGAAATTTTAAAAATCGAGTCAGCTGTAATGCCTGGTAAAGGAAAAATGCAAATAACAGGAAAATTAGGTGAAGTTATGCAAGAGTCGGTTAAAGCCGCAAAATCATATATTAGATCTAAAAGTTTAGAATTTGGTATTATACCTCCAATATTTGATAAAAAAGATTTTCACATACATGTGCCTGAGGGTGCCACACCTAAAGATGGCCCATCAGCAGGTATTGCTATGGTAACTTCTATTGTCTCAGCTATTACTGAAATACCAGTAGATAAAAAAGTTGCTATGACGGGTGAAGTAACATTGAGAGGTCTAGTATTACCAATAGGTGGTCTAAAGGAAAAACTTCTGGCCGCTCATAGAGCTGGAATTAAAAAAGTTTTAATACCGATTGAAAATAAAAAAGATTTAACAGAAGTGCCAGTTTCAATCAAAAAAAACATGGAAATTATAACAGTCAAAAATGTTGATGAAGTTCTAAAAATAGCTCTTACAAAAAATTTAAAAAGAGTAGAGTGGGTTGAAGTTGAACAGATATCTAAATCTAAAAGCAAAGAACAGACTAAAAGTACCCATTAATAATAGTTTTAATCAATCAAGCTTATTGTTTATAAATTACATTTAGAGTAGATTTATTTCCCATGGGAAAAAAAATAATCATTACAGGTGGATTAGGATATATCGGCACTGAGCTGTGTAAAATTTACTCAGGTTATAGCTGGAATGATAGCATAACAGTAATCGATAATAGATTTATTTCAGAAAGGGTCAATCAACTAAGGAATTGGAATATTAATTTTATCCAAGGAGATATACTAGATGATGACTTAATTAAAAATTACTGTAAGGATGCAGATATCGTTCATCATTTAGCCGGTATTACTACAGTTCCGAGGGTAAAAAGTGAAACCAATAACGAATTGGACGAAAAGATTAAAAATGTTGCCGAAAAAGGAACTCAAAATATTTTAGACGCGATATCAGATAAGTGTAAAATTATTTTACCCTCTACTCATGTTGTATACGAAGGTTTAAATGAAATTAAAAAGAATATTTTAGAAAATGAAAAAACATCACCAATTTTATCTTATGCTAAATCAAAAGACTTTAATGAAAAACAACTAAAAAAATCTGGAAAAAATTATGTAATATTAAGATTAGGTTCAGTTTATGGTTATTCAACTGACACAATGAGATTAGATATAATGCCAAATTTATTCTCTAAAATTACATCGCAAAATGGAGTGCTAAAATTGTTTTCAGGTGGCAAGCAAATTAAAAGCTTAGTTCCTCTTATTGATGTTGCTCGATGTTTCAAACTAATGGAAGAAAGAAATGACATAAAATATGAACTGTTTAATTTAACAAAAGATACAATTACAGTAAAGGAAGTCGCGGAAATATGTAAAAAATATAATCCAAATGTTTCTTTACGAGAAACTAATGATGAAATACCAAATCTTGGTTTTTCACTTTCCAACGAAAAAATAAAAAAAAGAGGATTTAAATTTCTTTATAGTTTAGATGAAAGTATTAAAGAAATGATAATTAAGTGGTCTAAGCAAAATTTAATAAAAGATTTGGAGCATGTGAGAGATGGAGATAACGAGTATATTGATACTAGAGGTAAAATTAGCAATCATGAATTAACAGAACCAATTAATTTAATTGGCCTTATAAATTCAAAAAAAGGGACAATTAGAGCTAACCACTTTCATCCTCAACAAGAACAAAAGTGTTTATTTACAAAAGGACAAATTATTGAAGTCTACCAAGATTTATTAAATCCTGGCTCTCCAAAAGTTACTCAAGTTATTGATGAAGGTCAGTTGTCGATAATAAAACCAAATGTAGCTCACACAATGGTTTTTACAAAAGATACTACATTCCTTAATTTAGTAAGAGGTGAAAGAGAACATAACAACTACGGAATCACTCATACAATTAAACATGTTTTTGTAGATGAAGATGAAAAAAATATGTTAATGAAATATTATAAATTTGAATGTAGATCTTGTTACAATACAAAACTAAAACGAATAGTGTCTCTTGGATATCAGCCTCTTGCCAATAACCTGTTAGATAAAAAAAACGATAAAATTGAATTATATCCTTTAGAAGTAAACTTTTGTGAAAAATGTTGTAATTGTCAACTTTCAGTGGCTATCGATCCTAAAAAAATGTTTTCAAACTATTTATACACTTCTTCTACATCAAAGGTTTTTAGAGATCATTTTTCAAATGCAGCAAAAGAATATATTAAGGAATTTAAACTTAAACCTAAAAAAGCATACATAATTGATGTAGGTAGTAATGACGGTATAGCTCTTAAACCATTTAAAGATTTAAAATTTAAAAATATTTTAGGTATTGAACCAGCTAAAAACTTAGCAAAAATTGCGAATAAAAACAAAATCAAGACTTTTAATGGATTTTTAAATAACAAAAATATTAAAAAAATTAGAAAACAAGCAGATCTAATTCTAGCATCAAATGTCTTTGCTCATTCTGATAATCTAAGAGAAATGGCTGAGTGCATGTACAAATTGTTACATAATAAAGGAACCATTATTATTGAGGTACAATATTTAATGAATACTTTAAAAGACCTCACCTTTGACAACATCTATCACGAGCATTACAACTATTGGTCACTAACTTCTCTTAATAATTTCTTCTCAAATTTAAATTTAAAAATTTTTAAAGCAAAAAAAATCGATACTCACGGAGGGTCAATAAGAATTTATGTGAGCAAAGACAAACAAAAAAAAGTCGATAATAGCGTGAAGAAAATTTTAAATGAAGAAAAAAAATTTGGGGTCCAAAAATTTAAAACTTATGAAAATTTTGGAAAAAAAGTTTATGAAATAAGAAAAAATGTTTTAAAAAAACTGAGTGAATTGAAAAAAAATAGCCAAAAATTGATAGGCTATGGAGCTCCTGCTAAAGCAACTACAGCATTAAATTTTTACGGTGTAACAGATCAAATAGATTTTATTGTTGAGGATAATCCACTTAAACATAACAAATATGTTCCAGGTGTAAAGATACCTATTAGAAATAAGAAAGATATCAAAAATAATAATAATACAATGGTTGTATTGGCTTGGAATTTTTTTGAAGATATAAAAAAAAACAATATAAATTTATCAAAAAAAATAATTAATATTAAAGATCTTGAAAATTAATACAAATTTAAAGCATCCCTAATAAGTATTCCGAAGTAATTAAGATTTTCAAATAAATAATTAATATAAACTTCTGTGAAAGGGAAATTGGATATAACAATATTTTTTGTTAAATTTAACAAACCTAAAAAAGAGGCAGTTACAACGAGAAATAATATTATATAGCTATAAAATCCAAAGTAAGAAGTTGAAGTTTTTTTATAATTTTTGCCAGTTATAGCCTTTGTATCTAATTGACCAATTTTAATGCCATGTTTTTTCTCTAAATATTCTTTTGAATATATCGATGGCCCTGTTTTCTTTTTAACTTTATTTTTCTTTTTCACATTTTTAGTTGGATAGCTTTTAATTATATTTATTGGAGAAATTTCTTTCTGCTTTTTTACTATCTTTTTAATCGGAAACTGTGTCCATTTATTTCCACACGAGCTACATTGAACTAGTCTGCCGGAGCTTGTTATAGCACTATCTGGCACCAAAAACTTTTTTTGACAAGACTTACACTCTAGAATCATAATTGCCAATAATACAGCTTATTTGTTACACTATAAATACATTTTTACTTTATAAGAATTATATTGTATATCTCGATCAAATTTTGGGGCGGTTAGCTCAGTTGGTAGAGCATCTCGTTTACACCGAGAGGGTCATAGGTTCGAGTCCTTTACCGCCCACCATTTGGGGGTGTAGCTCAGTTTGGTTAGAGCGCCTGCCTGTCACGCAGGAGGCCGCGGGTTCGAGTCCCGTCACTCCCGCCACTCAACAGTCTTTAAGAATTAATTTATAAAAAACATTAGAAATTTCTTCTTTCCGAAAACAATTTGATAAAATATTTTCTAATGGCTTAGTTTCACCATGCAAAGGTAATAAAACATAAATATTTTTAATTTTGTTATCTCTAATTTTTTTTAAAACAAATTCTTTCCAGTAACCAAAATACTCATTTTTACTAGATGGATAACCATGAAAATCATACCAAAATCTTGTCGGCGAGTGATCATATTCGTTCAAAAAAACAGAAATGAAAGAATAATCTGTAATTACCATTTTAGGATTTTTGTCTTGCTTTATATTTTGAAAAGCTATCTTAATATTATTAGCTTCTTCGTTAGGATTCTCAGGATAAAACATTGTTATCCATTTTATATTTGATAGTTTGGAATGAATCTTGTTTCCATCTATAGAGTTTTTTAAATCAACCCCTCTCAAATCCATGAATGTTCTATTCTGTATATATGCAAAATAATAATAAACAGTAGATGACAATGTTAAGATTATTAAAAAATTATTTAAAAATTTTTTTTGATTAAAATATTTTTTTACATATATATGAGAAAAACCACAAAAAATTGGAATTAAACAATAAATAAAAATTGCGTTTATAGTCATAAGCTGATGCATTATTGCCAGTAAACAGAAAAAAATTACGCCAAAAATAGTAATTAAATCAGAAAAGTCTATTTTAATTTTAGTCATTGAAAACTTGATAAGGATATAAATTAAAATTCCTATAGATAGATAAAGCAACTTATATCGCCAAATTATTCTACTAAACTCAAGTGGATATAACCACTCAAACCTAGTTTCACCTAGAGATTTTGGATATAAGTAGTATTGATAGAAAAAATCATTAAAATTTATTTCGCCCAAATACAATAAAGTTGTCAAAACGACCAAAAAAGAAACTGTGCCCAATATTGCAAAAGTGAAATTTGAAATATTCTTTTCTTTAATAAAGTATATTAGTGAAATTAAAGAAATTAAAATTATAACATATACAGTAGGCGCTTGCTTTGTCATAAACGCAAAACCTAGTAAAATTGGAGTGACATACCAATAAAAATTCTTTTGTGTATATACCGCTAAAATTAAAGAATAAAAAGATATCACACATAAAATCAATGCATGATGATCACTAAAAGGAGTTCCAACAGTCGGATAAGTTAATATAGCAACACAAATGGAATAAGAAAAACTTATCGAATTATTTAATTGAAATTTTTTAAGAAATAAAAATGTTGTTATAGTTATAATACAATTAAATATAGACGCATGCAGAACATAAACAAACCATGAGACACCAAACATTTTAAAAAATATTGCCTGAATTAAATCTAAGAAAGGCTCTTTTATAGTCCAATAATCTTTAAATGGATAATATCCATTCATTAGATCAAATCCGGAATTAAAAACTAGGAAACTATCTATAGGTAAAATTCCAATATATCCGTAATATTGATTCAGAATTATAGAAAAAAAAATTAAAATAGAAATTAAAAAGTGGGTAATATAATTGTTATTTTTTTTTATCATGAATTTTTTTTAAAACTACGCTTCGATTTAGAGCAAAAATACCCGGAAAAAAAAAGATTAAAATATCATCTATTATATTAATTAAATTAAGAAAAAACCTATTTAACTTTATATGGAAAAAGCTGGAATTTACTCCTCCAGAATTTAAAAAAATTAAGAATTCAGATAGCCTATTTTCTATTATTTTAAATTGAGGGAAATGCTCATTAAATTTATTTTGATTTTTAAATAATAGTTGCGCAACAGCAGTATTAGAAATCCATGGACTTTTTGGGTTGAAAATATTTTTTCGCTTAAAAACTTTTGCATTTAAAGACCAACCCTCATCATCTAATAAGAATTGAATCAATTTTAGTGATAACGATGTTTCAGGCTCATTAATCAAAACGAAGCCATTTTTTTTTAGATAGCTGTTAATATTTTTTAAGGTTAAGAAAGGACTCGAACAATGGTGTAGAGAGTGGTTAATTATAAAAACATCTACTTTTTTTTGGTATTTCCTTCCTAAATTTACTTTTTTCATATCAACTTTTTTATCAATCCAAGGATATTTGATGATATCTGTTAAAATAATTTTATTATTAATTATCTTTTTTATACAGCCATTGCCAGATCCTAATTCAACTATAATTCTTTTACCTTTTATATATTTTTTCATCCATGAGAATCTTTTTTCTAATAAGTAAACAAGATTTTTACTTTTTGTAGTTAAGATTCTTTTTCTGTTATCAAAATTATTTGGTTCTTTAATTTTTTTTGCTTTAAATTCTTTAAAAAAAAACATCATTTTTTTATGTTAGTAATTACCTTGGAAAAACATTACTTTATCCAATAAATTATACAAACTTAATAAGGGATTTGAGAATCATTATCAACTAATTGCTACATATGTGACCTAGACTCGTTAAGAGATATACGATAAATCAATTTTAAGATTAATATAAAAACCCTCAAACTATGCGTATTGAGGTAGATATTGATTAAACATGATTTATAACTTTTTAACAGATTATCTCTCAATAATAATTTTTATAATTATTGCTTTATTTTTAAGCTTAGGTTTTATTTTAATAAATTTTTTAGCTTCACCTAGCAACCCGGACCCTGAAAAACTATCAGCATATGAGTGTGGGTTTGATGCGTTTGATGACTCTAGAATGGAATTCGATGTCAGATTTTACCTTGTTGCAATCCTCTTTATTATTTTTGATTTAGAAATAGCTTTTCTATTCCCATGGGCGATTACGTTGGGTCAAATAGGAGTATTTGGTTTTTGGTCAATGATGATTTTTTTAGGTGTATTAACAATTGGTTTTATTTATGAATGGAAAAAAGGAGCTTTAGAGTGGGAATGAGAATTACTAACTCAGATGAAAAATTAAAACAAGTACCTGATGAATTTAAGCAGATAGCTAAAGATTTTGCTGAAAAAGGCTTTATCACAACATCTACAAATAATTTAATTAATTGGGCAAGGACAGGCTCTCTTCATTGGATGACTTTTGGTTTAGCATGTTGTGCGGTTGAAATGATGCATACATCAATGCCAAGGTATGATCTTGAAAGATTTGGCGCTGCACCACGAGCATCACCTAGACAATCAGATGTAATGATTGTAGCTGGAACTTTAACAAACAAAATGGCTCCAGCTTTAAGGAAAGTTTATGATCAAATGCCAGAACCAAGATATGTTATATCGATGGGAAGTTGCGCAAATGGAGGAGGATACTATCATTACTCTTATTCGGTAGTTAGAGGTTGCGATAAGATTGTACCAGTTGACATATACGTACCTGGCTGTCCACCATCTGCAGAAGCGCTATTATATGGAATTCTTCAACTTCAGAAAAAAATTAGAAGAGAAGGGGATATTCAAAGATAATCTGATGGTTGACAATCTAATAAAAGTAGAAAAATTAATTAATTCTGAGCTTTCTAGTAAAATTTTAGCTTCAGAAATTAAATTTTCAGAATTGTTACTAAAAATTTCAGTAAATGAAATTTCAGACGTAATTTTATTTCTAAAATCAGACAAGAGACTTAAGTTTAAGCAACTAATTGATATTGCAGCTGTTGACTATCCTAATGAGGAAAAGAGGTTTGAGCTGGTTTACCTTCTTCTATCTTTAGAAAACAATCAAAGAGTAAAAGTTTCTGTAAAATTTGAACCAAACGAGAAAATTCCATCAATCACTAAAGTGTACCCGTCAGCTAATTGGATGGAAAGAGAGGTTTTTGATATGTATGGAATAAAATTTATCAATCATCCAGATCTAAGAAGAATACTCACTGACTACAATTTTAAAGGCCACCCTTTAAGAAAAGATTTTCCACTTACTGGATTTAACGAGGTTAGATATAGCGAAAAAGAAAAAAAAGTTATCTATGAGCCCGTAAAATTGGAGCAAAATTATAGAAATTTTGATTTCAGTAGTCCGTGGGAGGGAACAAATTACCAAAAACAAATAAAAAAAAGTGAGAAAAATGAAAAAAACTAAATCAATGAGTTTAAATTTTGGGCCCCAGCATCCAGCTGCCCATGGAGTTTTAAGACTTATATTAGAGCTCGAAGGTGAAATTGTTGAAAAAGCTGATCCTCATATAGGTTTGCTTCATAGAGGTACCGAAAAGTTAATTGAAAATAAAACTTATACCCAAGCTTTACCTTATTTTGATAGACTCGATTATGTTGCTCCAATGAATCAAGAGCACGCGTTTGCATTAGCTACCGAAAAGTTGCTAAAAATAGAAATACCGGCGAGAGCAAAATACATCAGAGTAATTTTTTGTGAGATAGGAAGAATACTCAGTCATATACTTAACGTAACGACACAAGCTTTGGACGTTGGTGCTTTAACACCATCTTTATGGGGATTTGAAGAAAGAGAAACACTTATGACTTTTTACGAAAGAGCTTCAGGTTCTAGACTTCATGCAAATTATTTTAGAACGGGAGGAGTGCATAAAGATTTACCAACTAAACTTATTGAAGATATTGATAAATTCTGCGTGAGCTTTCCAAAAATAATAGATGATCTAGAAGACTTATTAACTGAAAACAGAATTTTCAAACAAAGAAATGTTGATATAGGGATTGTTTCAAAAAGAGATGCATTAGATCATAGTTTCACCGGAGTTATGTTAAGAGGTTCAGGAATATCCTGGGATTTGAGAAAATCTCAGCCATATGAATGTTACGAGGATTTGGATTTTAAAATTCCAGTTGGAAAAAATGGCGATTGCTACGATAGATACCTATGTAGAATCGAAGAGATGAGAGAAAGTGTTAAAATAATAAAACAATGTATTGAAAATCTTCCTAAAGGACCAGTCAAGACTGTGGATGGCAAAATATCACCTCCAGCAAGAGAAGACCTAAAACAATCTATGGAAGCATTAATTCATCATTTTAAATTATTTACCGAGGGATTTAGAGTCCCTGCTGGAAATGTTTATACCGCTGTAGAGGCACCTAAAGGTGAATTCGGTGTTTATTTAATTTCTGATGGAAGTAATAGACCTTACAGATGTAAAATAAGAGCACCAGGGTTTTCACACTTACAAGCAATGGATTTTTTAATAAGAGGACATATGTTAGCTGATGTTCCTGCCGTACTAGGTTCTCTTGATATTGTGTTTGGTGAGGTTGATAGATGAGTTTAAAAAAAGTAAGCGCTGAGCAACCCAAACAATTTGAATTTAGTTCAAATTTTAAAAAAATTGCTGAAGAAATAATTAAAAGATATCCAGAAAAAAATAAAAAAAGTGCTGTTATGCCCCTCTTGTACCTAGCTCAAAAACAAAATTCAAATTGGATACCGCTTGCAGCAATAAAATATATATCGAAATATCTATCAATGCCGTACATAAATGTTTACGAGGTAGCTACTTTTTATAGCATGTTTAACCTGTCACCAGTAGGAAAATATTTTATACAAGTTTGCACTACTACACCCTGTTTAATAAGAGGCGCCGATAAGATCGTTAAAATATGTAAGCAAAAAATTTCTGAAAAAGAAAATTCTATTTCTAAGAACGGTGAATGTTCTTGGACAGAAGTAGAGTGTTTAGGTGCTTGTGTTAATGCACCAATGATGCAGATAAATGAAGATTATTACGAAGATCTGGATGAAAAGAGTGCTGCAAAGATAATTGAGTCAATTTTTCAAGATAAAATTTTAAAACCAGGATCCTATAGAGGTAGAAAAAATACTTCACCAGAAAATCTGAAAAAAATAGAAGGTACAAAACATGCTTAAAGAAGAAAATAAGATATTTAAAAATTTATATAACAATTATGGTTGGGAGATTGATAAAGCTATAGAGCGTGATGACTGGAAAGAGACTAATGAAATAATATCTAAAGGAAAGGAATGGATTATAAATGAAATCAAAATTTCAGAATTAAGAGGAAGAGGAGGGGCTGGATTTTCTACTGCAATGAAATGGTCTTTTATTCCAAAAAAACAAGGATCTCGACCTCATTATTTAGTAATAAATGCAGATGAGTCAGAGCCTGGGACATGTAAAGACAGAGAAATATTAAGATATGAACCTCAAAAATTAATTGAGGGATGCCTTATAGCTGGGTACGCCGTAGGAGCTCATGTGTGCTATATTTATATAAGGGGCGAGTATTCTTTTGAAGGAAGAAGATTGCAGCAGGCTATAGATCAAGCATACAAAAATAAGTTTCTGGGTAAAAATGCATGCGGTTCAGGCTGGGATTTTGATATTCATATTCATTATGGTGCAGGCGCCTATATTTGTGGGGAAGAAACTGCTCTTTTAGAAAGTATTGAAGGAAACAAAGGTCAACCTAGACTTAAACCACCATTTCCAGCATTAGTTGGCTTATATGGATGCCCAACAATTGTAAACAATGTTGAGACTATAGCCGTGGTTCCAACTATTTTAAGACGAGGTGGTAAATGGTTTGCGTCTATGGGAAGACCGAGGAATACTGGTACTAAAATATTTTGCATCTCCGGAAATGTAAATAATCCATGTAACGTAGAAGAAGAGATGGGAGTACCACTGAAAGAGCTTATAAATAATTACGCTGGAGGAGTAGTTGGTGGATGGGATAATTTACAAGCTGTAATTCCTGGTGGATCATCCATGCCCTTACTACCAAAGAAAATTTGTGAAACTCTAACTATGGATTTTGACTCTTTAATTGAAAATAAAAGTGGATTAGGAACTGCAGGTATTGTGGTAATAAATAAAGATCAAGATATTGTTTCCTGCATGGCTAGAATTGCTAGATTTTACAAACATGAAAGTTGCGGTCAATGCACTCCTTGTAGAGAAGGTTCAGGATGGATGTGGAGAATTTTGAATAGAGCTACCAAAGGAGAAACAACTCTAAGTGACATAGATTTATTAGATGATGTAACAAAACAAATAGAAGGTCATACTATTTGTGCTTTCGGCGAGGGATCAGCTTGGCCAGTGCAAGGTCTTTTGAGACATTTTAGAAAAGAGGTAGATAAAAAATGCAGTAACGACCCTTTAATTAAAAAGAAAAAAGACATTCCTTACTTAATTGATCAACACTTATTAGAGAAAAAAAATGCCTAAAATAAATATTAATGGAAAAGAAATAGAATTTGAAAATGGCATGACTGTTTTGCAAGCTTGTGAATTAGCTGATGTAGAAATACCAAGGTTTTGTTATCATGAAAGACTTTCTATAGCTGGAAATTGCAGAATGTGTTTAGTTGAAATGGAAAAATCACCTAAACCTATAGCTTCATGCGCTATGCCAGCAGCTGAAGGCATGAAAATAAAAACAAATACTCAATTAGTTGAGAAAGCTAGAAAGGGAGTAATGGAATTCTTATTAGCTAATCATCCTTTAGATTGCCCTGTATGTGACCAGGGGGGAGAGTGTGATTTACAAGATCAATCTCTTTACTATGGCGTAGACAAATCTAGATTTTCCGAAAACAAAAGATATGTAAGTGAGAAGTATATGGGGCCATTAATCAAAACTCAGATGACAAGATGTATACATTGTACTAGATGCGTTAGATTCGCAACAGAAGTTGCTGGGGTACCAGAAATAGGTGCAATTGGCAGAGGTGAAAATATGGAAATAACAACTTATTTAGAAAAATCAATGGAGTCAGAGTTATCTGGAAATGTAATTGATCTTTGTCCTGTCGGCGCATTGACTTCTAAGCCATACGCATTTTCTGCACGTCCTTGGGAGTTAAAGAAAACTGAAAGCATAGATGTTTTAGATGCAGTTGGTTCTAATATAAGAGTTGATACTTATGGCTGGGAAGTAAAACGAATTCTTCCAAGATTAAACGAAGACATAAATGAAGAATGGATATCTGACAAAACACGATATTCTTGTGATGGTCTTTTAAAACAAAGATTAGATGTTCCTTATATTAAAAAAAATAATAAATTAGTTAAATCTGATTGGGACGAGGTAACAGAAGTTTTAGTTGAAAAATTTAGAGAAACTAAACCAGAACTTGTAGCTGGACATATAGGAGACCTTGCCAGTTTGGAAACAATTTTAGCATTTAAAAAATTTTTTGAGAAATTAGGAAGTAAAAATTTAGAATTTAGAGAAAAAAAATTTTATATAAATCCAAAAGATAAAATGAATTATTTATTTAATTCATCAATAAACGGAATAGAAGAATCAGATCTGATACTACTTATAGGTGCCAACCCAAGACACGAGGCCACAATTCTTAATGCTAGAATTAGAAAAGCTTTTTTGAAAAATAAAACTAAGATTTTTTCAATTGGAAATCCTGGTGATCAAACTTATGATTATACGTATTTAGGAGATGAAACTAAAATTATCAAAGAAATAATTGAAGAAAAACATCAATTTAATCAAAATTTAAATAAATCAAAAAAACCAATTATTATCATTGGTGAGTCCGCTTTAGAACTTTCTTGTGGAGGCTATATATTTGAAGAACTTAAAGATTTTTTAATTAAAAAAAATTTTATAAATGAAAAATGGAACTCATTAAATTTATTAATTCAAAATGCTTCAACTGTAGGAGCCTTAGATTTAAAAATTATAGAAGAACAGGGTTTTAAATTTTTCGACAAATTAAATAGTAATAAATTTAAGATTTTATTTCTTTTAGGATCTGACAACCTAAAATTTCATAAAGATAACGAATTTATAATTTATCAAGGAAGCCATGGTGACCGTGGAGCTGAAATTGCTGATATAATTTTACCATGTTCATCATATACAGAAGAAAACGGCTTATATGAGAATCTGGAGGGTAGAGTTCAAGAGTGTAGGAAAGCATCATATCCACCAGGTCAGTCTCTAGAAAGTTGGAAAATATTAAATAAAATTAGCTTAGCATTAAATAATGAAAAATTATTTAATAGCTTCAATACACTTAGACAAGAGGCCTTAAATTCTATACACAACTTTACTGAGATGAATGAACTTCCAGGTTATAAAAAACCCACAAATAAAATCCAAAACGATTACAAGGAAGAAAAAGTTTATATAAATCAAATTGATTATTATTTTTCTAATTGTATTTCCAGATCCTCAAAAGTAATGAGCGAATGCAGAAGCATAAAATTAAAGTCTTTAAAGTCAGGAACAAATAATTAACATGGATTATTTAATAATACTTTTTAATGAAATATACAAAATACTATTTTTAGTAATCCCGATATTAGTTTCAGTTGCTATGATTGTTTGGCTAGACCGAAGAGTGTGGGGGCTGGTTCAAAAAAGAAAAGGTCCGAATGTAGTCGGCCCTTTTGGACTATTTCAAACTTTAGCTGATGCTTTAAAATATATTTTCAAAGAAATAATCATACCTGCAAGTGCCAATAAGCCAATTTTCATATTAGCTCCAATTATAACAATGACCTTAGCTTTAGTTGCATGGGCTGTTATTCCTCTAAGCGAAACTTTAGTTTTATCGGATATAAATGTAGGAATTTTGTACCTGTTTGCCGTTTCCTCTTTAGGAGTTTATGGAATAATTATGGGCGGATGGGCTTCAAACTCAAAGTATCCATTTTTAGGAGCGATTAGGTCAGCTGCTCAAATGGTTTCTTATGAGGTTTCAATAGGGATAATAATAATTAATGTACTACTTTGCGTTGGTTCTCTTAATCTTAATGACATTGTTTTAGCTCAAAAGAATTTATGGTACGTCGTTCCGTTATTTCCGATGTTTGTAGTTTTTTTTATATCAGCGCTGGCTGAAACTAACAGACCACCTTTTGATTTACCGGAGGCAGAAGCAGAGTTAGTAGCTGGATATCAGACTGAATATTCAGGTATGATGTATGCTATGTTTTGGCTTGGGGAGTACGCAAACATACTTTTGATGTGTGCTATGGGATCTATTTTATTTTTAGGTGGCTGGTTACCTCCATTAGACATATACCCTTTAAACATCATTCCAGCTCCGTTTTGGATGATATTTAAAATTTTATTTTTATTTTTTCTTTTTGCTATAATAAAAGCTATTGTACCAAGATACAGATATGATCAGCTTATGAGATTAGGCTGGAAAATTTTCTTACCATTTTCACTAATTTATGTAGTTCTAACAGCTAGTTTTTTGCTTTATTTTGACAAACTTCCAAAGGGATCTTTTTAATGAATTTAAACAGAATTTTAAAAACTATATTTCTAACCGAATTCTTCTCAGCAATTTTCAAAGCGATAAGAGAAATATTTAGACCAAAAAAAACAATTAATTATCCATTTGAAAAAGGTCATATCAGTCCAAGATTTAGAGGTGAGCATGCTTTGAGAAGATATCCTAATGGTGAAGAAAGATGTATAGCATGTAAATTATGTGAAGCTGTATGTCCAGCCCAAGCTATCACAATAGAGTCAGAAGAAAGAAAAGACGGAAGTAGAAAAACCACAAAATACGATATTGATATGTTGAAATGTATATATTGTGGTTTATGCCAAGAGTCTTGTCCAGTTGATGCAATTGTTCAAGGTCCTAACTTTGAATTTGCAACAGAGACCCGAGAGGAGCTCTATTACAACAAAGAAAAATTATTAGACAATGGAGATAGATGGGAGTCTGTATTAGCGAAAAACATTAAGACAGACAAAATTTACAAATAAATGTTAGCTCACGCAATATTTTTTTATTTTTTTTCAATTTTAGCGATTTTTTCAGCTTTAATGGTCATAACTTCTAGAAGCACAGTTAATTCTGTATTTTTTTTGATATTAGATTTTATATCAGTTGGGTGCCTATTTATAATGGTAGGTGCAGAATTTTTAGGAATGATACTTTTAATCGTTTATGTTGGAGCTGTCGCTGTATTATTTTTATTCGTTGTAATGATGTTAAACGTTGCCCAACAAAAACAATCATGGTTCATAGGGAAAAAATCAACACATATACCTTCTGGACTATTGGTTTCTTTATTAATCTTTTTAGAACTTCTCGTTGTTATTGGTGGTTGGAAATACAAAGAAAATGTCATGTCTAGTTCTAACTTAGTTATTGATCAGTCAATTACTAATACACATGCAATTGGGAGCGTAATGTATACAGACTATATTTTATATTTTCAGTTATCAGGAATAATTCTTCTTTTATCCATGGTTGGTGCGATAATATTAACTTATAGAAAAAGAGAAAATGTTAAAACTCAAAGCTACATTAAACAAATTTCTAGAGATAAATCTTCTGCAGTTGCCCTTGTAGAAGTTGAATTTAATAAAGGAGTAAAAATAGATGATTGAAATAGGACTCGGCCATTATTTAACACTTGGGGCAATAATATTTTTTCTTGGGGTTATAGGTATATTTTTAAATAGAAAAAATGTGATAGTAATTCTGATGTCTGTAGAATTAATACTGCTATCAGTAAATATAAATCTAATTTCATTTTCAATTTTTTCAGGTGATTTATTAGGTCAAATATTCACGATGTTGATTTTGACAGTAGCAGCTGCTGAAGCTGCAATAGGATTGGCTATTATAGTCATATTTTACCGAAATAAAGGTTCAATTAGAGTCGAAGATATTCACGAAATGAAAGGCTAAATGGAGTACGCAGTAATTTTTTTACCATTAATTGGATCTATCGTTACTTATTTTGCAAAAAGATTTGGAAGTTTATTTTCTCAAATATTTTCATCGTTAATGGTTTCATGCTCTGCAATAATTTCTTTTGTTATATTTTATGATGGAGTCTTAAATAATAATTATGGGAATTATATAGTTTTCGAATGGATAAATTCTGGTGATTTTAAAGTAAATTGGTCAATTAATATAGATCCCCTTAGCTCTATAATGATAATGGTTGTTACCACAGTTTCGGCTTTAGTGCATGTTTACTCGATAGGTTACATGAGTAACGATCCTCATAAACCAAGATTCATGTCTTACTTATCTTTATTTACTTTTTCAATGCTATGCTTAGTAGTTTCAGATAATTTTTTACAATTATTTTTTGGTTGGGAAGGAGTGGGTCTATGCTCATATTTGTTAATAGGATTCTGGTACAAGAAGGAAACGGCTAATAATGCTGCGATAAAAGCTTTTATTGTTAATAGAGTTGGAGATTTTGGTTTGGCTATTGGAATATTTCTAATATTTTTAAATTTCAATTCAATAAATTTTCAAGATGTTTTTGAAAATGTTCCAAATTTTTCAGATAAAAAATTAAATATTTTTGGTGGAGAATTTAATTTGATAACTTCAATATGCGTGTTTCTGTTTATAGGTGCAATGGGAAAATCAGCACAATTTTTTTTACATACTTGGTTACCAGATGCAATGGAAGGACCAACGCCAGTTTCTGCACTAATACACGCTGCTACTATGGTGACTGCGGGAGTATTTTTAGTTGTTAAATGCTCGCCAATTTTTGAGTATTCAACTTTTGCACTTAACCTTGTAGCAACCGTAGGAATTATAACTGCATTGTTTGCTGCGTCCGTAGCGTTAGTTCAAAATGATATAAAAAAAATTATTGCTTATTCAACTTGTAGTCAGTTAGGCTATATGTTTTTTGCTGCTGGAGTCGGCGCTTATCACATTGCAATGTTTCATTTATTTACCCATGCCTTTTTTAAAGCATTATTATTTTTAGGAGCAGGTTCAGTTATACATGCTTTCCACGATGAACAAGATATATCTAAAATGGGCGGTGTATGGAAAAAAATACCTTTCACAATGACTTTAATGTTAATCGGAACTTTAGCTTTAACAGGATTTCCCTTTTTATCAGGCTTTTATTCAAAAGATGCAATTATTGAGTATGCTTTTTTAAAAAACACCACAATGGGGAACTATGTCAGTAGCGTGGGTATATTTGTTGCTTTTCTTACATCAATTTACTCTTGGAGATTATTTTTTAAAACTTTTTTTGGCAAATACGCCAACAAATCAATACCAATTGAAAAAACTCATGAATCCCCAATGATAATGATTATTCCTTTAATAATTTTAGCAGTCGGTGCAATCTTTGCAGGGTATTTTTTTAAAGATTTATTCATAGGTGATAACTTTAATTATTGGGGTGATACAATATTTTTCCTAAATTATATTAAATTAGAAAATATTCCAATATGGGTAATAGTTATAACTCCAGTTTTAGTTATAATTTCTATCCCTATTTCATATATTTTATTTATAAAAGACAAATCTATTTTGGATGGAATAAAAAAATCTAATGAGCCTTTGTATAATTTTTTGTTAAACAAATGGTATGTAGATGAAATTTATGATTTTATTTTTATTAAACCATTAAAGAAGCTAGGTTTATTTTTTTGGAAAAGAGGTGATCAAAATACGATTGATAGATTTGGGCCCGATGGCATCTCTAAAGTAATTAAGTATATTTCTAATAAAGCTGTTCAATTTCAAAGTGGCTATATATACGATTATGCTTTTGTAATGCTCATCGGACTTTCAGCATTAATAACATATTTAATTTTGAACTAAATGAATTTTCCTATATTATCTACTATTATATTCCTCCCTTTTGTTGGTGCCTTATTTTTATTTTTATTTAGTCAAAAAGATGAAAGTAAAAGCTCGATTTATATTTCGTTGTTTACTTCTATAGCAAATTTTTTATTAGTTTTATTTTTATGGTACTCATTTGACAAAAATGAATCAGGTTTCCAGTTTATTGAAGAAGCTATTTGGATTAATGGCTTTATAAAATTTAAACTTGGAATTGACGGTATTTCAATTTTATTTATAGTTTTGACTGCATTTATCACGCCAATATGTATAATTTCTTGCATAAATAGTATTAAAAAAAGATTAAAAGAATTTTTAATTGCTATATTAATTCTAGAAACATTTATTATTGGTGTTTTTTGCTCTTTAGATTTAATAATTTTTTATCTTTTTTTTGAGGCAGGATTAATTCCTATGTTTTTAATTATTGGAATTTGGGGCGGACCTCGAAGAGTATACTCAGCTTATAAATTCTTTTTATTTACATTATTGGGTTCAGTTCTAATGTTAGCAGCTATAATTTTTATTTATTGGTCAGTAGGAACAACTGATTACACAGAGATATACAAGCTCAAAATTCAAAAAGAGTATCAATATTTATTATGGCTGGCATTTTTTAGTTCTTTTGCTGTAAAAACTCCAATGTGGCCCGTTCACACTTGGTTGCCGGATGCTCATGTGGAAGCTCCAACTGCTGGATCAGTTATTTTAGCCGCTATACTTTTAAAGATGGCTGGTTATGGTTTTTTAAGATTTTCTTTAGGAATGTTTCCAATAGCTTCCGAGTACTTCACACCCTTAGTATTCGTACTCAGTATTGTAGCGATTATTTACACATCATTAGTTGCTTTAATGCAAGAAGACATGAAAAAACTAATTGCTTATTCTTCAATAGCGCATATGGGATTTGTAACATTGGGCATATTTACATTTAACAAGCAAGGTATAGAAGGGAGCATGTTTCAGATGTTGAGCCATGGCTTGATATCTGCTGCATTATTTCTTTGCGTAGGGGTTTTATATGACAGAACAGGATCAAGAATGATCAAAAGCTATGGAGGTGTTGTAAACTATCTTCCAAAGTTCTCACTTATCTTTATAATTTTTGTACTGGGAGCACTTGGTTTGCCCGGTACAACTGGTTTTATAGGGGAATTTTTAGTATTAGTAGGGACATTCAAAAAGAATTATTTAGCGGCCATACTCGCAAGTACAGGTGTGGTTTTATGTGCAGCTTATATGTTATGGATGGCAAAAAGAGTAATTTTTGGTGAATTGAATAAAACAATTTCAAAATTAAAAGATATAAATTATTTAGAAGGTTCAATTTTACTCATACTATGTCTTTTAAGTATAATTTTTGGATTTTATCCAGAACCTATCATGAATACTATGGATTTAACCGTAAATGTTATTATAGATAATCATCAAAATGAGCTAGCTACAAACTTGACTAGCAATAAATAATGGAAAATTTAAATTTAATATTACCTGAAATAACCTTGTTTTTTGGAATTTGCCTTTCTTTAATGGTGGGAGTGTTTTTTAAAAACAGCTTTCAAATTACAATGAAATTATCAATATTGATTTTGTTAGGTGTAATTTATTTGATTTTAACAAGCTGGAGTGGCGATAAACAAATATTTTTAGACTCATTTATAAATGATAAATTTTCGAATTATTTTAAAGTATTAATTTTGATTTCAAGTATATTTGTTTTTTTTTCGTCAAATCAATTTATTAAAGATAAAAAACTTTTTAAATTTGAATATCCGATTATAATAATGTTTTCCGTTTTAGGCATGTTCTTTATGCTTAGTGCTAATGATTTGATACTCTTTTACCTTGGTTTGGAACTTCAATCATTAGCATTATACGTCTTAGCTGCAATAGATAGAGACAACACTATCTCATCAGAGGCTGGTATAAAATATTTTGTCTTAAGTGCTTTATCATCAGGATTGTTGCTGTACGGTTGCTCACTTTTATATGGATTTACAGGCACAACAAATTTTAATGAAATAAGTAATAATTTAAACTCTGAAAATATCGGAGCAATTTTCGCAATGGTATTTATTCTAGTTGGCTTAGCCTTTAAGGTTTCTGCAGTACCATTTCATATGTGGACTCCAGATGTTTATCAGGGTGCACCTACTTCAATAACAAATTTCTTTGCAGTAGTTCCAAAAGCAACTGGATTAGCTGTGATAATCAGATTTATGGATATTCCATTTAAAAATATTTTACATGAATGGCAAACTATTTTAATTTTTATAGCGATAGCTTCCATGATACTTGGAAGTGTAGCTGCAATAGGTCAAAAAAATATTAAAAGACTTTTGGCCTATAGCTCAATAAGTCACATGGGTTATGCTTTAGCAGGTGTGGCAACCGGAACTTACTCAGGTTATACAAGCACAGTAATTTATATTACAATTTACGTAATTATGAACTTAGGTGCTTTTGCTTGTTTATATTTGATGAAAGTAGACGGCACATATACTGAAAAAATAGATGATTTATCTGGCTTGTCAAAACAGAAACCTTTATTAGCTTTTTCATTTTTAATTCTATTTTTTTCGTTGGCAGGCATTCCTCCACTGGGCGGGTTCTTTGCAAAGTTTTTTGTTTTTATGGCTGTAATAGAAAGCGAATTGTATGCTTTAGCAGTCATTGGATTGTTAACAACTGTAATTTCTGCTTTTTATTATCTTAAAGTTATAAAAATAATATATTTCGACGATGTAAGAGTAAGTTTTGATGATATTAGAAATGTTAGTATTAAAACAACTATATTTTTAAGCTGCTTAGTACTTTCACTTTATTTTATTTCGCCATCATTTATCAACATAATTTTGGATGGCCTATTTATTTAATGAAATTTCATGTTCTAAAATTTCAAAGTGTTAAAAGTACAAATGATTTAGCAATTAAAAGAATTAAAAGTGGAAAAATAAAACCGGCTTTTTTAATTGCAGAAACTCAAAAAAAAGGTAGAGGTCAATATGGTCGAAGATGGGTCTCATATAAAGGAAATATTTTTATAAGCCTTTATTTCAAATTAAGAAAAAAAATGTCTTTTAAATTGATTACCAAAAAAGTGTATACAATTATTAAAAAAAGTATAGAAAAAGTTGCTGATGTAAAAGTTTCAATTAAACTACCGAATGATTTAATGGTTAAAGGCCATAAAGTTTGTGGCATATTGCAAGAAACTGTAGTTTTTAATAATGAAAAATATATCATTATAGGAATCGGAATAAATTTAAGCAAAAGTCCAAGTATTTTAAAAAAGAAAATATCATATTTACAAAGATATAGTGATAACAAAATAAAAAAAAATGATATCTATAAGACTATTAAAAGAAATTTTGAAAAATTTATATTAAAATAAGATGTATATTATAGGAGATATTGGAAACACAGAGACAAAAATATGCGTATTTAATAGCAAGAAAAAACTTGTTATAAGAAAACTGTACAATACAAATAGTCTTAGATCGCACAATATAAAAAATAAATTAATATTTCTTAAAAAATTTAAAACTAAAATTAAAAAAACTATTTTTAGTAGTGTAGTTCCAAAAGTATATAAGAATATAAAAAAGACCATTGAAAAAATTATTGATTTGAGAGTTAAAGAATTAAAACAGTATAATTTAAAAAAGATTATTAAAATTAAAGCTGATTTGAAACAAGTAGGCTCAGATAGAATTGCAAACGCTATAAGTGTAATTGATGACAAAAAAGACTATATTATTTTAGATTTTGGTACCGCAACAACATTTGATGTAATTTTAAAAAACTCTTATCGAGGTGGAATAATTGCTCCTGGAGTAAAACTTTCATTAAATACTTTATTTGAAAAGGCAAGTTTAATACCAAATATAAAATTAACAAAAGTAAGTAAGGTTATAGGAAAAAATACAAAAAGTGCAGTGAGGGCTGGTTTTTACTGGGGATACAAAGGTTTAATTAAAAATATTATTTACAAGATTGAAAAAGAAAGTAAAAGAAGTTTTACATTAATACTAACAGGTGGTCTTTCTCATTTATTTAAAGATACAATAAAAAAAAAATCAAAAATTGACAAAGATCTTACGATTAAAGGTTTATTGAAGCTTACAACGATATGAAAGAAGAACTACTTTTTTGTCCATTAGGTGGATCAGGAGAAATAGGCATGAATATGAATCTTTATGCCTATGGTTCTGAGGAAAACCAAAAATGGATTATAGTTGACATGGGAATTACATTTGCAGATGAGTCAATTCCAGGAGTAGACTTAATATATCCAGATGCTGGTTTTATAATTGATAAAAAAGATGATTTACTTGGAATAGTTTTAACACATGCTCATGAAGACCATATAGGATCTATTGTTCATATTTGGCCTAAATTAAAATGTAAAATTTATGCAACTCCTTTTACGGCAGTTTTAATTCAAGAAAAATTCAAAGAAAAAAAAATAGACATTACTAATCATTTAAAGATAGTACAATTAAACGGCAAAATAAATTTAGGTCCTTTTGAAATAGATTTTGTTACATTAACTCACTCAATTTTAGAACCGAATGGTTTAAGTATAAAAACACCTTTAGGTGTAGTATTGCATACGGGTGATTGGAAAGTGGACCCTAATCCATTAATCGGTAATAAAGTGGATGAACAAAAATTAAAAAAGATCGGAGAGTCAGGAGTTTTAGCAATGATATGTGACTCGACCAATGTATTTAGCCCAGGCAGAGCAGGTTCTGAAAATGATGTAAGAGAGAGCTTGCTTAAGATAATTGCAAGTCAAAAGAAAAGAGTATTAGTAACGTCATTTGCCTCCAACGTGGCTAGAATGGAAAGTATTTTTTATATCGCCAAACATACTAAAAGAAATATTTCTTTAGTAGGAAGGTCAATGCATAGAATTTTTAAAGCTGCAAGACAATGTGGTTATTTAAAAGATATAGTAGAGCCTTTAGACCCCAGAGATGCTAAAAAAGTATCTAAGGAAAAAATCATTTATTTATGCACTGGAAGCCAAGGTGAACCAATGGGAGCATTAAACAGGATTGCAAATGAGACACATCCAGATGTAAACTTAGAAAAAGGAGACACAGTAATTTTTTCATCAAAAATAATACCAGGAAATGAAAAAAAATTGTACGGTCTACAAAATTTAATAGTTAAAAGAGACATTGAAGTAATTACAGAGGAAAATGCTTTTGTACATGTGTCTGGCCACGCAAACAGAGATGACTTAAAAGATATGTATCAATGGGTAAAACCAAAATGTGTTATACCCGTTCATGGCGAGCATAGACATATGAAAGAACACATCGCATTTGCAAAAGAAATGCAAATACCTTTTAATTTAAAAATTGAAAATGGAGATATAATTCAAATTTATAAAGATAAACAACCAGAAATAATAGATAAGGCCCCTACTGGAAAAATTTATCTTGATGGAAATATAGCCGTAAGTCTTGAGTCCAGTTCAATTAAAGAAAGGAAAAACATTTCAATTAATGGATTTTTAGAAATTACTTTAATAATCACAACTAATGGAAAGATAAAAAAACCAGTTGTTACTTTCAGGGGAATCCCAGAAGAAGAAATAAGCGAGGCCTTTAAGTTTGATTTAGAGGATGAAATCATCAAAACATGTAAAACTTTTGCGATCGATAATTTAAAACAAGAAAAAAATTTAATTGATGTTGTAAAGCAGAACTGTAGAAAAATTATAAAAGAAAAAACAGGTAAAAGACCTTATACAAATGTTAATATAGCCAGGGTTTAATGAGCATAACCGGATCAATTGTGATTTATGTGATAATTTGGTGGATAGTCTTTTTTTCTGCTCTTCCAATAGGTATAAAACATGATGATAAACGTTTTTATAATAATTTAGAAGGAGCAGACCCTGGAGCTCCAAAAAATCCAAATATATTTAAAAAATTTTTATACACAACCTTTATTACTACGGTAATTTTTATAGTAATATACTATATAGTATCAAATAATCATTTTAACTTAAGAGAATTTATTAAATAATGTACCTATCAAAATTATTCCTTCCTATTACAAAAAACCTTCCAGCTGATGCAAAAATTAAATCACACCAATTAATGCTAAGAGCTGGAATGATTAAACAAGCTTCAGCAGGAATATATTCCTGGTTGCCGCTAGGTTTAAAAGTCATGAAAAAAATTGAACAAATTGTAAGAGAAGAACAAAATAAAATAGGAGCTCAAGAGTTACTTATGCCGACTATACAATCTTCAGAAATATGGAAAGAAAGTGGAAGGTATAATGACTATGGTGAAGAAATGTTAAGGATTAAGGATAGGCAGGGACGCGAGATGTTATACGGACCAACCAATGAGGAATTGATCACTGATATCTTTCGTTCATCAATCAAATCATATAAATCACTTCCTCAAATGCTTTATCACATTCAATGGAAATTTAGAGATGAAATAAGACCACGATTTGGTGTAATGAGGTGTAGAGAATTTTTTATGAAGGACGCCTATTCTTTCGATTTAGACGATACTAATGCTAAAATTTCTTATAATAAAATGTTTTTTTCATATCTTAAAACTTTTAAGAGATTAGGGCTTCAAGCTATTCCAATGGCAGCAGAAACAGGTCCTATTGGCGGAGACCTTTCGCATGAGTTCATAATATTAGCAGAAACTGGTGAAAGTAAAATTTATACCGATAAAAAAATTTTTGATATTAAAATTGAAAAATATAATTTTGAAAATACCTCATTAGAGAAAATGGTTAAAGATTTTTCCTCAGTTTATGCTGTGACTGACGATAAATTCAATAAGTTAGAATTTGATAAAAAGGTTTCAAAAGAAAATCAAGTTATAACAAAAGGAATTGAAGTAGGACACATCTTTTATTTTGGTGACAAATATTCTAAACCACTAAATTGTTTTATAGATAGCCAAGAAGGGAAAAAGAATTCTGTCAAAATGGGATCTTATGGAATTGGAGTTTCAAGATTAGTTGGGGCAATTATAGAAGCAAAATATGAAAAAGAAATCATGAAATGGCCGAAATCCATATCACCTTATGATGTCGTAATTATTCCTAGCATTAGTAAAAATAATAAAGAAAATCTCTCTAAATCCTTGAATATTTATAATGAACTAAAAAAACAAAATATTGACGTATTGTTAGATGATGTTGATGAGAATATGTCACAAAAATTTAAAAAACATGATTTAATAGGTATTCCTTATCAAATAATTGTAGGATCAAAGTCTAGCGAAAGTAAGATTGAGTTTAAAGAAGTTAATTTCGAAAGCTCCTTCGTTGATTTGAAAGACGTTAAATCAAAACTTAAAAATTAAATTGTTTACTTACACTGAAAGACTTATAGCTCGCAGAAACTTAAGACCTAAAAGAAAACAAGGCTTCCTTAAGATTATTTCTTTATTCTCTTTTCTTGGGATTATGTTAGGCGTTGCTGTATTAATAATAGTAATGTCCGTAATGAATGGGTTCAGAATAGATTTGACCGACAAGATTATTGGTTTAAACCCTCATTTAATTATATCATTAGAAAATAAAAATGAATTAAAGAGTTTAAAACAAAGATTAGAAAAAAAATATTTAAATTTAAAGATAAATGAGTCTATAAGCGGGGAAGGTATAATCCTTATTAATGACAAAGTTAAAGGAGTTTTTATTAAAGGAATTAGTAGCAAAGATAAAGATCAATCATTTAAAAATAAAAAAATAATACAAGGAAATTTATCTGATTTTTCCTCTGGAAAAATAATGATTGGAGGAGAACTTGCATTTAATCTCAATCTAAAAATTGGTGACAAAATAAATATTGTATCTTCTTCATTTGTAAGTACTCCTTTTGGCAGAATACCTAATCAAGAAAGTTTTATTATAGCAGGTATATTTAATAGTGGATTTTATGAATTTGATCAAAATCTTATTTATTTAGAAATGAAAGATGCCAAATCAATTTTTAATAAGGATGAAAATGAAATAGATTTAGAAATTTTTTTGAGAGATCCTTTTTTAGCTGACAAATATAAAAAGGAAATACTTGAGATAAACCAAAATGTTTATGTTTCAACATGGTCAGACACTAATAAATCATTTTTTAATGCTTTAAAAATTGAAAGAAATGTAATGTTTACAATTTTAACGCTTATAATTATTGTAGCAGCATTTAATATAATTTCCGGACTTACAATTTTAATAAAAAATAAGACTAAGGAAATCGCTATTTTCAAAACACTCGGGCTCTCTAACAATTCAATTATAAAATCATTTTTTTTAACAGGTTTTACAATAGGATTTTTATCTACCTTGTCAGGTGTAATATTAGGCATACTTTTTTCTTTTTATATCGATGATATAAGAAATTTTTTATCTATGATGTTTGGACTAAATATTTTTCCATCAGAAGTATATTATTTAGAAAAAATGCCAAGTAAAATTGACCCAAGCTCTATTTCTATAATATTCTTCTTATCATTATTAATAACATCAATAGCTTCATATTTTCCAGCAAAAACAATTTCAAAAATGAAAACAACTAATGCGTTAAAATATGACTAAAAAAATATTAGATATTAAAAATTTAAATAAAAATTTTGATCATAACAATAAAAGAATAGAAGTTCTTAAAAACTTAAATTTTTCACTGAAAAAAGGGGAGCTTATTGCACTTACAGGACCTTCAGGATCAGGAAAATCAACTTTGCTACATTTAAT
Source organism: uncultured Pelagibacteraceae bacterium (assembly GCA_902582155.1). GTDB lineage: Bacteria > Pseudomonadota > Alphaproteobacteria > Pelagibacterales > Pelagibacteraceae > Pelagilacustribacter. The sequence continues at coordinate 147,749 of CACHRI010000003.1, forward strand.
TTCTTTGATGGACAAGCCTACAAGTGGAAAAATTTTTTTCTTAGGTAAAGACACAATAAATTATAAAGAAAAAGAAATAGATAATTTAAAAAAATATAAGATATCGCTTATTTTTCAAAATAATAATTTAATTTCAGATTTAAATGTAATCGAAAATGTAATGCTTCCATTGCTTATAAGAAATGAGAACAAACTTGAAAGTTATAATAAAGCAAAAAAAATCCTGACATTAGTAAAACTTTCAAATAGACAAGATTTTTTTCCGAATGATTTGTCAGGAGGCGAACAACAAAGAGTTGCAATAGCAAGGGCTTTAATTGCTGAAACAGATTTAATATTGGCAGACGAACCAACTGGTAATTTGGACCATAAAACATCTAAAGAAATATTTAGCTACTTTCTTAAACTTAAAAAGATGAACAAAACAATTTTATTTGCAACTCACAATAGAGAACTTGCTAACAAAGCTGATTACAAGTTGAGTATTTTTAATGGTAATATAAAAAGATCAAATGGATAAAAATGAATTTCAATTTATTAATTTTAAAATTCATTCTCAATATTCAATATGCGAAGGAGCAGTAAAAATTGACGATCTCGCAGATTATTGTAAAAAAAACCGTGTAAAAGCTATAGGATTATGCGACAGCTTTAATTTATGTGGAGCACTGGAATTCTCTGAAAAAATTAGTAAAGTGGGAACTCAACCAATCATTGGCTCACAAATTAATATAAAATTTGAAAACGTAATTGGAAAAATACCTATTTTTGCAAAAACAGGACAAGGATACAATAATCTAACTAAACTTTCGTCAATTAGTTATCTTGAGAGCGAAGCAACTTCTGAACCTTATTGCAATATAGAAAATTTAGAAGTGAATTCAAAGGATTTAATTATTTTAAGCGGGACTGTTCATGGATTATTTGGAAAACTATTTAAAGCAAATAAAATTGAATTAATCAAAAAACTACTTAATAAATTTAAGAATTTGTTTAAAGATGATTTTTATATCGAAATTCAAAGGCATTCAGAACTTGATGAAAAAAATTATGAAGATTTTTTGATTAATGAATCTTATAAATTAAACTTACCTCTAATATCATCACAAGAAGTTTTTTACATAGAAAAAGATATGGCAGAAGCACATGATGCCTTGATTTGTGTTGGTGAAAAGACTTTTGTAGATGACGCAAATCGAAAAAAATACAAAGATAACCACTTTTTGAGAGATACAAAAGATTTAAAAGATCTATTTAATGATATCCCAGAAGCGTTAGAGAATAACCAAAATTTTCCCAAAAGATTTAGCTTCAAGCCAAAAAAAATGAAACCCAAGTTACCAAATTTAATAATTGAAAAAAATAAAAGTGTTGAAGAAGAATTACTGTCTCAAGCGAAAGCTGGTTTGAACACAAGACTTAAAAATTTCATATTTCAAAAAAATAAAAACAAAAAAGAGGAAGACATTAAGAAGATTTACAATGAAAGATTAAGTCATGAAATAAACATTATAAATTCTATGAATTATCAAAGCTATTTTTTAATAGTATCTGATTATATTAAATGGGCAAAAAAAAATTCAATCCCTGTAGGGCCTGGACGAGGCTCTGGAGCCGGCTCTCTAGTAGCTTATTGTCTAGATATAACTGACTTAGATCCAATTGAATTTGATTTAATATTTGAAAGATTCTTAAACCCAGATAGAATTTCTATGCCAGACTTTGACATAGATTTTTGTGAAGACAAAAGAGACAAGGTTTTTGAATATCTTAAAAACAAATATGGGAAAGGAGTTGCCCATATAATTACATTCGGAAAATTTAAAGCAAGAATGGCTTTACGAGATATTGGAAGAGTAATCGGATTACCTTACGGACACGTTGACAAAATATGTAAAATGATACCTTTTGATCCGTCAAGACCTCTAACATTGCAAGAGTCAATTGATAGAGAACCAAGGTTTAAAGAAGAAATTAAAAATAATAATAAAATTAAGAAGTTAATTGAGCTATCTCTAAAATTAGAAGGTTTAAACAGAAATATGGCAACACATGCTGCAGGGGTAGTAATTGCGGGTAAGGAACTGTCAGATCAAATTCCACTTTATATTGACCATTCATCTAAACTTCCTTTACCATCTACTCAATATGACATGTATTCTTCAGAGAACGCTGGTTTAGTAAAATTTGATCTTTTAGGTTTAAAAACACTTACAGTAATAGATAAAACTGTCAAAATGATAAAGAAAAAAAAGATCGAGCTCGATATATCAAAAATAAGTTTAGATGACGAAAAGGTATTCTCATTAATGTCAACCGGTGAAACTACAGGATTATTTCAGTTGGAAAGCACTGGAATGAGAGAGGCTATAAAGCAAATGAAACCAAATAAATTTGATGACATCATAGCACTTGTTGCCTTGTATCGACCTGGTCCTATGAGCAATATTCCTATATATAATGATTGTAAGAATGGTTTAAAAAAACCTGATTACATACACCCTAGTCTTAAAAATATTTTAGAACCAACATATGGCATTATAATTTATCAAGAACAAGTGATGCAAATAGCTCAAACTCTAGCTGGATTTTCTGCAGGAGAGGCGGATATTTTAAGAAGAGCTATGGGTAAGAAAAAAAGAGCTGAACTTGAAAAGCAAAAAGAGAGATTTATTAATGGAGCAACTAAAAACGGAATTAAAAAAGATTTAGCAAATTATATATTTACTAAAATCGAACCATTCGCTGAATATGGTTTTAATAAAAGCCATGCTGCTGCCTATGCTTTAATAGCTTATCAAACTGCTTATCTCAAAACTTACTTCAAAGAGGAATTTATTGCGTCTACAATGTGCACTGAGATGACAAACACAAATAAATTAAGAGAATTTGTTGATGAATTAAAGAGATTAAAAGTGCCTGTGGTCAGACCGAATATTAATAAATGTTATGCAGATTTCAGAACAGATCAAAAAAACATTCTTTATGGTTTAGGCGCTATTAAAAATGTAGGAAGTGAGGCAATAAAAAATTTAGTAAACGAAAGAGAAAAAAACGGGCAATTTAAAAGTCTTATGGATTTTATTAAAAGAGCAAGTCCAAAAGACATCAACAAACTTCAATTAGAAGGATTGGTAAAGTCAGGTTCTTTTGATCAACTAGAAAGTAATAGAAAAGCTATTTTCGACTCAATTCCTAAACTTATTCAAATGAATAAAATTTTATATGAAGAGAAAGTAAGCAAACAAAGCAATCTTTTCGAAAATGGTGACGATCAAAAAAATAATCAATTTGAGCTTATAACAAAAAATAAATGGGATAAAAAACAATACCTAAATGAAGAATTTACCTCTTTAGGGTTTTATATATCGGACCATCCATTGAATAATTATAAAAATATTTTTAATCAATTAAACATTAAATCTTTTAGAGACTTTATAAAAAACGATAAAAGCGAGGGATTAATTTCAGGAACGCTAATGACCATTCAAGAAAAAAAAAGTTCAAAAGGAACTCCATTCGCAATTGCAAAATTTAGTGATAACCAAGGGGAGTATGAACTGTTCATTTTTTCAGAAATTCTTATAAAAAATAGAGAAATTTTAAAAGAGGGAGAGTCTTTTGTTTTGACTTTATTCAAAGACACTAAAGGGGATCAAAGAAGGGTAAATGTAAAAAAAATTACTGCCTTAGATAATCTTATTAATGAAAATTATAAAAAAGTCTCGATAGAGATAGATGAAAAATTAGACCTTAAAGATTTAAAAAAACTTCTTGATAAAAAAGGCAGCACCGAAATTCAAATAATACTTAGACAAAAAGATACAAAATTTACTTTTAAATTGGAGAATCCTAGAAAATTCGATTTAAAATTATTTAATGATGTAAAAAACAAGGAATATGTTAGAAAAATAACTTTTTAACATCTTGCTTTTTTGTTTAATAAATTATAATAAAACATAATTTCGCACACAACTTTTAGGGTAAAACCCCCCGGTCCTTATGGAGCAGTTGTGGTGGATAAACCGGAAAATGAAAGTACCAGAAGTAAACATAAAACAATTATTAGAGGCTGGAGTCCACCTTGGACACAAAACTTTAAGATGGAATCCAAAAATGAAAAGTTATATTTTTGGTGAAAAAAATTCTATTCATATTATTGATTTAACTCAAACAGTAAATTTTTTAAAAACAGCACTACATGAGGTTCATAAATGTATTGCTTCAGGAGGAAAAATTTTAATTGTATCAACAAAAAAACAAGCGTCTGAACAAGTAAGCTCGCTAGCAAAAGATACGTCTCAATTTTTTGTTAATTACAGATGGCTTGGAGGTATGTTAACCAATTGGAACACAATACAAAATTCAATTAAAAGATTGAAGCAACTTGATGATCAGCTTTCTAAAGACAACATGGGTTTTACTAAAAAAGAAATTATAAAATTTGGGAAGGAAAGAGATAAACTTCAAAGATCCTTAGGCGGGATTGCTGACATGAAAAAATTACCTAATTTGATATTTATAATTGATACGAATATTGAATCTTTAGCAGTTAATGAGGCAAAAAAACTTAATATTCCGATCATTGCCATTTTAGACACTAATTCAGATCCTACCGGTATTGACTTTCCAATTCCAGGAAATGATGATGCAAGAAGGTCTATCAATCTATATTGTGACCTTTTAAGAAACACAATTAAAGAAGCTGAAAAATTAATAGAAAAAAATAGCACAGAAAAAGAAATAATTAAGAAGGATGAAAATAAAAGTAATCCTAAATCTATTAAAACTGAAAAAAAAACATCTCTTAAAAAATAATACGAGATTAAAATGTCAAATAAAAATCTTTTAGAAAACGTAAAAAAACTTAGAGAGCTTACTGGCGTGGGTTTTAAGGATTGCAAAATAGCAATTGAGGAAAATAATGGAGACATTGAAAAATCAGTTGAGTTTTTAAGAAAAAAAGGAATAGCAAAGGCATCCAAAAAAATGGACCGTAACGCATCAGAGGGAATAGTGTTGTTACATGAAAATGATGGATCAGTTGCTTTAATAGAGATTAACAGCGAAACAGACTTTGTTGCTAAAAATAAAGATTTCATTAATTTTTGTAAAGAAGTATCGACAATCAACCTGAAATCAGAAGGTGATCTTAAAAAAATTAATGAAACAAAAATGAATAACGGAATTTTAGTTAAAGATAATTTAATTTCTCTAATTTCGAAAATAGGTGAAAAAATTACAATAAGAAGATCAAAATATTTTAATAATAAAGAAGGAAAAAATTATTTTTATACACATTCTTCTATGGAAAAAAATATTGGAAAAATAATTTCTATTGTGAAAATATCAAATAACGATGATCCTGGGCTTGGTCAAAAAATAGCAATGCACATAGCCGCATCGAGTCCATTGGCAATAGATAAAAGCGGAATTAAAAAAGAAATTGTAGAAAAAGAATTAGAGATAATTAAAGCGGAACTTGTTAATTCAGGTAAAACTGGTGAAATAGCTGAAAAAATATCTAATGGAAAAATTAATAAATTTATTTCTGATAATACACTTCTCAATCAAATTTGGATAATGGACCCTAAAAAAAAAGTATCTGATATTTTAAAAGAAAATAAAAAAACTAAAGATATAAAAATTATTGATTTTGTAAGATTTAAAGTAGGAGAGGGAATTTAAATGAGTTCGGAATTTAGTGAAAAAAACTACTCCTCTAAAATGGACAAAACAGTAGAGTCGTTCAAAAAAGAAATTTCAAGCTTAAGAACTGGAAGAGCTAATGCTTCTATGTTAGATATAGTTAAAATAGATGTGTATGGTCAGATAATGCCAATTAACCAACTTGCAACTATTTCCGTTCCTGAGGCGAGATTAATTTCAATACAGGTATGGGACAAATCAAATGTTAGTTTAATAGATAGTGCAATTCAAAAATCAGAGCTTGGTATAAATCCACAAATAGATGGTCAGATTATTAGAATAAGAATACCTGATTTAACTGAGGAGAGAAGAAAAGAATTAATTAAGATTCTTAAGGGAATGACAGAAAAAAGCAAAGTTTCTATCAGAAATATAAGAAGAGAAGCGAATGAAGAGTTAAAAAAAAAATTAAAAGACAAGAATATTACAGAGGACGAAAATAAAAATTTTGAAAAAAATACACAAAAACTGACTGATGATCATATAAATATTTTAGATAAAATATCCTCTGATAAAGAAGAAGAAATCTTACAAATATGAATAAACTTAACCACATTGCATTCATAATGGATGGAAATGGGCGATGGGGAAAGAAAAAAAGAAGAAACAGAAATTACGGTCATTATGCAGGTGTAAAAACAGTAAAAAAAATTGTTGAATATTCTTTAAAATTAAAAATACCAGTAATAACATTTTATGTTTTTTCAACTGAAAATTGGAAAAGACCAAAAAATGAGATTAATTTTTTATTTAACTTAATAAAATCGTATTTTAATTCAGAATTAAATAACGTAATAAAAAACGGTATTAAAATTAATATTATTGGAGAACTAAGTAAACTTCCATTGCAATTGAAAAATATTTTAAGAAACACAGTTTTGGAGACTAAAAAAAATAAAAAAATTATAGTTAACTTAGCTTTAAATTATGGCTCAAAAACTGAGCTGAGTAATACCTTTAAGAAAATAAAAAGCAAAAAAATTAATGAGAAAACAATCAATAAAAACCTTTATACCAAAAAATTACCTGATCCTGACATTTTGATTAGAACTGGAGGTAAAAAAAGACTTAGTAATTTTATGCTATGGCAATTAGCTTACGCAGAACTATATTTTTTAGATAAATTGTGGCCTGATTTTACTAATAAAGATTTAAATAAAATAATAAACAACTATTATAAGATACAGAGAAATTTTGGTGGAATATAAATGGCATCTGAAATTAAAAAACGAATAAATACCGGGCTATCATTATTTCTTATTTTAATTTTGATGTTTATAAGTAAAATATTTTACTTGTTTATATCTTTTGTTATATTTTCACTAGCATTTATAGAATTTACAAAAATAACAAAAAAAATATTTTTTAGGTATCCGATAAAACAACTTACAGCTAATTTGATTTTTATTTTTTATTTATTTTCTTTTTTACTAATTTTTATTGTTAGCTTAAATGATATTCACTTAAAAATTATACTATTTTTATTATTAATTATTTGCGCTTTTTCAGATATAGGCGGAATTATATTTGGTAAGTTTTTTAAAGGTCCAAAATTAACTCAAATTAGCCCTAATAAAACTATTTCAGGAAGTTTAGGCTCAATAATATTTTCTGTAGTGACTAGCATTATTTTAATGAATTTAATTTTTGATACACATATTTATTATAATATTTTTCTAGGATTTGTAATTTCAGTTAGCGTGCAAATAGGTGACTTATTTTTTTCATATTTAAAAAGAAAATCAAATATTAAAAATACAGGCAATATATTACCTGGTCACGGCGGAATTTTAGACAGAATAGACGGAATTTTATTAGGACTACCTGTCGGATTAATTTTATTATTAATTCAAATTTACACTATATGAAAGATAAAATATCAATTTTTGGATCGACTGGTTCCATAGGAGAGTCTGTATTTAAAATATATGATAAATACAAAAAAAATTTTGAGTTTTATATATTAACTGGAAACGAAAACTACAAAGAAATTATAAACCAAATTAAAACTTACAAACCAAAAATATTTATCATTTTTAATTATTGGGTTTATTTAAAAGTAAAAAAAAAAATAAACAATAAAAGTATTACAATTTTACATGGCAACAATTATCAAAATTATAATTTTAAAAAATCTGATGTATCAATTTCAGCAATTCCTGGAATAGAAGGCCTCCAACCTACACTATTTCAAATAAAGATAAGTAAAAAAATATTAATTGCAAACAAAGAATCCGTCATTTGTGGCTGGGAATTAATTTCTCGTTTAGCAAAAAAAAATAAAACAAAAATAATTCCAATAGACTCTGAACACTTTTCAATAATGAGATTAATTGAAAATACAAAAAAAAATAATATAGATAAGATTTATTTAACTGCTTCTGGAGGACCATTTTTAAATTTTTCACAAAAAAAAATGAAAAAAATAAGTCCAGCTCAAGCTACAAAGCATCCAAAATGGAAAATGGGAAAAAAAATATCTGTGGACTCAGCGACAATGATGAATAAAATATTTGAAGTTATTGAAGCCCATAAATTATTTTCAATTGATTTAAATAAAATTCAAATTGTAATTCATCCTCAATCATTAGTTCACGCTATAATTAAATATAAAAACGGCCTTCAAAAATTTTTATATTTCGATACAGATATGACAATTCCAATAGCTAACACACTTGTTGGAGACAACTTTGAAATTTCAAAATTAAAGATAATTAAAAAAAGAAAAAGTTTATCAAGTCAGTTAAATTTTTTAGAGGTTGATAATAAAAAATTTCCAGCAATTAAACTTAAACCTATTTTGAACAAATATGTTTCTATGCCAATTGTATTAAATGCGGCAAATGAAATATTTGTTGATCAATTTTTAAAAAAAAATATAAGTTTTTTCTCAATAATTAATTATTTGTTTAAACTTTTAAAAGATCAAAATTTAAGAAAATATGCTATAAAAAAGCCCTCAAACTTGAAATCCATTTTAACAATAGACAAATGGACCAGGGAGAGAGCTATGAGAATTATAAATAATAAAAAATGAAAAAAATAATTATTACATTATATTTAATTTTTTTTACAAATATTCTTTCAGCCGAGATTATCAAAAAAATTGATATTCAAGGCAACGAGAGAATAAGCGATGAGACAATTATTGTTTATGGAGACATTTCTCTTAATCAAAATATTAATAATTCGGACATTAACAATATAATAAAAAATTTATATTCAACAAATTTCTTTGAGGATATTAAGGTTTCAGTTTCAGGTGAAACGCTTGTTATCAAATTAGAGGAATATCCTGTGATAAACGATATATTTATATTAGGTGAGAAGACTGAAAAATATAAAGAAGCAATTAAAGAAAATATTAAATCAAAAAAAAATGGTCCGTTTGTAAAATCTCTTGTAGCTCAAGACCAAGAAATTATTAAAAAACTATATTCCGGATTGGGATTTAACTTTTTAGAAATAAAATCTAAAGTTGAGTCGTTCCCAAAAAAAAGGGTAAATCTTTATTTTGATATAAACAAAGGTGAAAAAACAAAAATTACAAAAATAAATTTTAAAGGCGATAGAAAAATAAGAGACAGAAGGCTAAGAGATGTAATTACATCTCAAGAGTCTAAATTTTGGAAAATTATAACAAGAAATACAAATTTAAATCAATCAAATATAAATTTGGATAAAAGACTACTTACAAATTACTACAAATCTATCGGATATTATGATGTAAAAGTATTGTCGGAAATTGTTGAGCTTAAAGAAAAATTTCAGGCAGAAATCACTTTTAATATTGATGCAGGAACTAGATACAAAATAAGTAAAATAACCACAAATGTAGACTCAGTTTTAGATAAAAGATTATTTTTACCTCTTAATAAAGTCTACAAGGAAGTAGTAGGAAATTATTATTCACCCTTTACAATTAAAAAATTACTAGATGAACTTGATTTAATAATTAACTCAGAAGACTTACAATTTATTGAACATAACGTTAATGAAGTAGTAAATAATGATAATATAGAAATCCAAATAAATGTATTTGAGGGACAAAAAATTATAGTGGATAAAATTGAAATATTAGGCAACACTGTTACTAATGAAACAGTTATTAGAGCAGCTCTACTTCTTGATGAAGGTGATCCATTCAGCCAAGTCAAAGTAGATAAATCTATTTCTCGTATTAAAAGTAGAGGAATTTTTGGATCAGTAAAAGAGAAAATATCAGATGGAGATAAACCTAATTCAAAAAAAATAGTTATAAATGTAGAGGAAAAACCAACCGGCGAAATTAGTGCAGGTGCGGGCATAGGAACTAATGGTGGATCATTTGCTTTTAATGTTAGAGAAAATAATTGGCTAGGAAAAGGAATGACTGTATCTGCCAACGCTGATATTAGTCAAGATTCTGTAAAAGGCTCCTTATCATTTACAGATCCAAATTATAATTTTACAGGAAAAAAATTATCCTACATGGTAGAAAATATCACTAATGATAAACCTGACTCAGGATATGAAAATTCTTTATTTGGTGCAGGAATAAATTTATCTTACGAGAGATTTAAAGACATATATTTTTCACCTGGTTTATCACTTTCTTATGATGACTTAAGAACAGATAGCACAGCATCAGATTTATTAAAAAAACAAGCAGGGACATCTACCGATCTGATGTTTGACTATGCTTTTACTACTGATAAAAGAAATCGAAGTTTTATGCCAACTTCTGGAAATTTAACATCTTTTTACCAAGAACTTCCTATCTATACTGAACAAGCATATTTAAAAAATAGTTTTTCTACTAATCATTATAAAGAGGTGACTGATAATATAGTTGGAGCTATTAAATTTAGCGCTTCAGCAATTAACGGCCTAAACGATGAGGATGTAAGAATAAGTAAGAGATTAGGCTTAAGTTACAGAAAGTTACGTGGATTTGAACCAGGTAAGATTGGCCCAAAAGATGGAAGCGATTATATTGGAGGTAATTATGCTACATCAATGAATATAGAAGCAAATTTTCCAAATTTTTTTCCTGAAAAAAGTAATGCAGAAATAGGTTTATTTCTTGATGCAGGTAATGTTTGGGGCGTAGATTACAGCGATACTATAGATGAATCTAACAAAATTAGATCTAGCGTCGGCTTGAATACTAGTTGGCTTTCACCTGCAGGCCCACTTTCTTTCATATTTTCCAAAAATATAACAAAAGCATCAACAGACATAGATCAGTCTTTTAATTTCAGATTAGGAACAACTTTTTAATGAAAAACTTTCTAAAAATATTTTTAATTACTTTGGTTTTTTTTCTACCCTCAGAAAAGAAACTTTTAGCAAACGATATCTATTTTATTGATTACTCTAGAGTGATGAACGATAGTAAAGCTGGTAAAAAAGCTCAGAATTATCTCAAAAACTTATTAGAAAGTTCAAATAAAAAATTCAATGAAACAGCAAAGAAACTTAAGACCGAAGAAAATACTATTATTGGTCAAAAAAACGTATTAACTAAAGAAGATTACAAAAAAAAGGCAGATGCTTTAAGAAAAAAAGTATTTGATTTAAACAAACAAAGAGAAAAATCCATTAAGGAGATAGCCTCTAAAAGAAAAAAAGCTGGCGATGAAATGTTAAAAAATTTAAATCCAATTTTAGGAAAGTATATGGAAGAAAATAATATTACAGTAGTACTTGACAAAAAAAATGTTTTGATGGGTAATAAAAAATATGAAATAACATCTCAAATTATTGAACTTTTAAATAAAAATTTAAAATCAATTAATTTAAATTAATGTCACAAAACATTTTTTTTAATAATAATGGTCCCTTTAAATTAAACATTTTATTCCCAAAGCAATCTAACTCAAAAACTAAAATTAAAGATATTAAAACTTTAGATAAAGCAGAAAAATTTGATTTAACATTTTTTGATTCATTAGATTATAAAAATTCAGCAGAAAAAACAAAAGCTAGCTGCTGCATTACTAAAGAGAGTTTAAAAAAATATATCCCAACGACTTGTGAAGTTATAACTGTTAAAAGCGTTCTATTTGAATTAGCCAAAGTGGTCTCAAAATTTTATCCTTCAGCAGATTTAGATTATCCAGATAATTCCCTAAAAAAACCTAATAAATCTAAATATCCTGGAGTAAAATTTGGTAACAATGTTTTAATTGGAAATAACGTAAAAATTGGTAAATCAACATTAATTGGGTGCAACACAATTATAGAAAAAAATGTTTCTATAGGAAAAAGTTGCGTAATAGGTTCACAAATTATGATTAAAAATTCTATTTTAGGAAATAATGTTGTTATTCAAGATGGATCAAAAATTGGTTTAAAAGGTTTTGGATTTATTCCCCTTAAAGAAAAAAACTTAAGAATTGCACATATTGGAAAAGTGATACTAGAAGATAACGTTGAAATAGGAGCCTCTTGCACAATTGATAGAGGATCAATAGGCGACACTGTAATAGGAAAAAATACCTTTTTAGACAATCAAGTTCACATGGCTCACAATGTTAAAGTTGGGAAAAATTGTATGATAGCTGGACAAGTTGGATTTGCGGGTAGTTCTACATTAGGAGATAATGTCTCTATAGGCGGTCAGGCTGGAATTTCTGGTCATTTAAAAATAGGAAATAATGTAAAAATTGGTGGAGGTAGTGGCGTTGTAAAAGATATACCTGACAACACCACTGTGATGGGATATCCAGCAGTTCCTTTAAAAGAATTTTTAAAAAAAAATTAAAATGATAAAAAAAGATACAATTAATAGAGAAGAAATTGAAAAGTTACTCCCTCATCGTGCACCTATGCTGCTTATAGATAGGCTAACTAAAATTGTTCATTTAAAATCAGCTACTGCAATAATGAATGTAAAAAAAGATGGATTTTATGTTCAAGGACACTTTCCAGGCCAACCAGTAATGCCAGGAGTTTTAATAGTAGAAGCATTTGGTCAAGCTGCAGCAGCATTGACAGCATGCGGTATTGACCCCAAAGAGTACGATAATAAATTAGTTTATCTTATGAGTGTAGAGAAAGCTAAATTTAGGAACCCAGTTTTACCTGATTGTGAACTTCATTTAGAAATAGAGGCAATAAGATCTCACGGAAGAGTTTGGAAATATAAAGGAACAGCTAAAGTAGAAGGAAAAAGAATGGCAGATGCCGAATGGTCAGCAACTATAGTTGATAGGAAATAAAATGATACATAGTTCAAGTGTAATAGATAAAAAAGCAAAAATAGGAAGTAATGTTAAGATTGGCCCGTTTTGTTATGTTGGCCCAAATGTGGAACTCCAACAAGATGTAGAACTAATTTCTAATGTTCATTTAGAAGGAAATACTAAAATCGGCAAAGGTACAAAAATTTTCCCTTTCGCTAGCATTGGAACTATGCCTCAAGATTTAAAATTCAGAGGAGAGTCAAATAGTGTGCTGATTGGTGAAAATAATATGATTAGAGAATATGTAACAATAAATCCAGGGACAGAAGGAGGAGGTGGTAAAACAATTATTGGAAATAGTTGCTTATTTATGATTTCTTCACATATAGCACATGATTGCAAAGTTGGTAACAACGTTGTTATAGCCAACAACGTTCCTTTAGGAGGTCATGTTACATTGGAAGACTCAGTTGTTATTGGGGGAAACTCAGCAGTTCAACAATTTACAAGAATAGGAAGATTAGCGATGATAGGAGGTATGACTGGAGTACTTAAAGATGTTATTCCATTTGGTTTGTCATTTGGTAATAGAAATTACTTGCAGGGTATCAATTTAATTGGACTAAGAAGAAAAAAATATGAAAATAAGAAAATTTTAGAATTAGATTCTGCTTATAAAAAAATCTTTTCATCAGAGAAACTTCATGAAAATTTAGCTAAAATTAATGGTGAATTTAAAGAAAATGATTTAGTTAAAGAGGTAATAAATTTTATAGAAAAAGACAAAAAAAGGCCTATTTGCACACCATTAGCTAAATAATGATTGGACTAATATTCGGAGATACTGATTTTCCAAAGGAAATACTAAAAAAAATTAAAAGAAAAAAATTAAAATACCTAATTGTTGATTTAAGCAAAAATAGGTCATTTAAAAAAGATATAAACTCTAAAAGAGTATCAATAGGCCAATTTGGAAAGATTATAAATTTTCTAAAAGAAAATAAATGCAAAAAAGTTCTATTTGCAGGTAAAGTAAAAAAACCTAAATTTTCCAAATTAAGACTAGATCTTAAGGGTGTTTATTACATGCCACGAATTATAAAAAGCTCTAGGATAGGTGATGCAGCTATCTTAAAAGAAATAATTGAAATCTTAAAAAGAGAAAAGATTACTACCATAAGCTCTTTATTTTTTAATCCAGAGCTAACTTTAAAAAAAGGCATCTATACAAAAATTAAACCAAACAATTATGATAATGCTGATATTAATAAAGCAGTTTCAATATTAAATAAATTGAATAAATATAACTTCAGCCAAGGAGCAGTAGTTAGAAATCAAAAACTAGTAGCTATTGAGGGAAGAGGAGGCACTCAAAATTTACTAAAAAAATTCAAAAATAAGAAATTTAAAAACAATGGAGTGCTAGTTAAATTTCCCAAAAAAAAACAAGATTTAAGGGTTGATTTACCAACTGTAGGATTGAAAACTCTAAAGCAATGTAAGTTGGTAGGCCTCAAAGGTATTGTTGTAAAGAATAAGCAAAATATTTTTTTAGAGAGAAAAAAATGCATAAATTTCGCAAATAAAAATAAAATGTTTATTTTATCAAAATGAAAAAAACGCTTTTATCACTTTTAATATATTTTACCTTTTCTTACTCATATTCCTCAGAAATAAAAATTATCAAAATATTCGATGGGCTAAACAAACCATGGAGTTTATCTTTTGTTGATGAAAATAATATTTTGATTACAGAAAAACCCGGAAATCTTTTGATCGTAAATTTAAAAGATAAAACAAAATCGGTTATTAAACATAATTTATCTGTTTTGGAAGATGGGCAAGGTGGTTTGTTAGATGTTTTATTTCATGATGATCATGTTTATGTTTCATATTCTGAAAATAGAGGAAAGGGGCAATCTAGTACCTCTGTTGCGAAAGGTATATTTAATAATAAGAAAATAAGTTTTAAAAATATTTTTAGAGCTGAGCCCCCAATAAATTCTGGATACCATTTTGGTTCACGATTAGTTATAAAAAAAGACAAACTATTTATAACAGCTGGAGAGAGAGGTGAAGGTATGATTGCTCAGGATCCTCAAAAGCATCCTGGCAGTATTATTAGAATAAATTTAGATGGTTCTATTCCAAAAGATAATCCAAAGTTTAAAGATAATAAAGATTGGTTACCTGAAATTTATCAGATAGGCGTAAGAAATCCTCAAGGAATAGCTTTATCACCGTTTGATGATAAAATTTATTTAAGTAATCATGGTGCAAAAGGAGGTGATTGGTTTGGTACAGCAAACTATGGTGAAAATTATGGTTGGAAAATATTAGGATGGGGGGGAACAAATTATAGTGGAACAAAAATTGGTCCAAAATGGAAGCCAGGATTTACCAAGGCCATAAAATATTGGGTGCCATCTATAGCTGTAAGTGCGATTGCAATTTACAAAGGGGAAGAATTCAAGGAATGGAGCGGAGATGCACTTGTTACAGCATTAAAAGATCAGTCATTAAGAAAAATTAGTTTTAAAGATTCTTTTGTTGTTGAACAAATAATATTTAAGGGAAATATTGGAAGAATAAGAGATATTAAAATTCATAAAAAAACTGGAGAAATTTACTTAATATCTGATAATGGTAGTATTTGGAGAATGTTCAAATGAAGAAAATCTTTATTTTAACAGGCGAGCCTTCAGGAGATAAATTAGCTGCTAAAGTCATCTCGAAACTAAAAATCAAAGACCCAAGCGTCAACTATCTATGTTTAGGAGGAGAAGAACTTAAATCTTTAGGAATAAATTCAATCTCAGATCTAAGTGAAGTAACATATCTTGGCTTTACTCGAGTATTACTAAATTTATTTAAAATTAAGAAAAAAATAAACGAAACAGCTAAAAAAATATTAGAGTATAATCCAGATATTTTGTTTTCAGTAGACAGTCCAGATTTTACATTGAGAGTTGCTGAAAAAGTGAAAAAAAATTCACCTAATATTAAAACAATACATTTTGTAGCTCCACAGGTTTGGGTATGGAGAGAAGGAAGAGTTAAAAAAATTAAAAAATTTATTGATCATATTTTACTTTTATTCAAATTTGAAAAAAAATATTGGGACAAAGAAAATGTAAGTTGTGAATTTGTTGGTCATCCACTTTTAGAAAACAATAAAGAGGTTAAAATTGAACTTAATCAAGTTATCAAAAAAAATAAAGCAATTATTTCCGTTTTTCCAGGAAGTAGAGATAGTGAAGTAAAAAAACTTACTCCAATATTATTGAAGTTTATTAAACTTATGAATGAAAAATATGAAGACTTTTTGTATGTTTTTCACACTACAAAATCTCAAAGATCTAATTTAGAAAATATAATAAATAAAAATCAAATTAATAATATAGAAATTATTTCTGATGAGAAAATTAAAGATCATATATTAAAAAAATCAATTTTTGCTGTTTCAAAATCTGGCACAATTTCTTTAGAAATAAGTAAAAGAAAAATACCCTCAATTATTATTTACAAGATGAATTTTATAAATTTTTTAATTATAAAAATGTTAGTAAAAATAAAATATGCAAATATATTAAATATAGCTGCTGGACAGATGATAATTCCCGAATTGTTGCAATCAAAGTGCAACCCTAAAGAAATTTATAATTTAGTTTCTAGTTTTTTAGACGATCAAAATAAAATAAATAAACAAATATTTAGCACTGAAAAAGTTTTAGAAAGCTTTAGAACAAAAAACTTGCCAACAGATCTAGCTGCGGATTCACTTAGGAAAAGTCTGTAATTTTAAATTACAAAGACTACAGTCATTATTTAAGCTCGGAATATCACCTTCCAAAAAATCTATCACATCAGTTATAAATTTTAGATATAAGTCATCATTTCTTTTAATTTCAAAGTATTGTGTAGACATTTTAAGTGCTGGGGTACTTTCTAATTTTAAACTCTCTGGTTCAAAACAAAAAATTCCTAAGTTTTTTACTGGATTTAATTTTAAATAGTTTTGATCTGGTTTTTCAAACATAATTGCATAACTATTTAATTGCGTCATATAAGTTAAAGATTTTTTTTCGTTTATATTTGTCACTTTAAAATCTATTATTGAAAAAAAATCTTTGTGATCAATATAAGCATCGATTTTACCTCTTAATTGAAATGCTCTATCTTTCTGATCATAAAGAACCTCAGATTTATGTAACTTAGCGTAATCTGTTTTTATTATTCCCTCAGGTACTTTATTAGAATTTAAATATTTTGATGGTTTATTGTGATAAAATTTTTTCTGAATTGAATCTATCTTTGAAAATATTGTTGGAAAACCAAAATTTATTCTAATATCGTTTATCTTTAGATCGTAGTAACATCTTTTGCAACCTGAGTATCCAAATGCAAATTCACTTGGGCTAAATAAATATAGTTTTGACATTAGACTAATTTTTTTAACCTATTTATTACAGTCGATTTATCTAAAGATAAAATAATGTCATAAATACCAGGCCCAAATTTTGTACCAATCAAGCCAATTCTTAATGGTTGCCCAACACCTTTAAAGTTTGTTTTGTGTTTATCAATTAAATTTTTAATAATTGGCTCTAAGCTTGTTTTATTTAAATCTCTCAACGCTTCAAAATCTTCTATAAAATTTTTGATTATGTCTTGAGACTTTTTATCAACTAAAGATTTGTCTTCACTTGATATATTTAAGTTATCACTAATGATATATCTTGAGTTATTATAAATATCTTCAAGTGTTTTTGCTTTATTTTTTAAAAAACTTAATGATCTTAAAACTACACTTTCTTTTGATTTATCAATTTTAGTTTTAAATTTATTAGAAAATTCTATCAATTTTTCGAATAATTCTTTTTCGTTCATAGATTTTATATAAGTCTCATTCATTGATAAGATTCTAGACATATCTAATTTAGAGGGTGATTTGCCTATTCCTTCAAAATTAAATAACTCTATACTCTCTTTAAGAGAAAAAATTTCTTTATCTTTATAAGACCAACCTAATCTTAATAAATAATTCCGCAAAGCTTCTGGAATAATGCCAATTTTTATATATTCATTAATTGTTGAGGCATTATCTCTTTTAGAAAGCTTTTTACCTTTTTCGCTATGAATTAAAGGAATGTGAGCAAAGTTTGGAACTTCCCATTTCATTGCGTCGTAAATTTGTTTTTGCTTAAAAGAATTAATCATGTGATCATCTCCTCTTATTACGTGAGTTATTTCCATTTCATGATCATCTACTGTTGCCGATAATTGATAAGTGGGGGATTTATCTTTTCTTAAAATAATAAAATCTTCAATTGTAGAATTTGATATATTTCTTTCTCCCTGTACTAGATCTTTAATTATCGTATTTCCTGAAATTTTACTTTTAAATCTTATTACGGGCTGTATATCTTTTGGTACTTGAAGATCTTTTGCGTTTCTCCATTTTCTATTGTAAACATAAGGTATACCTTGTTTCTTACATTTTTCTTTTTGTTCATTAATTTCCTGTTCGGAACAATAACATTTATAAGCAAATCCGTTTTTAAGAAGTTCTTCAGCTATTGTAATATGTTTTTTAATATTTTCTGACTGAGTATATTCTTCGCCATCATGCTTAATACCTAACCATGCTAGTGATGAAATAATTTGCTTTTTAAACTCATCTTTAGATCTCTCTTTATCAGTATCTTCTATTCTTAAAAAATATTTTCCTTTATTTTTTTTTGCAAGAAGCCAATTAAATAATGCTGTTCTCACCCCTCCGATATGAAGTGGGCCAGTAGGGGATGGAGCAAACCTACAATTAAAAGACATTTGGTATTTTTAGACTATTTTAGTGAAAGTTTCTATATAAAGAAATTAATCTTCCTTGAATTTTTATCCTATTAGCGGCATATATTTTAGTATCGTAATTTTTATTAGCCGCCTCCAACGCAATGGTATTACCTTTTTTTCTTATTCTCTTTAAAGTAGCTTCTTGTTCATCTATTAAAACAACAGCAATTTGACCTGAATCTGCTGTAGAAGTTTTTTTAATAATTACTGTATCACCATCATTAATTCCAGCCTCAATCATTGAGTCTCCTTTGACTTTAAGGCCAAAATATTCACCGTTTTTCTGTAAGTCTTCTGGTAAAGCTACCTTATCAACTTCGTGTTGTATAGCTTCGATTGGAGTACCTGCAGCTATACTTCCTAAAACGGAGACTTTAGAAGAATTGCTTTTTGAATTATCTAAACCACCTTTTATGACGCTTGGCGTGAAAGAGTTAAATATATCATTAGCGCTTGCATTTTCTGGTAACTTAACAACTTCTAAAGCTCTGGCTTTATGAGCTAAACGTTTAACAAATCCTCGTTCCTCTAATGCGCTGATCAATCTGTGAATTCCTGATTTCGACTTAAGGTTGAGTGAATTTTTCATCTCCTCGTATGATGGGGATATGCCAGTAGATCTGATCTTTTTATTGATAAATATTAATAAATTTTTTTGTTTTTTTGTAAGCATAGAACAAACCTCGTACATCTATGTTCTATAAAAGTTCTTTTAAAATTACAACTTGAAATTAGGGTTAATTTTATTGGGTTATTTGAATTAATCTTTGCATTAATTCACCTGGTTTGTCAGATTTTAAAAGTGATTCTCCAATTAGAAAATTTTTAATACCCGTTTTTTTATAAATATATTGTGCATCTTTCTCATTTTTAATTCCGCTTTCAGATAAAAGGGGACCCTTATGATCTTTAACAACTTCAAAGATAGAGATCGTGTTGTCAATTGAAACATCTAAAGTTTTCAGATTTCTATTGTTAATTCCTATTAAAGCTTTATCATATTTTAATGCTTTCTCGGCTTCTTTAAAGTCATGTACCTCCACTATTACAGATACATTGTGTTTTAAAGCTTCAGAATATATTTCATCTGCTTGGCTTCCATTAAGAGCTGCAATAATAATCAATATACAATCACTTCCATAACTTTTAGCTAAAGCTACTTGATAAGGATCTATAAAAAAGTCTTTTGCTAAAATAGGTATTTTAAATTTTTTTTTAATATCTTGAATATATTCTAATTTACCTAAAAAATATTTTTCTTCTGTTAAGACTGAAAGACATGTGGCACCATTCTCTATATACATATTTGCTAAATCTAAATGGTTAAAATTTTTAACAAGAATGCCCGCCGAAGGACTTGCTTTTTTAATTTCTGATATTAAAGAAACACCTTTATTTCTTTGAATAGCTTCTTTAAAATTTAAAAATTTTTGATTTTTAATCT
>CACHRI010000004.1 GCA_902582155.1 uncultured Pelagibacteraceae bacterium
GCTTGAAATGTTAAAAGCTGCAAGAGAAGCAGTGAAAAAATATAATAAAAGTCTAAAAATTTTAGGCGTAACAGTGCTAACAAGTTTTTCTAATACTTCTATTAAGCAAGTAGGTCATACAAAATCTATAAAGGAAATAGTTAGAAGGCAAGTTTTACTCGCCAAAGATGCAAAACTTGACGGTATAGTTTGTTCAGCTCATGAGATTAAATACATTAAAAAAATCTGCAAAAAGATGGAAATTATCACTCCTGGAATAAGATTAAAAGGTGATAGAATTTATGATCAAACAAGAGTTATGTCTCCCAAGGAGGCATTTAAAAATGGAGCTACATCAATAGTTATGGGTAGAAGTTTAATTAAAGGTAACATAAAGAAAAACATTCAAAGATTAATTAATTCATTAAATTAGTATATGAAATTAAAAGTTTGCGGTCTTTCTAATCCTATTGAAGTCGAAACTTGTATAAATATTAATGTTAGTTTCTGCGGGTTTATTCTAAATTATCCTAAAAGTCATAGACATATATCGTACGAAAGAGCAGTAAATCTATTAAATATATCAAAGAAAAAAATTCAAAATGTCGGTGTATTAGTAAATCCAAGCTTAAGCGAATTAGAAAAATTTTCAAAACTTGATCTTGATTATTTTCAACTTTATGGTCAATACGATAACAATTCATTAACTAATATAAAGAAAAAATTTCAAAAAAAAATTATTACAACTATACAAGTAAAACACAAAAGTGATGTGGATTTATACAAAATGGTTGAGGACCAGTCAGATATTATCTTATGGGATAGTACAGGATATGAAAAAAGTTTAGGCTGGAGTCATAATTGGATTAAAAATGTCAAAATAAAAGGTGAAAAAATGATAGCAGGCAACATAACAAAAGATAAACTTACCGATCTATCAAAATTGGCTGATATTGTTGATGTCTCTGGTGCTTTAGAAACAAATAAAGTAAAAGATATAAATAAAATTAAGGAATTCGCTACACATATAAAGAAGATAAACAATGAGAATTAAAAAAGGCATACCATTAATAGATCAGCATGACAAAAATTTTATGTACGGGGGTAAATTTGGAGGCAATTTTATTCCAGAAACTTTAAAAAAACCGATTGATGATCTCACAAAATTATTTGCCAAGTTGAGAAAAGACGAGAAATTTATAAAAGAGCGAGATTATTATTTTAAATCATATATAGGGGCGCCAACTCCATTTATAAAACTAGAAAATTTAACAAATTATCTTGGAGGTGCACAAATATATGCAAAAGTGGTATCTGAAGCAAATGGTGGAGCACATAAGATTTATAATGCAACAGTCCACTGTTTAATTGCAAAGAGAGCTGGTAAGAAATTTATAGTAGGGGATACTGGGGCTGGTTACGCTGGAAAAATGCTCTCAATGGCTGCAAAAAAATTTGGTCTTAAATGTAAAATATTTATGGGAGCAAAAGACATTAAGAGACAACGGCCTAACGTTGAGGCAATAAAGAAAAATGGTGCAACAATCGTTCCTGTCACTTCAGGTAGTCAGACATTAGTGGATGCTGTTAGTGAATGTATGCGTTATTGGGTTGCAAATAACGACACAACAAATATGTGTGTAGGTTCAACTGTAGGACCAAACATATTTATAAAAATATGTGCATGGAGTACTGCTCAAATTTCAAGAGAGTTAATTGAACAAATTAAAGATGAGTTTGGAAGAATTCCTAAGAAAATAAAACTATTAAATTGTGTTGGCGGAGGAAGTTCTGCCATGGGGTTTTGGAATGAATTTATGGACAGCGATGCCGAATTTATAGGTATTGAAGCTGGTGGTCCAAAAAATAGCAATTTACATGCTGCACCGTTGACAAATGGTTCTAAAATTGGAATTTTACATGGGGCTGCACAATATGTTATTCAAGACAAAGAGGGGCAAATAGGAACAACAGAATCTATTTCTGCAGGTTTAGATTATCCAGGAATATCACCTCTCCATTGTTTTCTTAAAGATTCAAAAAGAGCAAAATATACCTCGGCTACTGATGAGGAAGCCTTAAAAGCTTATAGATTAGTTTCTAAGTTAGAAAAAATTTCTCCATCTTTAGAACCCTCTCATGCATTTGCGGAGGCTATTAAAATAGCTCCAAAATTAAAATCTTCAGATATAATTATAGTTAACTCTTGTGGCGATAGCTTAAAAGATAAGGACATTATAAAAAAAAAATTAGGATCATACATAAGATGAAATCTAATATTGCAGTGACTTTTGAAAATTGTAAGAAAGAAAATCGAGCCGCCCTTATTACCTATACAGTCGCTGGTGATAATACAAAAAATATTTCTTTAAAAATTTTAAATTCAATTTCAAAACATGCTGATATTCTTGAGCTTGGCTTTCCTCATAATACTCCAATAGCTGATGGCGGCCAAATTCAGGGCAGCTCTTATCGAGCTCTTAAAAATGGGATAAAGCTTCAAAACGTTTTTCAAATAGTTAAAAAATTTAAAAGATATAATCCTAATAAACCTTTAATTTTAATGGGATATTTTAATTTAGTTTATCAGTGTGGAGAAAATAATTTCTTAAAAAAATGTAAATCTTCTGGTGTAGATGGGCTTATAATTGTTGATTTGCCTTTTCCAGAAAATAAAAATTTTGCTTATAAGTGTAAAAAAAATTCAATAAATTTTATTCAATTATTATCACCTACCACGCCTATAAAAAGGGTAAAAAAAATAATCAATGTATCTCACGATATGCTTTATTATATTTCAATGTTATCTACTACGGGTGGAAAGCTTAAAGTTTCCCCGAAAAATATTCTTAAGAACTATAATAGGATTAAAAAAATCAATCGAAAAAAAAATATTGTAATAGGTTTTGGTATTACTAATAAAACGATAGCCTCACTCAAAAAAGCCGATGGGCTTGTTGTGGGTAGTCAATTGTGCAAAACTATTACAAATTCCTTAAAAAAACGCCTAAATACTGCCAAAGTGTTAGATAACATGGTATACAATCTTAAGAAAAAAATTATATGAATTGGATAACAAAATTTATTAAACCAAAAATAAAGTCTTTATTTAAAAAAAAGACTTCTACTGCTGATGAAACTCTTTGGATTTCTTGTGAATGCAAAAACTTAATTTACAAAGAGGACTTTGAAAAAAATTTTTATTGTTGCCCTAAATGTGGAGTTCATCATAAACTTTCTTGCAAAGATAGATTTAAATTGTTTTTTGATAATGGCATATATGAATTAATAGATACTCCACTTCCAATTGACGATCCTTTAAATTTCGTAGACAACAAAAAATATAAAGATAGATTAAAAGTTGCAAGAAAAAAGACAGGTCAGGATGATGCAATTTTAGTTGCTAAGGGAAAAGTGAACAATATTGATTTAACAGTAGGAGCTCAAGATTTTAGATTTATCGGAGGATCATTTGGGGCAGCTTCTGGAGAGGCTTTTATAACTGCTGTCCAACATTCAATAAGCAATAACACTCCATTAGTTTTTTTTAGTTGTAGTGGTGGTCAAAGGATGATGGAGTCTTCTATAGCCTTAATGCAAATGACACGTACAAGTTTAGCGGTTAATGAATTAAAAAAAAACAATATTCCCTATATAGTAGTAATAACAAATCCAACTACAGGAGGGGTTACAGCATCTTGGGCAATGTTAGGTGACATAATTTTAGCAGAAAAAGGAAGTGTTTGCGGGTTCGCTGGAAAAAGAGTCATCCAAGATACTGTCAGGGAAACTTTACCGGATGAATTTCAAACTGCAGAGTACGTTAAAGAACATGGATTCTTAGACTTAGTAGTAGAGAGAAAATATCTAAATTCAACTGTAGGAACGTTACTAAGTGTAATGTTGAAAAAAACAGAGACTCAGGCTAAAAAAGAAAATACGGATGCCATCACAATCAATCAGTCTCTACAATCTGCTAGCTAAAAAAAAACAATTTAAGAAAACTGTAAATTTCGATCTTAAAAGAATCAAAAAAGCTTTAAATAAACTTGGAAACCCAGAGAGAAAACTAAGAAATGTAATAAATATTATTGGATCTGACGGCAAGTATTCAGTTTTAAACTCATTAAAATATTTTATCGAGGGAAATAATCAAAAAACATCTGCATATATTTCTCCAAGTTTAAAAGATATAAGAGAAAGATTTTGGATGGGATCAAAATATCTTTCATATCAGGAGATCAAAAAAACAATTAATAAAATTGAGAAATTAAAAATTCAGTTAACTATCTTTGAAGTGTTAACTTTAGTATACATCTTAAATGCTTCAAATCACAATAATGATTATAACCTAGTTGAAGCTGGCGCTCTATTTGCAAAAGATTCTACAAATGTATTTGATTTCCCATTGATTCAAGCTGTTGTAAATATAAATAAACAACATCTAAATTTTGTTAAAAAAAAAACTATTGATGAAATCATTTATCAAAAAGTTGGATTTTTAAGTAATTTTACTAAAATTTATATTGGAAAACAAAATAGGGAAAATGAAAAAAAAATAAGATTAAGACTTAGAAAAAATCCAAGTGAAAAAGTATATTCGAACAATTGGAAGCTTGAGTGTAAAAATCAAAATTACTTCTTTAAAGATAAGAATAGTATTATTCCTATAAAAAATAAAAATATTAATTCTAAAGGACTATATGTAAATATTGCTATGGCAATAAAAATTGCATTAGATTTAGGAATTGATAAAAAAATTATTTTAAAAACTTTACCTAAATTGAAATTTGAAGGTAGAATTCAATATATAACTTCGGGTAAATTAAAAAAAAGACTTAAAGCCAAAGAGAGACTTTTAATAGATGGTTGTCACTCAACAGTTAGTGCAAAAAATTTATCAGACTATTTGAGAAAATTAAAAACACCAAAGTACGGTGTATGGAGTATGATGAAAAATAAAGAACCATCAGACTTTATAAAGCAATTTAAAGGAATATTTGAAAAAATTTATACTATTCCAATTCTTGGTGAAAAAGGTTCAATGTGTCCAAAGGTATTAGCTAAAATTGCAAAGAAAAATAATTTAGATGCTTTGCCGTTAAAAAACTTTGAATCAGTAATTAAAAATATATCTACAAAAGAAGAAAAAATTATTTGTATATTTGGTTCTCTTTATCAGTGCGGAAATATTTTAAATAGAAATTAAATATTTTCTTTAATCCAATCTAAAATATTGTTTTTTGTGGTCGCGCCTACTTTAGTTGCTTTAAGCTCTCCACCCTTAAATAAAAGCATGGTAGGAATTCCTCTAATACCATACTTTGTTGGTGTGTTTGGCTCTTGGTCTATGTTGTGTTTTGCAATTATTATTTTGTCTTTCATTTCATCTGAAATTTCTTCCAGAGCAGGACCTATTTGTTTACAAGGACCGCACCACTCTGCCCAAAAATCAACCACTATGGGTTTATCAGATTTTATGACATCACTTTCAAAAGAATTATCTGTAACTGGTTTTGTAGGCATATATTCTAATTAATTATTTTTTTTTTAAAGTCAACTAAACTTTTAAATATGTTTTTTCCAATTCTTCAACGTACGCGTTAATTTCATCTAAAATAACTAATTTATCTTGATGATTTTCTTTCTCAAATTTTGCACGTAATGTGTCAATTTCAGCATAAGTTCGTGGGATTGTATTCCACTTTTCATTGTTTGTACTGAGTAATTTCTTAGCTAAATCTTTGTGAATAAGATTGTAATCCTCCCTTGATAGTATTTCAGGTTTTTCCATATATAAAAGTTTTTTTCCGAAATACTTTAGTCTTTCATCCTTGAATTTAGATATTATTGACAATTTTTTATCCCAATCGACACTATGAAATTCTGGCATTATTTTATTATCATCTGCAGTTGTAAATTTTGTATAAATACTCTCTTCTTCGTATAAATCTTCTTGTGATTTTGATTGATCTTTTTCTTCAGATTCTAAACGTTTTATTGTTGAAATTTTATCTGCAAATTCATTATTTTCTCTTATTAGTTTTGCTCTTTCCTGAAGTTTAGAAGATCCAATAATCCTGTATTCATCAAATTTTTCTCCATACTGAGGATTCATAATTACTGGGTGTTTATTATGTCTTATTGTCCTAATGAATTTAGGTTGTTTTTTCATAACAGTTGTTAGTTCCTGAATTGGCATTTTCAAATATATATTTGGGTCGTGTCTTAAATCAAAACATAATGGCCATTGATATTGGGGATGTTGGCAGACAAATGTTTGAACATAAGGTCTGCTTTTACCGTAAAAATATTCATTGGTACAAAAATAAGCTTCTTTTTTGATAAGCTCTAAAGTTTGATTTTTATCTAATGTCATTAAACTTGCTTTCCATACATTAGGGGCTTTCTTAGCTATCAGCTTAGCTATACCCAAAGTTGCGATAACATCGCCTATTGCACTGTGAGCGTCACCGTGATCAATTCCATTAAGAGGTGCCATTTGGTCCAATTTATAAACGTCATTTCCTTTTTCATTTTTAGAATTTTTTAGTGTATTCGGATAATAAAGATTAGCCGCTCTTGCCAAACTTAATATGTCTCCTCTTGTATTGCCGTTTGTACTTGTTATATAAGGATATTCAAGAGTTTGAAAAAGAGTGCTTCTTAAAAATTCCTCATCAAATTCAATACTATTAAATCCTATATAGGTTGCTTTTCCCCATTTTTTTAAAGTTTCTACAAATTGCCTTATCATTTCATAATGAGAAAGATTTGATTTTTTTAACATTGCGGGGGATGTTTTGTTAACAATAAGAGCCATCGCCTCTGGAATTATTCCAGGACTTAGCCTGCACCTTGCATCAAAACGGTCAAGTTCGTCTAGATTATCATTAGTTAAAATGGCTCCAATTTGAATTATTTGGCCCCAGTGTTTATTAGATGAGCTGGTCTCAAAATCATAAAAGACAAAGTTAGACATATTTCTTATTTACTTTAATACTTTTATCTTTTCTGGATTTTCTTTCAAGGAAGCTGTTACTTGTTGTGGATCTTTAATATTTCCAAGTGTATTCATGATAGATCTAGCGTCTCTACCAAAACCATCGGTTACAGTAAGTGCTTGTTCTAATTTTTTCCTAAGATCTTTAATTCCATCAAAGTGCTTTTCAAACCTAGAGCTTATATTTCTTAAATCAGTGTAGATTTGAGTAGCGTGTTGTTGAACTTTTAGTGTCTGAAATCCTAAATAGTAAGATTGTAGCAAAGCAGATAAAGTGTTTGGTCCAGAAATCGTAACTTTGTATTTTGTTCTAAGCTCTTGCAATAATAGTTCTTTTGTTTTTGGGTCTCTGTAGCTTGAGAGTTCAGAAAATAATCCTTCGGTCGGAACATAAATAATTGCAAAATCTGTACTTTTAGGTGGAGCTATATATTTTGCATTTACTGTTTTAGCTTTTAATCTAAAAGCTGCAGCTAAATCTTTCCTAGCCTCAGCCTGTGCCTCTTTATTGTTAGCATTGTAGGCATCGTCGATTGCTTTATATTTTTCAACTGGCCAATGACTATCAATTGGTAATAATACATCTTTTAGTTTAATGGCAAATTCAACTGTCTCAGATGTATCGTCTTTCATTTTTGCATTAGCTATAAATTGAGATGCTGGAAGCAAGTCTTTGAGAAGAGCTCCTAAACCAAATTCTGCTAGTGTTCCATATGTTTTTACACCACTTAAAATCCTGCTAAAATTGTCCTGGCTTTTATTGAGCTCACTAACCTGCTGATTAAAAACTGAAACTTTTTCATCAACTTTGGTTAAAGCTCCTGTCATGTCTTTTGCAATTTCTTTGCTCATGTTTCCAAAAGACTGGCCGAAACTCTCTTTAAAAGAATTGAATTCATCCTTAAAAGCTTGTTCTGAATTTAAAGGTTTTTCAGACTTACTTTTTATTAAAAAAAGGACAACACCAAGATTAATAATTACTAAAAATACAATTAATATTATGATTAACGAATCCATGTTTTAATATACATTACAATTTCATTTTCCTCTAATGAGAATGGAAATTAATATTGTTGATAGGGGTAGCTATGACTACCCCTACAAGAGTTAAATATTTTCTGAAGTCTTTTTTAAATGTTTAATAACTTTCCCAGCATTGGTCCCTTCTTTAATTCTATAACCAAAGGTACCTGAGTCGCCAGTATTTACGGCTTTTCTGGATTTGTTAAATTTTTTTAAAAGTTCAGCCTGTGTTTTACTTCGGCTGAATTCTTTTAACAATTTTGTATGTCTGTCCATACATTCTCCTTGTTAGTTTATTCAACCTACTTTTAACTCATGTAGATGAGCCACTTTCTGACCATGTGGATGGTAAATTAATTCTATTGTATAATATTGATACATGTCAATATAAGATAAATGATGAAAAATAGACATTTAGGTATTCTTTTGGTTTTGGCGGGTGTAATTACCATATTCGTAAAACACGAATCAGCTTGGATCATATCAGCTATTTTAATAGGTGGGGGAACTGGAATATTTTTTTGGAAAGATAAAGTTGAAAGTGAAGAAGATAAATAAATTTTTTTTTATTAATGGATTAATTGGTTCTTTAATTTTCTATTATTTTGTTAGAAAAATTCAAACTTATTATGAAGTAGATATAAGCATTGACGGATATGGTTTAGCTGGAGCAGTTTGGTATGGAGCTGGTTTAGGATTTGTCTTTGGTGTAAAATTTATTAGAATACAGGAAATTATTGATTATTTTAGAAAATAAGAAAAGAATTATATGAGTAGGATATTTGTTGTTTATGGACATCACAATGTAAATAAAAGTTTCAATCAAGAAATTCGAGACACTTTTTGTTCTGAAGCTAAGAAACTTGGTCATGAAATTGATTTGATAAATTTGCATGAGGAAAAACCTATACCTTTTTATGATGGTTCTGAACCAAGTGAACAAATCTTAGATTATAGAAAAAGATTAGAACTAAGTGATGTACTCTTTATGATTTCTCCTTGTTATAATTTAAGAGCGACAGCAATATTAGAAAACTGGATTGATCTTGTGCTTGCTCCTAAGTGGTTTTTTTCATTTAAAAGATTGGTCGGTAATTGGGGTTATCCAGTTGCAGGTGCAATGAAAAATAAAAGAGCGATAATGAGTATGAGTTATGGAGGAAATTGGTTTAGTATACAAACGTGGTTTCAAAATATTCCATTTAGAAGAATTAAAGCTGGAGTTTTAAAGCTTGGAGGAATGCGTACAAGCTATATTAGATTTTATGAAGTTCTACCTGGAATGTCGCAGGAAAAATTCAAAAAGCACATGAGCAGAGTAAGAAATTTGGCAAGAAAATTATGAATTTTATTTTCAATATAAAAAGTATATAAGTCAATTATGGAAAATTTAAAAAATTGGATGGTCGAAACAGCAAATATAATGTTTGACGACAGTAAAAATGATTTAAGATCGCTTCCAAAAACCGTCAGACTTCAAATTTTAATCGTATTATCTTTTGTATGGTCTACTGTTTTTAGCTTATACGTATTTAGCTTAACAAGTTTTATTTGGGGATGGGCTGGTGTTGTATTAGCGCACATTGGTTTAATAATCGCTGTATACATAACTTTTAAATTTTTTCACAAAGCAAATATCGAAAAAAAAAGTGTTTTTGAAACAGGAAATTATAATCCTGCAAAGATATTCGTAGTTTTTTTTATAATATTTTTTATTTTTATATTTACAAAAGGTGTTGAAGTTTTAACCACTTCAAATTCATATTCAATTAAATATGATGGTCCAAAAAAAAGTACGATAGAACGTATAAAAGAATTCGTAAAATAAATTTTTAATGTGTGGAAGATTTGCACAAACCAATATAATAAAAGCAACAGCGGATATAGTAAAAACCGTAATTGGAAAAGTAGATAGCATAGATAATTTCAATATAAGTCCAGGACAAGAGGCTTCTGTTATAAAAAAATACAGCAATGGAAGAGCTTTAGAGCTTGGTAGTTGGAGTATTTTTCCAAGTTGGGCAAAGGACAAAGAGGGTTTTAGACCTTTGCATAACACTAGATTGGAAAGTTTAGTCAAACCATATTTTAAAAGATTAATTTCGACAAACAGATTATTGGTTCCTTGTAGCTATTTTTATGAGTGGTCAAAATCTGAGGAAAATAAAAAAGTTCCTTATTGTTTTAAATTAAAAGATGATAATGATTTAATGTATTTTGCTGGAATATTTGAAAATAATCAATTTAGCATAATTACAAGAGAGGCTGATGGTGAAAATTCTAAGATTCACCACCGCCAACCATTGATAATTAATAAATCAAAGATTAATGACTATTTAAATCTTAAAAATAATGCCCAAGAAATTTTACAATCTATTAAACCACCAGATCTCAATTTTTATCAAATTGGGCTTGAAATTAATAACCCGAAAAATAATTTTAAAGAACTAATTAACCCATTGCCAAATTGATATAATTTAGTTTACAATTTTATATGTCAAAAATAGAATTTGAATCAACGGACAATAAAGTAGGATGTTTTATTTACACTAATTTAAAAGAGGTAAAAAAAGACCAAATAGATGAAATAAAAAAACTTCTTAATAAATACGGAGTGCTTTTTTTTAAAAATCAAAGCTTAAGTCCAGAGGAATATATGAATTTCTCATCAAATTTTGGAACACCAGCGGAATATCCTATGCTCAAACCTCATAAAGATTTTAAAAATATCTATGTTATTGAAAGAAAAAAAACTGATACTGGAAAAAGTTTTGGTGAAGGCCCTCATACAGATTCTTCATACTTAGAAAACCCTCCTAGGTATACTTTTTTACAAGCTATTGATGTGCCTGAGGAAGGAAAAGGAAACACTATATTTTATAATCAATTTCTTGCTTATGAAGCATTGCAAGATGATATAAAAAAGAAGATTGAAAACTTAAAAGGTATTTTTTCCTCTCAAGGAAAAATAGCTCAAACACGAGAATTAAGGATGGCAGATCATGGAACTAGTGGGACAAAAGAAATAAAATCTGAGCATAAATTAGTGCAATCTGTTGATGGTAGAAAAACAATTTACTGTTCTCCAGGTCATGTTATTGGAATAGTCAATTTAGATTCAGAGCAAGAAGATTTAATAAGTTTTTTATCCTCTCATCAGATAAAAGAAAATTTTTCGTATAGTTTTGGATGGAAAAAGGGTGATATTGCTCTTTGGTCAAATCGTTCAATGCTACATGCTGCAACTGCTTTTAACGGTAACAGAAAAATGTTCAGAATAACTATTCAGTAATTAATCTTTCAATATTGTAAGATGACCCATTTTTCTTCCCTCTTTAGGTTCTTTTTTTTGGTAATCATAAAAAAATTCATTTTTTTTAAAAGTTTTTTTTCTATATTCTAAAATCTCAAATCCTAAAATGTTATGCATTTCCGAGTTTGATATCTTTTTATTGTTGATAAAATCTAATCCACACACAGCTCTTACATGTCCTTGAAATTGGCTGATATTATGTGAGTTCACAGAATTCCAATAAGAGTTATGCGGACGGCAACTCTGCTCGTTGTATAAAAGTTCATTTGAATTTGTTATTAAAAACTCTATACATAAAGTGCCAACATAGTCTAAATTTTCACAAATTAATTTTGTGATTTCTTGTGACTTTTTAAATAAATTTTGATCTATATTAGCGGGAATTTTCGAATATCTTAAAATTCCATTTTCATGTTTATTTTCTGAAGGTTCATAAATTGAAATTTTTCCATCTTGATATCTAGTGGCAGCTACTGAAATTTCTTGTTTTAAATCTACAAATTTTTCAAGAATATATTCTTTGCTAAAATCTAAATTGTTATCAATTTCACTTAAAGAATTTATTCTATACTGTCCTTTACCATCGTAGCCCATGGTACAAGTCTTTAGAACTCCTGGAAAAAGATTAGTATTTTTCTTTAATTCTCTCAATGATTTTATATGTTTCCATTCAGTTGATTTTATTCCCAACTCATTTGCAAAAGATTTTTCTAATATTCTATTTTGGGCTATACGAAGACAGTTTGGATTGGGGTAAACCTTTTTGATTTTATTAATTCTATTAATTGTTTCAAGAGGTATGTTTTCAAACTCATAGGTGCACACGTCTATTTTATTTGTAAATTTTTCTATGTTTGAAACATCATTATAATCTGAGTATATATACTCATCGCAAAACTTTTGAGCAGGACCATCCTTATCATCGGAAAAGACAATAGTGCTTAAACCCATTTTTTTGGCTGATTTTACTAATTCGGTTCCCAATTGACCGCTACCAAATATTCCCAGCGTAATATTTTTTGACATCTACTTTGGTCTTTTTTTAACAGATTTAGTTTGTTTAATTCTATAACTTTCAAGTTTAAGTCTTACTTTTTTATCTTGCAAAGCTATAATTGAAATTGCTAATAGTCCGGCATTGAGAGCTCCATTTATAGCAGTTGTTGCAACGGGAATTCCATTTGGCATTTCTGCAACAGAAAACAAAGCGGAGATCCCGTCTGTTTTTTTATCTTTTATTGGAACTCCTATTACTGGAATTTTTGTTAATGAAGCACACATCCCTGCAAGATGAGCAGCTCGACCTGCACCTGCACAAATAACCGAGTAATTTTTATGAGCATTTCTTGCAAATTTAAATAGTCTGTCAGGAGTTCTGTGGGCACTTACTATTAATACATCGTTTTTAATATTAAATTTTCTTAAAATTAACTCACATTTTTTCATAACTGGATAGTCGTTTCTACTACCCATAATTATTGCTACTTTATTTGGAGAATTTGCTTTCACAGAATATTTTTAACAATTTTTAAGAAAAATACAATAGAGCAATTCAAAAATTAAAGTAAAGATAAAAGATCATCTGGTAATTTGGTAATTTTGCCCTTTGAAGAAACAACTGCTAGTTCTATTGTAGACATAAAAATCAGTTTATTAGCCTTTTCAATATTTTGCTCAAGTATAAGTCTAACGGGGCTTTTTTCTATTATTTTTGAAACGACTACTAAATCATCTTCGAATTTAGCAGGGGCGATATATTTAGATGATAATGACTTTACCACAAAAATAACATCAAATTTCACTTTTAAGTCAAGATGTTTAAGTTTTAATTTCTCATAAATAAGTTCCGTTCTTGCTCTCTCAGTAAACTTAAAATAATTAGCATAAAATACTACCCCACCAGCATCTGTATCCTCATAGTATATCCTTATTTTATATTTGTGATCCATTAGACAAATATATGTTCTTATTTGTACAACTTCAACTTACTAAAATTTCTTTCTTATTTTGAACAATTTTATGACAACCAATTTGCTAAATTTGTAATTAAATAAGTTAATATGAAAATAATATCAATTGCAGCTTTACTTCTTATGTTGACAAACTGTGCCGGTGGTAACGTAGCAAAAATAAAATTAGGCAAAAAATGTACTGTTGCGAACTCTAAACAAATCCAAGAATCCTCATTTATTTGGTTTGTATCCAAAGAGGCCCTTAATGACTTTGAAGCTAGGGTCAACAAAAAGCACTGTTTAAATAGTTAAATAATTTAAAAAAAAATAAAAAATATGTTAATAAGGGATAATGTCATTATCCCTTATTTTAATTTGCGTATTTATTTTTGTAATATTAATCATAGTACCGCTATTTTTTAGTAAAAAAGCTGAAGATAATTCTAAAATCAATAGTGAGTGGGATAAAATCAGAGAGTATGGAAAAAAATTGAATGAAAAATCAAGAAACAATAAAAATTAATGAAATTATATTTATTATATTTTTTAACAATAAATATATTATTTTCATATAATGTTATGGCGGAAAAACCTTACCATCACTTAGCAGACGGAACTTTTAGAAATCCAGAAGGATCGCCAGAAAGAGATCCTAATATTAAATGGTCATATAAAATTTTCAATGAAGAGAGAAAAAAAATCAAAATTGATTTTCCTAAAGATCATGTTGTTCCAAAAGATAAAGTTTTAAAAGATCTTAATGATAATTTAAATAGTGATTATATTGCCTGGATAGGACATGCTACATTTATAATAAAACTTGGAAATACAACAATCATTACTGATCCATTGTTTTCAAAGAATACTGGTCCATTAATTTTCGGACCAAAAAGATATGTTAATCCAGCAATAAATTTAAGTGAAGTGCCTAAAACAGATGTTTTTCTTCTCACGCATAATCATTATGACCATCTTGATTTAAATACTGTTAGAAATTTTCCACATAAAAATACCAAAGTAATTACTCCTCTAAAATTATCTAAGTATTTCACCCGTTACAAAGATGTAAATGAATTAGACTGGTATGAAAAAGTAGTAATTAATAAAGAATTACAAATCACCTTATTACCTGCTGTCCATTGGTCAAAAAGAAGTTTGTTTGACACTAATAAAACTTTATGGGGAAACTACTTAATTGAATATAAAGATAAAAAAATTCTTTTTGCTTGTGATACGGGAGTTGGAAATATTTATAAAGACCTAGGAAACAAGTATGGTCCGATTGATATTACTTTTATAAATATTGGTGCATATAATTTTTTTCCAATAATGCCAAAAAAAGATAAGTCTGTTTATCATACAAATCCCGAGGAAGCTTTAGGTTTAGCAAGAGATCTGAAAAGTAAAAAAGTAATAGGAATGCACTGGGGTACGGTTATCCTTTCATTAGAACCAATCATGGAGCCACCTGAAAGATTTAAAAATAATGCAGAAAAATTTGGTTTTAAAAAAAAAGATGCAATTATTTTTAAAATTGGTCAAGTAACTAAGCTATCTGAAATACTTAATTAATTTAATTTTTTTTTGTACTCTCTGTCAATCATCGAAGTAAGTGAGTCAACAAGTGCGTCTGAAAACTTAAAAATTTCATTCGGCATATATTCGTTAGACTGATTATTTGTTGGATTAGTTTTATCTTCAACGATTATATTTGATGTTGGATCATTATCTTTCAAATATACTAACATAATCCAATTTTCATCTAACTCTTCATCTAATTTAATGAAAATTTCAGATGTTTCATATCGTCTATCAATAACTCTTAATAATGACATTTTTTTTGGTAACCATCTTCTATTAAGTTGGAAAATACATGAAGCCATACTTCTATAAAAACTTTCAAGATTATTTTCGATTTTTTCCCTTGCTATATTAAATTGTCTCTCTTTTTCTAATAAATCAGATCTAGTATCCTGATCTGATACTTCGATACCAAGTTGTTCAATTCTCTCTCTTATTTTTTGATCTCTGATTGCTTGATATTTAATTTTAATCTTCTCAATTCTTTCTTGGACTTCCTCGTAGTTTTCTCTTTCTTGCTTTAATACTACCCGCTCTAGATTTTTAATTTCTATGGCCTCTCTTTTTCTAAATTGTTCAATTTTCTTCTCTAGTCTAATTTTTTCATAAAACAGCCTTTGCTTTTCAGCTTGTTCTTTTCTTACCTGTGCTTGTTCTTCCCTAATAAACTTTCTTAGTTCAATTTTTCTTTCTTTAACTAATTTAATCTCTTCTTTTATCTCACTTTGTTTTGCTTTTAACTCTTCTTGCTTCATCATTTTATCTCTTCTAATAATTTCATCTTTTTCTTTTTTCATTTTTTTAAGCTTTTCTTTTCTTTTTCTATCTCGCTCTTCTTCAATCACTTCTTTGAAAGAGCTAATTTTGTCTGATATATTTTGAAAAAAACTTTGCAGTTTTTGATCTATATTAAAGTTAATTTTAAAATTAAAACTAAATTTATCAGTAAATTTTATAATTTTTCTAAAAGTTTCTTTAGAGGAGCTTTTTTTCCTTTTAAATTTTATCTTTCTTTTTTTATAAATAAATTTTCGTCTTTTCTTAGAAAAACGTTTTCTAATTTTTTTTGTCCTTTTTTTAAATTTTGTTCTTCTTCTTGATCTTCTTTTAATTTTCGGTTTTTTTTTAATTTTTGATTTTTTTCTTATTTTCTTTTTTTTCATACCTGATAATTATTAAATATCAGTTTTTATGAATATATATAGTCTCTTGTAGGTCGAGCTGCATCAAAGTTCTTCACAATTTGTAATTGAAATACCGCTAGGTCTCTATATCTAAATGCTGCAGCACAACTTGCTAGATAAAAAGACCACATTTTTACAAATTTTTCATCAAACATGTCTTTTACTAGATCCCTTTTAGCCATAAATCTGTTCAACCAACTTAAAAGTGTTTTATCATAATGGCGGATAAGAGTTTCAGTGTCAGCAACTATTAGACCCGTTTTTTCTATAGGCTTAACTATTTGACTCAAAGTGGGACAAACTCCTCCAGGAAAAATATATTTATTTATAAATCTATTTGGTGGAGTGGGTTTGTCAACAACTCCAATAGTATGTAATAAAAATAATCCATCATTTTTAAGAAGTCTGTTTACTGATTTAAAAAACGCATTATAAAATTTTTTTCCCACATGTTCAAACATTCCAACGGAGTAGATTCTATCATATTCTCCTTTGACTTCTCTGTAGTCAGCTAATTCAAATGAAACTTGATTATCTAGATTTAATTCTTTAGCTTTTTTCTTGCAGTAGTTAATTTGATTTTTGCTTAAAGAAATTCCCTTCACTTCACATCCCTTCTGTCTTGCTATTTCAAAAGCCATCCCTCCCCAACCGCAACCTATTTCGAGAATTTTTTGACCATTTTTAATATTTAATTTTTTAATGATATGGTCAATTTTATTTTGTTGTGCTTCTTCTAAAGAATTTGTTTCATCTTTCCAATAAGCACAAGAATACTGTCTATGCTTTGTATCTAGAAAAATATCATATAACTTTTCTCCCTTGTCACCTCCTATGTCATAATGATGCTCAACATTTTTTCTTGCTTTACCTGGTAAATTGAAATTTGATATGTATCTTATTGCTTGATAAATCTTTTTTGAAAAATAACTAGCTGTTGTAATTTCCTCCCGCCCAAGATTTTCAATTAGAGACATTAAAAATTCTTCTAAACTACCATTTTGAATTAAAATCTCGTTTCTCATATACGCCTCTGGAAATTCTAATTCTGGGTCAAGAATTAGTCTCCATTTTAAATTATCTTTTAGTAATTTGATAGTTATAGGATTATTTTTTTGAGGTGTCCCAATAATATATTTTTGACCTGAGGAGTCTTCTAAAATGATTCCATTTTTTTTGTAAATTTTATTTAAAATTTTTGCTAAAATCATATTTATGCAGCGATATTTTTTTTTAAACTAAACTTTAAATTTTCAAGTTTTTTTAATAATTCTTTACTATCCTTAGAGTTTAATAATGTTAAAGGAGGCAACAAATTTTTAAATTTTGAATTTTGAGTTGACATGTAGCTGTGTAGACCAGATATTAAATTATAATTATCAAAGGCGTGCCTTACCATAACCAATTTTTCATTAGAAGTTTGAGGTTTATTTTTTTCAAAGTTATCAAAAACTTCTCTTGCTAATTTATGGGTTACGTTCGCAATAGCAGATATACATCCTGAGCATCCAATTTCTAAACCTTTTAGTAATTTAGATTCATCTCCCGGAAAAATTAAAAAATCTTTAATCTTAAGATTTTCATACAAATTATAGGTGGAGTCTTTGCATCCAACAATATTTTTAGGGAATGTATCAACCAATTTTTTTACAAAATTTACTTCAAACTTAAAACCACTTAATTTTTCAAAATTATACAAAATAATTTTTACTTTCGGTATATTTTTGATTATTTTATTATAAAATTCAAAAATTCCTGCTTCAGTATTACCTTTATAATAAGCTGGGGGCATTATGAGAAAATTTTGAAAATCATATTCCATTGAGTACTTTATAAATTCAATGGTCTCTTTTAATGAATTGCAACCAGTGCCTAAATGAAAACTTTTTTTAAATTTGCTTATTGGGAGTTTTGATACCAATTCCTTTTTTTCAGCCATTGAAATTAATTGACTTTGTCCAGTTGAGCCAAAAAAGAAAACTCCATGCAAACCATCTTTAATTATGTTTTCAGCATGAGCTATTGTTTCATCAATATCTAATGAACCATTTTCATCCAAAACGCTTAGTGTTGCTGCATAAACACCTTTTTTAATCATAATCTTACCTAAATTTATATGTCTAAGTTATAATAATATATTTCAAAATGAAAGTTCTTGTTATACAGCAAAGATATGGGATAGGGGATATGATTATATTTTTACCCTATCTAAAGGCTTTAGCGGAAAAAAATAACGTAAAAATTTCTTTGCTAGCAAAAAAAACATCAAGATCATCAGAGTTATTTAAAGCAGAGAATTTTTTGGATGAGATTATAGATTTAGATTCTACCAATGATGGAATTTCAGGATTTTTTAAATTATCAAAAGAAATTAAAGAGAGAAAATTTGATAAGATATATATTTTTAATGGATCTCTTAGATATAAGCTTTTAGCTATATTTGCTGGTATAAAAAACATCTATCAATATCCGCTTTTTACTTCTAAAGATATTATATTTCAAACAGCAAAAATATTTACTGAATCGCTTGTTGGTAAAATTCTGTCTACAGAGCCTCATCTGTCATTAAAGGTAGAAGATGTAAATGATGCAAGAAATATTTATAAAATAAATGAAAAAACCAAAAATATTGTTTTAGGTGTTTCTGCTTCTGGTCCCACAAAGAGGTGGGATATTGACCACTATATTAAATTAGCTACTCAATTAAGCCAGTATAAAGAATGTAGGTTTTTTATTGCAGTAGGTAAAGATGATTCAGAAATAATAGATAAAATAAAAAAATCAAACATTAATAATATTTGTGTGACAATGGAAAAATTACCAATCTCAAATATTCTTCCTATAATTAAAAATTGTAACTTATATATTGGAAATGACACAGGGTTCATGCATATGAGTGCAGCCCTTGGAGTAAAGTCAATTGGTATTTTCACAGACTCACCAGCTTATTCGTACAGTGGTTACTCTAAAAATATAATTCCAATTGTCCCTGAAGGAGAAACAGTCGAAAGCACAACTCACGATACTTTAGGAAAAGATAGCATTTCATCGGAAAAGGTTTTTAAAACTGCGAAAAAACTTTTAAATTAACTGAAATCAGTTTTTATAATTTTTTCTTTTGCTTCATTTACTAACTGGCTTAACCTCTCTGAATTAACGTCTCGATTCATATCTGGGTGAATTTTTTTTTGTAATTTCGCTGCAGTTTTTAATACATCTTCCTTTGAACATCCCTTTTTTAAACCTAAAATTTTATAACTT
Organism: uncultured Pelagibacteraceae bacterium; assembly: GCA_902582155.1. Classification (GTDB taxonomy): domain Bacteria; phylum Pseudomonadota; class Alphaproteobacteria; order Pelagibacterales; family Pelagibacteraceae; genus Pelagilacustribacter. The sequence continues at coordinate 19,297 of CACHRI010000004.1, forward strand.
TCCTCAGTTGAAATACTAGTGGTCGCTTGAGAGCTTTTGCTGCCAAATCTTCCTGAATTTCTTAAAACCTGAATAAGTCTCCATAGTTGGAATAATTGTAAAGCTGTAAAACCTTTTATTTTTAGACCACTTAATAAAATTAGTAAAAATGGTAAAGAAAATATATACTTTCCTCCTATAGCTAATATCGCAGCTAAAAAAATTGATAATATTATAGCTAATCTTTTCAGGAATTGAGCGATTTTTTTAGTACTTGTTTTTGCAAACCAGTTTAAAAACAAGTAAACAATGACAAATATGATAATTCCAATTAAAAACCAATTCATATATTTTCTATTAAATGAATATACCAGAATTAAAAAAAATACAGAGTGAGAAAAAATATCACGATACATCATTAAAAGATGATTATTCTTGGGTAGATCAGCCTGATATTTTGGAGGTTTTAAAAAATCCAAAGAAAATACATCCTGAAGTAAAGAAATATATAGAGGAAAATAACTCATTAACTGAAGAATATTTTAAAGATGTAAAAGATTTACAAAAAAAACTTTTTGAAGAAATAAAGTCTAAAATTAAATTAGATGACACCTCCCTGAAATATAAAGATCGAAGATATTTTTATTGGAGCAAAACTGAAGCAAAAGGAAATTATGGAAAAAGGTTGAGACAATTAATTGATAAATCTAATCCTGAGGAAGTTTACTTTGACGGTGATTTAGAAAAAAAAAATTCTGGTTCTGAATATTTTGGTTTAGGTAGTGTTTGTGTTTCTCATAGTGATAGATTGATGGCATATTCTTTAGATTTAAAAGGCTCTGAATATTACACAATATATTTGAGAGACTTATCTAATAATAAAAATTTGCCTGATTTAATCGAAAATACTAGCGGCAGCATCACTTGGTCACTGGATAGCAAAAGTTTTTATTATTCAAAATTAGATAAATTTCATAGACCAAGACAAATTTTTAAACACATTGTAGGAAAGTCAGTTGAAACCGATCAGCTTATTTTTGAGGAAAAAGATGAAACTTTCACTTGCAGTATTAGTCTTACTTCTGATGAAAAGTACTATATTATTTCAACCTCAGATCACATTACTACTGAAGAATATTTTTTTGATTCATCAAGCAGTGTAATTAAGCCAAAACTATTTAGAAAAAGACAGAAAGATATTCGTTACTCTTTGGACTCTTGGAAAGAGTATTTTTATATTCATACAAATGAAAACGCTAGAGATTATAAAATTTTGAGATGTAAAAAAGATGATATTAATAATTTAGAAGAATTTATTCCTTCAAAAAAAGAAACTGTCATCGGAGGTTTAGATTTTTTAGATGAATATATTATTAGAGCTGAAAAATCTGACGCAATACCAAAGCTTTATGTTCGAAATATCAAAACGAATAAGGAGGAAGAAATTAAAGTTTCAAATGAAGCTATTGGTGTTCCAGGGGCTAGCTTAATGCAAAAAGACACCAATACTTCTAAAATAAGAATAAGTTGGGAAAGTATGGCAACTCCTGGCAAGATATTTGAGTACGATATCAAGACAAAAGAAAAAAAACTAGTTAAGGAAGTTGAAATACCTTCGGGTCATGATCCAGATAAATATATTGTTGAGAGGATTAAAGCTAAATCTCATGATGGGAGAATGATACCAATAAGTTTAGTAAAATTAAAAAATTCAAAACAAAATGGAAAATCTAAAGTCTTGCTTTATGCATACGGCGCTTATAAACACAGCGTATCTCCATCTTTTAGTGCTTCAAGATTTTGTTTGATTGATAGAGGTATTATTTTCGCAATTGCACATATTAGAGGAGGAGGAGATTTAGGAGAGAAGTGGCATCTAGAGGGCAAGAAAAAATTTAAAAAAAATACTTTTTTAGATTATATAGCTTGTTCTAAACATCTTATTGAACAAAGGTACACTCATACAGGTGGAATTTGTTTTTATGGTGGTTCTGCTGGTGGTCTTACTGGGGGTGCCGTAGCTAATATGGCACCTGAATTATTTTTTGCAATGCTTCTATTAGTGCCATTTGTTGATACCATTACAACAATGTTGAACGAAAAACTTCCACTAACACCTGCAGAATGGGAACTTTGGGGGAATCCAATTAAAAGTAAAGAATACTTTGACTATATTTTATCTTATTCTCCTTACAATAATTTAGGTAAAAAAAAATATCCGCCAATGCTCATCACATCATCAATATTTGACAACAGAGTTTTATATTCTGAGCCAGTAAAATACATTGCTAAATTAAGAGATGTTAAAGAGGATAATAATGAGCAACTGTTAAAATGCAAAATGGAAGCAGCTGGTCATGGAGGAATGAGTGGTAGAGACAATGCTATTAAAGAACTAGCTGAAGAATATAGTTTTATTTTAAAAAATGCTAAGATTTAATTATGGAAATAACAGAAAAATTTGATTGGTTTTGTAAAACTACTTGGTCAAAAAGTGCATATAATACATTATGGTGCCTCATTGGATGTTCTATAGGTGACTTTGGAACTATTTACTATTTTCAGATAACACCTCACTCTTTGTCAGTTTTTTTTGTAATGTTAATTGCAATAATAAATGGAATAATAACTTCTATAATTCTTGAAACTATAATTTTATTTAGACAAAAATTTAAATTAATAGAAGCGTTTAAAATCGCTTGCGGTATGTCACTTATCAGTATGATTTCTATGGAGGTGGCAATGAACTTGACAGACTACTTAATTGTGGGTTCAGCAAAATTAGTATGGTGGGTCATACCTATAATGTTGTTGGTTGGCTTTTTAACACCATGGCCTTATAATTATTGGAGACTTAAAAAATTTAATAAAGCTTGTCATTAAAAACAATTTTTACTAGTAAACCCAACGACTCTATTTTTAGGGTTGATTTCAAATATTCTTTCACACTTAATCTTTAATTTTTCTTTAGTATAAACGTAATACTTGTTTTTAGAACCTTCTTTTAATTCAACTCTATCAGGATCACCGAACTTAACTTTAAGTTCATCCTCTTTTTTTTCTAGCCACTTGCTTAGTTGTGTTTCTTCTTCTGATATTTTCTCGTTAATTTTTTTTGAAACTGACTGACACGAAGACAAAAGTAATAAATAAAATATAACTAAAAAAACAAATTTCATTTTCAACTTATTGTAGAATATTTTTCAATTTTATAAACAGAAATATTGATCTCAGGTTGTAATTGCTTAATAACGTTGTTTTTTCAAAGATTTAATTAAAGAATCATTGTATGCACAATCCATAGGAGGCTTTTATGCTTGAAAAATATTTTGAATATAAAAAACACAAAACAAATTTTAGAACTGAGGTAATAGCTGGTGTTACAACTTTTTTAACCATGGCTTACATTATGTTCTTAAATCCTTTCATCTTGTCTGGCGAATTTGCTGGTCCAGAAAAAGGTTTTTTTGATTTCGGAGCAGTGTTTACTGCAACAATAGTAGCAACAGCCATAGCTTGTTTTATAATGGCGTTTTATGGAAAAACTTGGCCAATAGGTCTTGCCCCAGGAATGGGTATTAATGCTTTCGTAGCCTTCGGTGTAGTTGCGGGTATGGGTTATACTCCTCAGCAAGCACTAGGAGCTGTATTAGTAGCTGGAGTATTGTTCTTATTAATTTCTTTGACACCAATAAGAGCCTGGTTAATCAATTCAATACCAAGAAGTTTAAAGCTAGGTATAGGAGCGGGGATAGGTTTCTTTCTAGCTATAATTGGTTTAGAAATTATGGGCGTGGTTGGAGATCACCCTGTCACTTTAGTAACTTTAGGAGATCTGAAGAATCCTTTAGTTTTACTTGGATGTCTTGCTTTTGTATCAATGATTGTAATGGAAAAAATGAAAATAAGAGGAAATATTATTATAGGTATTTTGTTGTTTAGTGTAATTGCATGGGTTACTGGATTAGCTAAATTTAATGGTGTTGTAAGTTCACCGCCTCCAATGACATATTTATTTGCTTTCGATCTTGGAGCAGCTTTTACAGCTGGGATGTCGACTGTTATTTTTACTCTTTTATTTATAGACTTTTTTGATACAGCGGGAACATTAACTTCAGTAGCAAATGTAGCTGGTAAGGTTGATAAAAGTGGAAAAGTGCAAGATATAAATAAAGCGATGATGTCAGATAGTGTTGGTACCGTTGCAGGTGCATTAATGGGTACAACCACTGTAACAAGTTATGTAGAGTCCGGCGCTGGTGTAAAAGCTGGTGGAAGAACTGGTATGACATCGCTAGTAATTGGTGTTTTGTTTCTAGCTTGTCTATTTTTCTCTCCATTAGCAACTAGCTTACCGAAAGAAATAGATGGAGCAGCATTATTATATGTAGCGGTTTTATTTGTTAGAAATATAACTGATATAGATTGGAATGATATAGCTGAGTCAGCTCCTGCAGTTTTAGCTATGGTTACTATGCCTTTAACTTACAGCATAAGTCATGGTATCGCTTTATCATTTATAGCCTACGCTTTAATAAAAATATTTACAGGGAAATTCAGTAAAACTTCTCCAGCAATTTGGTTAATCGCTGTGTTAAGTGTTGCAAGTTTTGCTGTAGCTTAAAAATTTAAAGGGCTGGGTAACTGGCCCTTTTTTTACTTATGATTTTTTTTTAAATCTTCAATCCTAATTTCTTCGTATTTTTCAAAAGGTTGTACTATCCAAGGATTGTCTTTTAATTTTTGTGCACAAAAATCTGGTTCAAAAGTAGAGTCTGCTTTTTTCCAAAGTACTGCAGTTTTAATTGATTTTATTTTTCCCTTCAAAGGAGGATAATTTTTTAACCAATCAATACTTTTATTTAATGTGACCCCTGTGTCAGATAAGTCATCACAAAGCAATATATTGCCACTCATTTCTTGTACTGTAGAACTAAGCTCTCTTGAAAAAATTAACTCTCCTTGTTGATCTTCTAAATTTTCTCCCGAATATGACTCTACAGCTAAATAAGCGCATTTAAGTTTAAAGACTCTGCTTAAAACATCTATTATTGGTGCTCCACCTCGCATAATCCCTATTAATAAACTAGGTTTAAATCCGCTGTCATGAATCTGTATTGCAAGTCTCTCAACGATTAGATTATACTCTTTCCAATCTATGATTAATTTCTTAGCCATAGAAAAAATTAATTTATTTTAAAGGAGTTGTAAATGAAAGGTTATGTGGTTTGTGTATATAAAAGTATTAGTAATGATGAAAAGCTTAAAGAATATGCCGTTAAAGCTAGAGCAGCAGTTGAAAAGTATAAAGGTAAATTTTTAATAAGAGGTGGAAAATCTATAAATAATGAGGGAGAAAAATCACCTAGAACTGTTGTGATTGAATTTCCATCTTATGATGAAGCGAATTCTTTTTACAATTCAAAAGAATATCAAGATGCCCATTCGATTTTAAAAGGCTATGCTATGAGACAACATCAGACAATTGAAGGTGCTTAATACTGTATTGGCTCATCATCTATTGATCTCCAAAGGTACCAGGTAGCAACAGAACAGTAAGGGCTAAATTTTTTATAAAGTTTTTTTAAAAAAATTTTTGGTGGAAAATATTTTTTTTTGTAATTGTTTGATATTGCTCTAAGAAGGCCTATATCTTGTAATGGCCAAATATTTGACCTATTGAATGTAAATAATAATATCATTTCTGCTGACCATCTACCTATTTGTCTCAACTTTGATAAATACTCTATAGCCTCTTCATCATTCATGTTTTTGATTAATTTTGGGTTAAATTCTTTATTTAAAGTTTTTTTTGCTAGCTCCTTTATCCCTCTAATTTTTTGTCTGCTTAACCCACAACTTTTTAGACTTGATATAGATAACTTATTTACAATTTTAGGACTTATTTTCCCATTGCATTTTTTTTTAAATTTTAAAAAGACTGAATTAGCTGCTGCTACACTTATTTGTTGTCCAATTATGCTTTTGCATAGTGAAAAGAATACATCGTTTTTTGTAATCAACGATCCATCTCTATAATTTAAGATTAGCCTTGCCATTACTTTATCTCTCTTAGATAATATTTTTTTTGCTCTTGTCCAATACCTTGGCTGTTTTCTCATGATCTTGGATTTATAATTTGTTTTTTAAGTTTATTTTCTCTCATAAAAATTATTAAAGAACTAGTTATGACAAGTAACGCTCCAAATAATGTTAATAATTTTGGTATTTCACTCCAAATTAAAAATCCAAATACTATTGCAAAAACTAAACTTAAATATTTTATTGGAGTTACTAGGGATGCCTCTGCCAATCTGTAACTTTGTGTAAGTAATAAATTAGCAATACTGCCGCATAAACCCATTATAACGAAAATTGCTAAGTCTATTTTTGTTGGCAAAACCCAATCTCCTTTGAAGATAGTTGCTATCCCTAAGATTGAACAAAGAAGTGTAAAATAAAAAGCAATTCTGTAGTTTGGTTCAGTTTTAGATAAAGATCTTACGCTAATAGCAACACAAGCAAAGAAAATACAAAAGATTATTGGTGTAATGTAGTAAAAATTTAAATCTATGAAGGCTGGCTGAACTATTAGCAGCATTCCGATAAAACCTAAAAATACTGCTGACCACCTTTTTATACCAACCTTCTCAGATAAAAAGAAAATCGAAGCAACTGTAACAAATATTGGTCCCCCAAAAGTTAGGGACACCACATCAGCTAAAGGTAATTCTCTTAGCCCAATAAACAGTGCAATGATTGCTGCTGCTCCGGTTAAAGCACGAAATGCGTGAAGACCTGGTCTCGAGGTTTTATAAAAACTTAATAATTTTTCTCTAGGTATAATGAAAAAAATTGGAATAAAGCCAATAAAAAATCTTAAAAATAAAACTTGCCCTACAGGATAATAATCTAGCCATTTTACACAGATATCCATTATAGAAAAGCAAATAACACTTCCTACCATGTACAATACGCCTATTTGATTTTTAGTAAGCAATTTATTATCCTCATTACTTCATAACATATAAAATTACTTATGCAAAAATGTTACTTAGCAATGGGATGTTTCTGGAAACCCGAGGAACAATTTAAAACTCAAAAAGGCATTATAAATACTGAGGTGGGGTACGCAGGAGGATATAAATCAAAAATAACCTATGAAGAAGTTTGTCAAGGTAACACAGGTCATGCAGAAATTGTTAAGCTTTCATTTGATGAAAAAGTAATAACTTTTGAAAAAATTTTAGAACTTTTTTTTAAACTACATGATCCAACTCAAAAAGATATGCAATTTCCAGATGTTGGAACTCAATATAGAAGTGAAATATTTTACGAAAATGATCAACAAAAAGAGATAGCAAAAAAGGTTAAAGAAAAATTTAATAGAATTTATAATAATAAAATTGAAACAAATATTTCTCCGATTAAAAATTATTGTAAAGCAGAGGAATATCATCAAAAATATATTGAAAAAAATCGAAGATGAATCCTCTTAAATCTACAGAATGGCTTGAAAAAAATATTGATAAAGTAAAAATTTTAGATGCAACTTGGCATATGCCAAGTTCAAATCGGCATGCATTTGAAGAATATCAAAAAAACCATATTAAAAATTCAATTTTTTTTGATTTAGATAAAAACTCTAATCAGAAAACTTCTTTGCCTCACATGCTACCTGAATTAAAAGAATGGGAAAAAATAGTTTCTAAATTAGGTATTGAAAATAATGATCATATAGTCGTTTATGATAATTCTGATGTGTTAAGTGCAAGTAGATGCTGGTTCACATTTTTATATTTTGGACATGATATAAACTTAGTATCGGTCTTAGATGGAGGGTTAAAAAAATGGAAATTAGAAAACAGACCATTGTCAAAAGAAAATGTAAGTTCTGTAAAAACAAATTATAAAGCATCCTCAAAAAATAATTTGGTTATTAATATAGATCAAGTTGAAAAAAATATTGAAAAAAAAGAATTTTGTTTAATTGACGCAAGAGGTGAAGAAAGATTCAAAGGTTTAGTAGAAGAACCAAGAAAAAATTTGAGGAGAGGAAATGTAAAAGGATCAAAAAACCTTCCATTTTCAAAAATTATTAACCCTGAAAATAATACCTTCAAAAAAAAAGAAGAATTAGAGAATATATTCTTAAACAACGGTATAAACCTTAATGAAAAATTAGCTTTTAGCTGCGGAAGTGGTATAACAGCCTGTGTCTTAGGTCTAGCTAGTGCTGTTGTTAATAACAAATTACCGGTTATATATGATGGTTCTTGGGCAGAATATGGGCTCAAATAAAATGAAAACATCAACTAAAATAAAAACTTTTGTAATATTATTTATTGTTGCTATCACAGTTACAATCACTGCAAGACATTTTATAGGATTGCACTTTAAGAAAAAATTTAGTGTTAGACCAGCGCCTGGTGTAATAGTTAAAGAGGTTGAGAAATCACAATTTTACAAAAGTATTGAAACATTTGGTACTGCAATAGCTCAAAATTCTAAAACTTATAGAATTAAAAAAGATGACATTATCGGGAACTTAAGAATTGAAAATAGATTTGTAAAAAAAGGGGAGATCATAGCTGCTTTAAAGAATAGTAACAATATTATAGCGGATTTTGCAGGTAAACTTGGAAAAAGAGAAATTGCCCAAGGGGTCTTAGGATCTGATAGTTTAATTATAACTCTTGATGATTTAAAAAAGATTTTAATAGATATTAAAATACCTGAAAGTTATGTCGGAATATTAAAACCGGGTTTAAAAGCAGAAATAACAAGCTCGTCATTTACTGAAAAAAAATTTAAAGGTAAAGTATCCTCTATTAGTTCTAGAATAGATCCTTCAACTAGATCTATTTTAGCAAGAGTTTCTGTGAATAATAAAAATTTTCAAATTATTCCAGGCCAATTAATGACCGTTAAAATAATATATGATGAAATTAATCAGATTGGGGTCCCGGAGAGTGCGGTAACAATTCAAGGAAGTACTTCGTTCGTTTATATTGTAAAAAATGATACAGCTGAAAAAAGAATTATCAAAATCGGAAATAGAAATTTTGGTAAGATTTCTGTTATGTCAGGGATAGAAGAGGGAGATTTTGTGATTTCTGAAGGTGTTTCTAAAGTAAGAAATAAATCAAAAGTAAAAGTTATCAATACTAAATAATAGAATGTTTTTAACTGATTTATCAATAAAAAGACCTGTTGTTGCCTCTGTAATGAGTTTGGTTTTGGTCATTTTTGGTTTGTTTACTTTTAATGAAATACCTACAGATGAATTACCAGACGTTCAGGCTCCTGTTGTCACGATACAGACTGAGTACAAAGGTGCGTCGGCAGAAATCATTGATACTCAGATAACTCAAAGGATAGAGGATTTTGTCGGAGGAACACCTGGATTAGAAACAATCGACTCTTTTAGCGAAGATGAAAGCTCTAGAATTACTCTTACTTTTGAAAACAATTTAGACTTAGACGATGTAGCTAATGACGTAAGAAGTTCTGTTGCTAGGGTATTGGATAATCTTCCAGATGGAGCTGAGCAGCCTGAGATTTTTAAACAAAGTGCTGGTATGAGAACCACAATGTGGTTGTCTTTTAGTTCAAATACTATGACAGATTTAGAATTAACTGATTATGCTGATAGATATCTTACAGATTTATTTTCAACTGTAGAAGGAGTTGGTAGAGTTCGATTAGGAGGAGAGAGAGAGCTTTCCTTAAGAGTTTGGCTTGATCCTCTGGCTCTTGCAGCAAGAGATTTGACTACACAAGAAGTTGAGACTGTCTTAAGGAAGGAAAATGTTGAGTTTCCTGCTGGAAGAATAGAGTCTAAGGATGTTGATTTAACCATTAAACTAGATAAAGCCTATAAAAATTTAGAAAGCTACAAAAAATTACCACTTAAAAGAGCAAGAGATGGTTCAATAATTACACTTTCAGATGTTGCTAGAGTTGAACTGGGAGCGGAGTCAACAAGAACTTTATTTAAAGGAAATGGAAAACAAGTTGTTGGTATTGGTATTTATCAGCAATCAGATGCGAATACTATTAAAGTCGCAAATGGAATAAAGAGTAAAATTAAAGAAGTTAGGCCTGGATTACCCCCTGGAACATCTTTAGAGGTTTCTTTCGATAGAAGCAATTACATAAAAGCTGCAATAAAAGAAGTTTATAAAACTTTATTTATCGCTTTAATATTAGTGACGATAATAATCTATCTTTTTTTAGGTAATATCAGAGCATTAGTAGTGCCTCTTATTGCCTTGCCAGTTTCTTTAATATCTACTTTTTTATCAATTTACTTTTTTAATTTCTCAATAAATCTATTCACATTAATGGCTCTAGTTTTAGCAATAGGGATAGTTGTTGATGATGCAATAGTAATGCTTGAGAATATCGTAAGAAGAATAGAGCTAGGAGATACACCTCTAGTAGCCGCATATAAAGGTGCGAAACAAGTTTCTTTTGCAATTATAGCTACTACAGTTGTATTAGTTGCAGTATTTGTTCCACTCGTATTTATCAAAGGGATTACTGGTGTTTTATTTACTCAAACTGCAATTACTTTGGCTTCAGCAGTTGTTATTTCAAGTTTTGTTGCACTTTCTTTAAGTCCAATGATAGGCAGTAAAATTCTAAAGAAAAATATGAATAAGTCAAAGATTGTAATTAAATTTGAAAAATTTTTAAAAAATATAACATCCGTGTACAAACAGTCTTTGGTAACTTGGGTAAGAAAAAGAAAAATTATAATTTCATTTTTAGGAATTGTATTATCTCTAACTATTTTTTTATTTAATTACACACCAAAAGAACTAATTGCTCCGGAAGACAGGGGTGCTTTTTTTGTAATAGTAAAAGCCCCACAAGGATCAGGTTTCAATTTTACAAAATCTAAAGCTGAAGATATTGAAAATCTATTGTTACCTAATGTTGGCAACGGTGAATACAGGAAGTTAATTTTGCGGGTTCCTGGATTTGGAAAATCTGCAAAACAAGTGAACAGTGGTTTTATAATAGTTCTTTTGGAGCCATGGGCTAAAAGAGATCGTCATGGTGTTAAGATTATGAGAGAGTCTTTTGGAAAAATTTCCCAAGTACCGGGTGTATTAGCGTTTCCAATAATGCCCCAAGGTATAAGAACAGGTGGTGTAGAAAGCCCTGTTCAATTTGTAATTTTAGGAAATACGTATGATCAATTAATAGAGTGGAAAAATATTATAAAAAAAGAAGCTAGAAAGAATCCAGGCTTAACATCAATACAGGATGACTTTGATTTAAACAAACCGCAACTTAATGTTCAGATAGATCAAAAAAAAGCTGCTGATCTAGGTGTTTCAACAGAAGATATAGGAAGAACAATTGAAACTATTTTCGGCTCTAAACGTGTTACAAATTTTACTAGAGATGGGAAAGAATACTCAATCATCCTTCAAGGAGACATTAAAGATAGACAGGAGCCTGACAGTATTAGTAAAGTTTTTGTAAGATCCAATAATAATGGTAAACTTGTATCAATCTCAAATTTAATTCGATACGATGAGGAGGGTCAGTCACCTTTTTTAGCGAGATATAATAGGCAAAAAGCAGTAACGATTTCAGCAAGACTTGTTGGTGATTACTCTCTGGACGAAGCTTTAAATTTTTTAGTTAAAGTTGTTGAGGATAATACTCCAGAAGCAAAAATTGCTTACAAAGGAGAAAGTGAAGAGTATAAAAAAACTAACACAGAATTATATATCATTTTTATATTAGCTTTAATTACGGCATATTTAGCAATGTGTGCGCAATTTGAAAGCTGGAGACATCCGCTAACTATAATGTTAACAGTGCCACTAGCTATATTAGGAGGTTTATTAGGAATATTGGTAGTGGGATCATCTTTAAATATTTATAGTCAAATAGCTTTAATTATATTAATTGGCTTGTCAGCCAAAAATGGAATCTTAATTGTCGAATTTGCAAATCAGCTGAGAAAAGAGGGAAAAAATTTAGAGACATCAATAATTGAGGCTGCATCCATTAGATTTAGACCTATTTTAATGACAAGTCTTTCGACTATTATTGGAGTACTTCCTCTCATACTTGGTTCTGGTCCAGGAGCTGCAAGTAGACTTTCTGTAGGAATAACAATATTTGGTGGAATGCTTTTTTCAACTTTTTTTACTTTGTATGTGATTCCAACAATTTATTCTATTATTGGAAGGAATACTCAGAGAATCGACGCTGTTGAGATTGAATTAAACAAGCAGCTTAAAAAATAATATACTTATTTTTATCCAAGTTTTTTTTACAAGAAATTAATTGTTTCCTATATTTTAAGGCCGTATCTTTTACTGACTTAGCGTAAATGATAGCTTTTTTATCTTTGGAATAATTTTTGTAATCACCCCAGCCTTTATAGTAAGCCAAGTACTGTCTGTAAGCGTCCTTTTTTGAAATCTTTAATATTTTGTTAGTTTTATTTATATACCAACCAATAAAATCAACTGAGTCCTTAAATCTCGCTCTTGTCGCCAAAGGATTTTTTGTCTCTCTTTTATATTGTTCCCAAGTACCTTTTACAGCCTGTGAATATCCAAATGAAGAAGAAGGTCTTTTAAATGGGATAACCTTGAAAAGTTTTTTTCGGGGAGGCTTGGCTAACCAATTAAAATCACTTTCTTTTTTTACAAAAGCTAGTTGTAAATGTATTGGAGCACCCCATTTTTCATAAGAGGCTTTAGCATGTTTATACCAAAGATATCTTTCTTCAAATATCGCACAACTATTCTGAGTGTTTTTTGGAATCGAAGAACATGCCGTTAAAATTAAAAAAAGAAATATAAATAGATTTTTATTATGAATCACTAATCAATTTATACTAAAAATTAATTAAGCTTTCTCCATTTTTCTGGATTTAAAAATTTACCTTGCCACAAACCTAGCTTATTTTCCTTCGCAAATTCTTCATCAGGTATATATTCTCTTGAATATCGTCTATAAGCTACAGCGTGACCGTTTCTTACCATCCATCGATTAAGATTTGTTTTTTCTTTAAAACACCTGGCTAGATATCTTTCATATCTATCTTTAGAAGAAGAAATGCATTTAATCTTTGATTTATTAATTTTTGCCTCTAGGTTTTCTTTTGAAACCTCACCACAATTATAATCTTTATAAAATGTAAATCCGACAATTGATGAAATTTTAAGTTTCTCTTTTTCGCATTTTTGTCTTATTTCTGGAGCATCTATTCCCTCAAGCCTAATTTTGTATTCTTTAATATGAACAGTGTCACCATCAACTATTCTTGGAACTCCAATTATTTCTTCAGCTAAAATATTAGAAGTGAGTATTAAAAATAAAATTACTATTCGCATAGTCTAGTTTTTAAATTTTATAATTATATTAAATATAAAAAAGGCAAATATAACCCCTATACCGTTGGCAAACAAATCATTTAGCTCAAAAGCTCTATTTGGAATTATTAAGTGCAACAATTCAAATATTATTGAAACACAAAATAAAAAAGTGAAACTAAAAATTATTTTTTTATACTTGTTGTGAGCAATAAAACCAAGAATGCTCAAATAAAAAAAGAACATTAAATGGTTGATTGAAGTACCAAGTGGATTAGCAATTAGTTTGGGCTGTTTTCCAAGATCTCCATAAAAAAGAAAACCAATTAGACTACCTGGAAATAAATATAAAAGTAATAAGACTATTAATGATAAATAGTATGTATATTTTATGACTTTATATATAGTATTTTTCATTTTGATATTATTATAGTACAAAATAATTGAATTAACTATTATGAGCAAATTAATCCTTACAAGACATGGTCAAAGTATTTGGAATGCAGAAAATAGATTTACAGGATGGGTGGATGTAGATCTTTCAGAAAAAGGTGTTGAGGAAGCAGAAAAATCAGGCGAGTTATTAAAAAAACTTAATATTAAAATAGATATTTATTATACTTCTTTTTTAAAAAGGGCGATAAGAACCTTAACTACTATACTTAAAAAAAATAATCTTGAGCTTAAATTTAACACTGCTTGGCAACTAAATGAAAGACATTATGGATCGCTAACTGGACTTAATAAAGATGAAACTAAAAAAAAAATTGGTGAGGAGCAGTTTAAAAAGTATAGAAGATCATGGGATATACCTCCACCTCCTATGCCAGAAGATAGTAAATATCTTTCAAATTTCAGTCCATTAAATGGAAGTATTCCAATTGGAATGATACCATTTACTGAGTCTTTAAAAAATACTTATCAAAGAGTTATCCCATTCTATGAAAATGAAATTAAAAAAAATCTCTCTGAGGGAAAAAATATTCTAATCTCGGCACATGGAAATTCATTAAGAGCACTGTGCAAATTTTTGTTTAAAATTTCAGATAATAAAATTAACGAATTAGAAATTCCAACTGGCAATCCATTAGTAATTGAATTTGAAAAAGATTTAAAGGTTAAAAAATATTTTTATTTAGATAAGACTAGGGCTAAAAATATAATTTTTAATCAGTAATATTTAAATTTGATATTTTGTTATGCATATTTTTAGTATTAAGATGATAAAATTTTTGGCTACTTTCACAACCATAAAGCTTATTCTCACTTATTAATTTATCCCAAACTTCATTCATTGAAAAAACTTTTTTAGTAATCGGATCTAAATAATTTCTGTCTAGCAACTGAAGGCCTGTAAAAATAAAATTTTTCTCATTATCTCTAGAGATAATATTATTTTTTAAATTAAAATCTCCTTTAAAAGAAGTATCGAATGATAGTCTCTTATTAACCAAAAGCAGACATGGTTTTTTATTCTCATGGTAGATTTTTTCTAGAGATTGCATTTCAACTAAATAATTACTTAACCATAGCGTATCTGGGTTCACAACAAAAAAAGGATTTTTACCAAATATTTTTGTACCTTCTTTTACCCCGCCACCGGTATCTAGTAACAAATCTTTTTCATTGGAAATAGTTATTTTTACTTTTGACTTGAAATTTAATATAAATTTTTCAATTTGATCTGCTAGATGATGAACATTTATAATTATTTTTTCCACTCCATGATTTTCTAAAAGATTTAAAGATCTCTCTAATAAATTTTTACTTCCTACCTTAATTAATGGTTTAGGTGTTTCTAAGGTTAACGGTTTCATTCTTGTGCCAAGTCCAGCAGCTAATATCATCGCATGTTTAACGCTCATAAAATTTTAATTTTTTAATTTTTTTATCTTAATGTGTTTGTTTAGTAGTAGTTGAAAATTTTTAAAAATAGGATTTTTAAGCCGTCTATTTATTAAATTCCAAGTATGTGGTAAATACTTTAAATAAGTTGACTTATTATCTCTTTTGCTCAATCTAACAAATATTCCTAAAATTTTAAGGTTTCTTTGAACTGATAAAATATCGTAGTCGTTTTTTAAGTTTAAAAATTTTTCATTTTTTAACTTTGATTTTAAATGGTAAAATTTAAGTAGTTTATTTTGCAAATTAATAGGTAATTTTATTCTGACATCGTCAATTAATGAAACTACATCATAAAGTGGGTTACCAATTATTGCATCTTGACTATCAACTAAACCAAAAACTTTTTTATTAATCATGATATTAGATGCATGAAAATCCCTGTGTACGAAAGTATTATTCTTAAAATAAAGCTTTTTAAAAATCTTATTTAATTCTTTTTTTAAAACTCTTTTAGTCTTGCTAATTTTTAATCTTTTAAAATTAAACTTGAGATACCAATCAAAAAATAAGTCAGATTCCTTATGGAGATTTGATAAAGAATATTTTTGAAGTTTAATATTGTATTTTTTGAAATTGTATTTTTTTTTAATTTTTATTTTTTGTAACTTTAAAATGATTTTTATTAAATCTTTATAGTAATTTAATTTATTTTTTTTTTTTATTATTACATCATAAAAAGATTTTTCACCTAAGTCTGAAATTTCAATCATATTGTTTTGATAGTGATTGCTTATAAGTTTAGGGGCATTAATCTTATTCTCTCTAAGAATCTTGTTTATTATCACGTAGGTAATTAAATTTTTAAACTTTTCTTTGTTGGCTTGAACTATAATTGAAGTTTTATTGCCTTTTTTTAATCTATAAAATTCTCTAAATGATGCATCTC
The DNA here is from genome assembly GCA_902582155.1 of uncultured Pelagibacteraceae bacterium. GTDB lineage: Bacteria > Pseudomonadota > Alphaproteobacteria > Pelagibacterales > Pelagibacteraceae > Pelagilacustribacter. The sequence goes on from CACHRI010000004.1 coordinate 35,422, forward strand.
CTGAAATCTTTTTTAGTCTGTAATTCATTTAAAATTTTTCCACTTACCTGTTCCTAACAATCTTAGTTTTCTTTCGTTATCGTGTTTAGCATAGTCTAAATGAATTTCTAGTTTATCAGATTTTGGAATTTTTATTAGACTTGGCCACTCTATAATTTTTATTGCATTTTCATTTTCTTGAAATATGCCTAAAGTATCGAGTTCCTTTTCATTTTTAAGTCTGTAAAGATCATAATGCATAATTTTAAATTTTTTCAAATCATACTCATATAATAAGTTAAAAGTGGGGCTCAAAACCTCCGTGGTATTTGAACCTTCTTTTTTTTGTAAATAATTAATTAAATACCTAGTAAATGTAGTTTTTCCTACACCAATTTCTCCAGTCAAACATATACAATCTTTTTCTTTTAATTGATCTGCTATTTTTTCAGAAAAAGAATTGAGTTGCTCTAAAGATTTTATAATCATTTGCTACTAGTTTAGTAGCGATAAGTATCTGGTTTGAATGGCCCTGATTGTTTAACGCTAATATAATCTGCTTGATCTTTTGACATTTTTGTTAATTTTGCACCTACTTTTTCTAGATGTAACATCGCTACTTTTTCATCTAAGTGTTTTGGTAATACATAAACTTTATTCTCATATTTATCTGAATTATTCCATAATTCTATTTGGGCAATAACTTGATTTGTGAAAGAAGCACTCATTACAAAACTAGGGTGACCTGTAGCGCATCCAAGGTTTACGAGTCTCCCTTCAGCAAGTAAGATAATTCTTTTTTTACTTGGTAGTTCTATTTCATGTACTTGGGGTTTTATTTCATCCCACTTATAATTTTTAAGTGCTTCTACCTGAATCTCATTATCGAAATGACCAATGTTACAAAGTATAGCTCTATCCTTCATATTTCTCATATGGTCAGCAGTAACAATATCTTTATTACCAGTCGCGGTAACAACAATATCAGCATCTTTTATTGCGTCGTCCATCAAAACAACTTCGTAGCCTTCCATAGCAGCTTGTAGAGCACAAATTGGATCAGTCTCTGTAACAAGTACCCTAGCTCCAGCTTGTCTTAAAGAAGCAGCACTTCCCTTCCCAACATCACCATAACCAGCCACTATAGCTACTTTACCTGACATCATAACGTCGGTTGCTCTTTTAATTCCATCTACTAGGCTTTCTCTACAACCGTAAAGATTATCAAATTTAGATTTTGTCACTGAATCATTTACATTTATAGCTGGAATTAATAATTCATTGTTAGCTTCCATTTTTTTTAAAGCTAAAACGCCGGTAGTAGTTTCCTCGGATACACCTTTTATATTTGTTAATAAATTTTTATATTCTTTATGCATTAGTGCCGTTAAATCTCCACCATCATCTAAGATCATATTTGGCGCCCAATCTTTTTTACCTTCAATAGTTTGTTTAACACACCACCAATATTCTTTTTCTGTTTCTCCTTTCCAGGCGAAAACAGGAACTCCAGATTTTGCGATAGCTGCGGCTGCATGATCTTGTGTAGAAAAAATGTTACATGATGACCATCTACATTCCGCACCTAGTTCTATTAAAGTTTCAATTAAAACAGCTGTTTGGATGGTCATGTGCAAACAACCTAGTATCCTAGCGCCCTTAAGAGGTTTTTTTTTTCCGTACTCTTTTCGAATTGCCATTAATCCTGGCATTTCAGTTTCAGCTAAAGAAATTTCTTTTCTACCAAATTCTGCAAGTTTAATATCTTTTACTTTGTAATCATCAGACATATTTTATCGGGTTTTAACAATATAACTTAAGCTAATCAAGAGTGAACTAAGATTAAATTTTTGGCAACAAAACTTCTACTTGTGCTCCTTTCTGATTTAACCTATTTGAAGCTGCAATTGCGCCTTTATGTAGCTCTACAATATTTTTGGCAATATTTAAGCCTAAACCTGAATGCTCACCAAAATTCGAAGGTCTATTGCTATAAAACCTTTTAAAAATTTTTTGGGGAGAAGCCTCGGTAAAACCAGGACCTTGATCTTTAATTGTCATTACAAAATTACTGGATGTTTCGGTTAAGTCAATTTCTACTTTTTGATTATTACCGCTGAAGGAAATAGCGTTATCAAGCAGATTGGCGATTACTTGCTCTAATCTATTTTCTATACCAATAATGAAATAGTTATTTTCATTACTATTCGAAAAATGAGTTTTTATTTCAATATTTTTATTCTGGTTCTCAAGATCTTGTTTGAAATCCTCAACTACGTTTAAAATAATTTTCATAAGATTTACTTTATGCATTTTTTCTCTAGATAGTGATGCCTCATCTTTTAACATTTGCGAGTAATCTGTAATAAGTCTCTCAATTCTTTCAACATCATGATTTATAATTTTCATTAATTTGTTTTTATCACTAGGGTTTCCAGTTTTATCTAATAATTCCGATGCTCCCTTTAAAGAGGCTAAAGGATTTCTAATTTCATGCGCCAAGTCAGTAGAAAAAGTTTCAGCTCTATTAGTTCTTTTTTGAAGTTCTTTGGTCATTTCGTCTATCGATTTTGTAAGTTTTCCAACTTCATCCTCTCTTACAAAAAATTTTTTAATATCAATATTTTGGTCAGATTTATTTTTTATAGCTTCAGTAAATGACACCAAAAACCCAATTGGCTTTAGTATATACTTATTTAAAAAAAGTGAAAAAATTAAAATTACTAATGCGACTGCTAAAACAGTTCTAATTATAAAGTTTTTTCTTTCTTCAACCGCTAAAAGAATATCATTTGCCTCATTCGTAACCATAATAAAACCAACTCTGTTATCATCTACATTTAGTTCGCTAATGGTACTTACAAAAAAAGAATTGTTAACTTTGTTTTCTAAAGTAATTGGTTGATCTTTGTATTTTTTGTCTATTAAATTTTTAATTAAGTTAGAATTGCCCTTTTTTTTTGTTATAACACTATTAATTTCCTTTTTTATTTCTGCGCCTTCCTCTATTACTTCGTCAGATTTTTCAAATACACTTGAGTCTAAGTCGAGAATATTGGTATCTCCTATCAATTCTCCATCTATAGAAAAAAATTGTACTCTGTCTAAGCTTTGGAATAAAAATCTAGTAGAAAGTAAAAACTTTTTTATTCCCTCTTTATTAAACTCTACTCCCAGTCTTTGTATATGATCTGAAGTATTATTAATTATTGTAAATTGATTTGCCGAAGTTTTTTTTACGAGATTGGGTTGTATTGCGTTAAGATAAATTAATGTAAACAATCCTAAAATTGAAAATACCGATAAGTTAAATAGTAAAAATTTTCTTAAAATTGACGATGTTTTTTTCTTCTTCATTAACTAACATTCCATCTATATCCACTTCCGTACCTAGTTTCAATTGCTGAAAATTTTTCATCAACTTTTTTAAATTTCTTCCTAATTCTTTTTACATGACTGTCGATAGTCCTGTCCTCAATTTCGGTATTTTCCTTATAAGCAATATCCATTAAATGCGCTCTTTCTTTAATTACCCCTGGTCTTTTAGCTAATTCCTTAACAATTAAAAATTCAGTAGTTGTGAGTTTGTCAGGTAGAGCCTTGCCATTCCATTCGCACTCTAACTGAGAAGGATCAAGTTTAAGTTTCCCATGTGAAATAATGTTCTTACCATCTTCGGATTTTTCAATTTTTTTTCTAAGTTGAACTCTTATTCTTTCAACTAGAACTTTCATAGAAAATCCTCCAGATTTTTTTACAAAATCGTCTGCTCCCAGCTTTAAGCCAAGAAGTTCATCAACTTCTTCATCTTTTGAAGTTAGAAATATTATAGGTATAGACATTTTTTTTCTAATTTTTTTCAGCAGTTCTTCACCATCCATTCTAGGCATCTTTATATCTAAAATTGCAAGATCTGGAGGATTTCTTGTTAAGCCTATTAAAGCAGACTCACCGTCAATATATGTTTGAACTTTAAATCCCTCTCTTTCAAGGGCTATGCTTATACTGGTAAGAAGATTTCTATCATCATCTACTAATGCTATTGTGTTACTCATAGTTTAATTTTCATAATTAAATTGTCAAAATTTAGGCCACATAATATTAATTAGTGGGCTTCTCCCCAATTATAACCTGAATTTACACTCACTTCCAATGGAATTGAAAACATGTGATGTTCGGATGATGAAACAGAAGTCATCGCTTTTTTTATCAATTTCTCATTATTTTTTTGATCATTCACAGTACTTTCAAATACAAGCTCATCATGAATCTGTAATAGCATTTTTGCATTAATCTTTTTATCTAAGTCTGTTAATTTATCAATTTCTATCATTGCTAGTCTGATAATGTCTGCAGCTGATCCTTGTATTGGAGCATTTATTGCAGCACGCTCTTGAAATGATCTTATACTAAAATTCTTATCATTTATGCCTCTTAAGTGTATCCTTCTTCCAAAAATATTTGTAACGTATCCTTTTTGCCTGCAAGATTTTATAGTTGAATTCATATAATCTTTAATTTCAGGAAACTTCTTAAAATACTTATCAATAAATTCTTGAGCTTCTTGATTTGAAACTGAAATCTGCTTTGCCAAACCATATTGTGTTATACCGTATATAATGCCAAAGTTTATTGCCTTAGCTTTTCTTCTTAGGTCATCATTAACTTTATTTAAAGATACGTTAAACACCTGACTTGCGGTGAGTGAGTGAATATCTTGATTGCTCTTAAATGCTTTTTTCAACTCTTTGACGTCCGCCATATCTGCAAGAATTCTCATTTCGATTTGATTATAGTCAGCAGAAATCAAAATATTGTTTTTTTCAGCTATAAAAGCTTTTCTAATATCCTTGCCATCAGATGTTTTGATAGGAATATTCTGTAAATTTGGATCACTTGAGGCTAATCGACCAGTATTAGTAGCCGCTAATAAAAAGGAAGTGTGAACCCTTTTTGTTTTTAAATTAATATGTTCTTGTAAAGCGTCGGTATAAGTACTTTTTAATTTTGAGTCTTGACGCCATTCTAGAACTAATTTAGGAAATTTATTTCCTGCTAATGCAAGTTCTTCTAAAATTTTTGCACTAGTTGCCAGACTTCCTTTTTTTGTCTTTTTTAATTTTGCAATCTTTAATTCATTATATATAATTTCACCAAGTTGTTTAGGTGAACCAATGTTAAATTCTTTTCCCGATATTTTGTAAATTTCTTTTTCTTTACTTTTAAGTCTTTTTTCAAATTTTTTAGATAAATTTTTCAAATATAAGTCATCGACTTTTACACCATTTAATTCTAACTTTGATAACAATTTAATCATTGGTTTTTCAAAAACTTCATAAATTTTATTGAGATTTTGGCTGTCGACACGTTCTTTCAAAACATTATATAATCGCAAAGTTATATCAGCGTCTTCAGCTGCATATTTGGTTGCATCCTTCAAATTAACCTGTGAAAAATTTAGCTGTTTTTTTCCTGTTCCAACTAATTCTTTATAAGTTATTGTTTTATGTCCAAGATGTAACTCAGATAAAACATCCATATTATGACGATTATTACCAGCATCTAGAGTATACGACAGAAGCATAGTATCTTCGATTGAGTTAATGTTAATTTTATATTTTTTTAGCACCATTAAATCATATTTTATATTTTGACCTACTTTTTTTATACTTGGATCTTCAAGAATAACTTTCATTTTCTCTAGAACTAAATTTTTATTTAAATTTTTATCCCCCTTATGTGAAACTGGAATATAATATGCTTCATTTTCGTCGCAGCCAAAAGATACACCAACTATTTCAGCATCTATTGGATTTAACGAAGTGGTCTCTATATCAAATGAAATAATCTCTTTTTCGTTTAATTTTTGTATTAGTTTTTCAAAATCTTTTTCATTTTGAATGCATTTGTAAAAACTGGTATTTACTTTCGATGAACCAGTATTTTTCATTTCTTTCGTAAAAGATGACTTATCGCCTTCCCCATAAAAACTGATAGCTTGACTTAGCAGCCTATTAAATTCCATATCTCTCAAAAAATTAAAAAGATTTTCTTTATTCACATCTTTTAAAATAAAACTACTCAATTCATCCTTAACTGGGACATCATCCTTAAGTGTAACCAATTTTTTACTCAACAACGCTTTATCGCTATTTTCTAATAAAGTTTCCCTTCTTTTATTCTGTTTAATGTTTTTTACATTTTTTAATAAATTATCTAAATTTTTATATTTATTAATTAATTCAGCAGCAGTTTTAATTCCAATGCCAGGAACTCCGGGAATATTGTCTGATGAGTCGCCTGCTAATGATTGAACGTCTACTACTTGGTTTGGTTTAACACCAAATTTTTCTATAACTTCTTTTTCACCAATGACCTTACTTTTCATTGGATCAAACAATCGAATATCTTTTGATACAAGCTGCATTAAATCTTTATCTGAAGATATAACAGTTACTTTTGCTCCTCTCTCAGTAATTTGTTTAGCATATGTAGCTATTAAATCGTCAGCCTCATAATTTAAAAGTTCTATTGAAGGTAAATTAAAAGCCTTAACTGACTTCCTTATATACTCAAATTGTGGAGCAAGATCTTCTGGCGCTTCACTACGATTTGCCTTGTATTCACTAAAAATTTCATTTCTAAAATTTTTTCTTGCAGAGTCAAAGATTACTGCAAAGTGAGATGGCTTTTCCTTGCTATTATCTGCTCTCGCATCTTCAAGTAATTTGAATAACATTGAACAAAATCCACTCACAGCTCCAGTTGGCAGACCATCGCTTTTTCTTGAAAGTGGAGGGAGAGCATAATAAGCTCTAAAAATATACCCAGAGCCATCTATTAAATAAAAATGATCAGTTTTTTTAATTTTGCTCATAATTTATATTACCTAATTATATGTTATATTAAAAATTTATGATTAAAACTGCATTATCTGTTGAAAACCTTTCAAAAGTATATTCTGGTGATAAAAAAAATTCTCCAAAAATAAACGCATTAAATAATATTTCTTTTGAGGTAAAGCAGGGGGAAATATTTGGTTTACTAGGTCCAAATGGTGCAGGCAAAACAACGTTTTTAAGTATATTAGCTGGAACAGTTATAAAAACTAGTGGTAAAATAAATGTGTGGGGCTTTGACCTGGACAAAAATCCCAGACAAGTTAGAGCTTCAATAGGTATCGTTCCTCAAGAAGTTAATTTAGACGCTTTTTTTAGTCCAAAAAAATTATTAGATTTACAAGCTGGTCTCTACGGAATCAAAAATAGTGAAAAAATTACTGAAACAATTCTAAAGTTAGTTTCTCTAGATAAAGAGGCTGAAAGTTACTCTAGAAATTTATCTGGAGGTATGAAAAGAAGACTATTGATAGCAAAAGCCATGGTTCATCAACCTCCAATTCTAGTGCTAGATGAACCGACAGCGGGTGTTGATGTAGAACTAAGAAAAAATCTATGGAGCAACGTTAAAGAATTAAATAAAATAGGTGTTACTATCATTTTAACTACTCATTATTTATTTGAAGCTCAAGAAATGTGTGAGCGAATAGCTATCCTTAACAAAGGAAACTTAGTGGCTTTGGATACTACAAAAAAGCTACTAGACAGAATAAAGACTAAAAAAATTTTATTTAAACTTAAAAAATTTAATACTGAAATAAAGCTTTTTTTACCTAATATAAATTTTTATATAATCTCAGATAGTGAGATTTCCGTTCATTATGAAAAAGAAAATGTTGATTTTGAAAAATTAATAAATTATTTGAAAGAAAATGGCCTTAAAATCTTAGATATTTCAATACATGAAGGAGATCTTGAGGACGTGTTTCTTAAATTAACAAAAAACTAGATTATTAACAAAAATAAAGGTAAGTTTAAATATGGAACTCGTAAAAAATTTTAAATATTCAGAAATATTTAAATACTCTTTAATTATTTTATTTACCACTATATTATTGGCTATATCTTCAAAATTTAAAATTCCATTTTATCCAGTGCCAATGACTATGCAAACTTTTATGGTGCTTCTTATTGGAGTTTGTTTTGGATGGAAATTGGGAGCTACTATAGTTTTATTTTATCTTATTGAAGGTTTAATTGGCTTACCGGTTTTTTCAGGAACTCCTGAGAAAGGCTCTGGTTTAGTTTATTTTACTGGGCCAACAATGGGATATTTAATAGGATTTATCTTTGCAGTAATCTTAAGTGGTTTATTTAAATATAATAATAATATACTTTTCAATTTTGTTAAATTGTCTTTGAGTGTAAGTATCATTTATATACTTGGTTTATTTTGGCTTGGAATTTTAATTGGTTGGGATAAGCCCTTATTTGCTCTAGGTGCAAAACCTTTCTTATTAGCTGAAATTTTTAAGATATTTATTCTTACTGCGGTTATTTCATTATTTAGAAATAACATAAAAAATTTTAAAAATTGGTTGTAATACTACTTCGGAGATCTCTTAGATAAAATTCTTTGAAGTGTTCTTCGGTGCATTTTTAACCTTCTAGCGGTTTCAGACACATTCCTGTTACACAGCTCAAAAACACGATGTATATGCTCCCATTTTACTCGATCGGCAGACATTGGGTTTTCTGGTGGTTTAGCCTTAGACTCGGGAGAGGCTAACAAAGCCGACTCAACGTCATCAGCATCTACGGGCTTTGCGATATAATCTATTGCTCCAGCCTTGACCGCGGCAACAGCTGTTGGCAAGTTGCCGTAACCTGTTAACATGACAATTCTACATTCTGACCTGTTTTTTGACAGCTCTTTAACCACATCTAATCCATTGCCATCCTCTAATCTAAGATCAATTACTGCAAAATTAGGGGGTATTTTCCTCGCAATATCGAGGCCTTCGACTATTGTTTTAGCTTCCTTTACTTTAAAGCCTTTTTTCTCCATTGCTCTAGAGAGTCTTCCTCTTAATGGATCATCATCATCCAAAATAAGCAGTGATTTATCCTCAAAATCAGCCAAATTCAGTTGTGGAGTTTGTAGATTATTCTTTCTCATGGAGACCTATATAGGGTCTCTTAGAGTAATTTCAACCTCCTTCGAAGAAGATTTAAACATATCGGCAATGCATTTTTTTCTTTACATAAGGTGAAAAAACCTTAAAAGCCGTCAAATAAGGGTTTTTTATAAATTTTTTGAAAACTCTTTTGTGTTAATAAACGGGGTACACATGAAATGGAAAAATTTAGTGACGTTAACGAACTAGTTAACACTCTTAAACCAGTAAATCCAGTATACTGTATACGCCCAGATACCATAAAAAATTCTATAAAATTATTTAAAGATAAGTTTCCTGGAAAAATCTTATATGCAGTAAAAACAAATCCGAATGAATTTGTTCTAAAAAATATTATTAAAAATGGTGTAGATAGATTCGATGTTGCATCAATTAATGAAGTCAAACTAATTAGAAAATTAAGTACTAAATCAAGATTGTACTTTATGCATCCAATAAAATCACGAGAAGATATTTCGTCAGCATATTTTAATTATAACGTAAAAGATTTTTCTTTAGATACTAAAGAAGAATTAATGAAAATTTTAGATTCTACAAAAAATGCAAAGGACCTGAATCTTTTTGTAAGAATAGCAGTTTCAAATGAACATGCAGAATTAGATTTATCAAGAAAGTTTGGTGCATTACCTGCTGAGGCCTTAGGATTAATTAGATTGTGCAAACATCATGCAAAAAGACTTGGGATTAGTTTTCATGTTGGCTCTCAATGTATGCACAAGATTTCCTTTTCTAAAGGTTTAAAAGAAATATCGAGTCTTATTAAAAAGACAAAAATAATTCCTGACATAATAAATGTAGGAGGTGGTTTTCCATCTATATATCCAGATTTAAGACCGGAGCCAATCGAAAATTATTTCAACGAAATAAAATCGGGATTAAAACATTTAAAACTAGAAAAACTTCCTGAAATTATTTGTGAACCTGGTAGAGCTCTTGTTGCTGAAAGCGGCTCTACTATTGTCAGAGTAAATCTGAAGAAAAAAAATAAACTTTATATTAATGATGGTACATATGGCTCTCTTTTTGATGCGGGTGTACCAAACTTTATATTACCTTCAAGATTAATAACAAGTGGTAGAATACAATCAAAAAAAATTACTGCATTCCAGTTTTACGGCCCAACTTGTGACAGCTTGGATTTTATGAAAGGTCCATTCTTGTTACCAAACAATGTAAAAGAAGGAGACTACATAGAATTAGGTCAATTAGGTGCCTATGGAATAACTTTTAGAACAAAATTTAATGGTTTTTTCTCAGATAAAATCGTTGAATTAAATGACAAACCAATTATGTCGCTATATGATGACTCAAGTAAAATTAATTACTTGGTTGCATAATGAATAAAAAAAAGAGTCCAGGCGCAGGGCATAACAAAAAATCATTTTTAAATAAACCTATCGAGCACATTGATATCACGAAATTTGATGCTCGAAGCATAATTAGCTCTATGAGCAAAATGTCTTTTACCTCTAGAGACACTGCTAATGCATCAAAAATTTTTAATGAAATGATAGAAGATAAGTCTTGTTCAATATTTTTAACCTTAGCAGGATCAACTTCTGCTGGCGGCTGTATGAAACTGTATTCAGATCTAGTTAAATATAACATGGTAGACGCAATTGTTGCGACTGGGGCTTCTATAGTTGATATGGATTTTTTTGAAGCTTTGGGTTTTAAGCATTACCAAGGTTCTCAATTTGAAAATGATACTAAGCTTAGGGAGAATTATATTGATAGAATATATGATACCTACATTGATGAAGACGAACTCCAAGCATGCGACCAAAAAATTTGTGATATAGCAAATTCTTTAAAACCTAAAAGCTATACATCACGAGAATTTATATTTGAAATGGGTAAATATCTTAAAAAAAATTCAAAGAAAAAGGACTCATTAATTGAAACAGCTTTTGACAATAATGTTCCAATTTTTTGTCCTGCTTTCACTGATAGTTCTGCAGGGTTTGGGCTTGTAATGCATCAGGAGCAAAATCCAAAAAATCATTTGACAATTGACTCGATAAGAGAATTTAGGGAATTAACCGAGATAAAACTGAAATCTAAACAATCAGGATTGTTAATGATAGGTGGAGGCGTACCAAAAAATTTTATACAAGATACTGTTGTTTGTGCAGAATTATTAGGGAAAAAAGTTGACATGCATAAGTATGCAGTTCAAATAACAGTTGCTGATACAAGAGATGGTGCGTGTAGCAGTTCAACTTTAAAAGAAGCAAGTTCTTGGGGTAAAGTAGACATTTCAAAAGAGCAAATGGTTTTTGCAGAGGCAACTAGTGTATTGCCACTTATTGCGAGCGATGCTTTTCATAGACAAAATTGGAAAAAAAGAGACAGAAGAGAATTTTCAAAAATTTTCAAATAAGATGAAATTTCTAAAACAAAAAGATGGTTTTTTGGGATATGATGCTAATACAAAAACTAAAAGTAAAGTTGTGGTGGTGCCATTTGGGCTAGAAAAAACAGTTTCATATGGAGGTGGCACAAAGAATGCACCAAAAGAGATTATTAAAGCTTCTCATCAAGTTGAATTATTTGATGAAGAATTAAATAAAGAGACTTTCAGACATATAGGTATTAAAACTTTAAAACCTTTTAAAATTAAAAATCAAATCAAATCTGCTTTAACTCAAATAGCTAATATAAATGAACAAATTCTATATAAAAAATTATTTCCATTAGTTTTAGGTGGTGAACATTCTATTACAAGTGGCTCGATAAGACCTTTTGTAAAAAAATATAAAAATCTTTATATTCTTCATTTCGATGCTCATGCAGATTTAAGAGAAAAGTACAACGGAGAAAGATATTCTCACGCAACAGCCATTAAAAGATGCTTAGATTTTAAAAATGTGAAAGTAATATCATTTGGTATAAGAAACTTATCAAAGGAGGAAATGAACTTTTACAATAATAATAGAAAAAAAATTAAAATTTTTTGGGGAAGCAAGAAAAATAAATGGAAAATATCTGAAATTCGCAAAATATTTAAAAATAAGAATGTTTATATCACATTTGACGTTGATGGTTTCGACTCTAGTTTAATGCCAGCTACCGGCACACCTGAACCTGGTGGAATGTTTTGGGATGATGTTATGCCTATACTTAAAAATGTTTGCTCAGTTTCTAATGTAGTGGGTGCAGATATTAATGAACTTTCACCAATTAAAAACTTTAATTCATGTAATTTTTTGACAGCAAAACTAGCCTACAAAATCATATCCTACGTATTTGAGTTTAAGTCAAAATACTTAAATCGCTAACACTCCATTTTATTTTTACTTTAGCTCCTTTTAAGGAACTGCCATTTTCAAATGATATAACAGCTGATTGCCTTTCTAGTAAAGTTTTGCCTAAAAAAGTTCCTAATCCTAATCCCTTATTCTCTTTCGATAGTTTTGATCTAGATTTGATATAAGGCTCTCCAAGGGCTTTAATAATATCTTCTGGAAAACCTGGGCCATCGTCTTCTATTAGAATATATATATTTATATTGTCGCTAATAATTGAGATGAGTATATTCTGATTTGCAAATTTGACTGCATTACCTAAAAAGTTTCTCAATCCATATACAAGTTCAGGATTTCTTTTAATATCTATCTTATTTATATCTTTATCTGTATTTAATTTAATATTTTTTTCCGATGACTCTTTAAAAGATTTTATTATTTCTTCTAATAAATCTTCAAAGGTCATGGAGCTTAAAAACTCATCGTTAATAATTTTTTTTTGTGATATTTTTTTTAGAATTTCACTACATCTTTTTGTCTGACTTAATAATAAGTCTAAATCTTTAGTGAGTTTTGAATTGTCTCCTACTTCTTTCCTCATCTCCTTAGCAACAACTGATATTGTGGCTAAAGGGGTGCCTAAAGAGTGAGCTGCTGCTGCAGCTTGTCCTCCTAAAGATTCTAATTCATATTCTTTTGCTAATATTTGCTGAAGTTTGTTTAAGGCATCAGATCTTTTTTTTGTTTCTCCAGCAAAACGGATGCCGAAGTAACTTAGAAACAAAAGACCGATTATTAGAGAAATTAAAATTCCTGTTACATAATAATTTGGGAATGAAAGCACATATTCCTCCATTCCAGGTAATGGCAAGTTAAAAAATGTTAGAACAAAAAGTAATAGTATTGTCGACGAACCAAGTATAATTGTACTACCCATACTTAAAAAAGTTGAAGAGACAATCGTTGGAACTATTAAAAGAATTGCAAAAGGATTAAATATTCCCCCTGTTAAAAATAAAAGAATACTTAATTGAATGATGTCATACATTAAAAATGTAGTAGAATATAAATCTTTTAGTAAAGTTGCTTTAACTCCAAATTGCAAATAAATGTTCGTAAAAAAACCTACAAAAATAACTATATGACAAAGTAAAACTGGAAAGTTTAGGTCTAAATAAAAGTAAACTAAATTTATTGAAAAAAGTTGGCCAGAAATTGCTATCCACCTTAATATAACTAGTGTTTTTTTATCTAAATTTAGGTTTTCTCCTAACCTGAAAATAGTAGCAAAATCCATGAGATTTAAATATCTAAATTAGCTACATCCAATGCGTTACTAGTGATGAATTCTCGTCTTGGAGCAACTTCATCTCCCATTAAAATCCCAATAATTTTTTGATCTTCTTTAGATTTATCTTTTGTGCCATTGGAATACTGTACTTGTAATAAATTTCTATTTTCAGGATTTAAAGTCGTTTCCCAAAGCTCCTCTGGGTTCATCTCACCTAGTCCTTTAAATCTCTGTATTGACAACTTTTGTCTTTCCTGCTCAATTGCTTTTTTTAAATCTTTTGAATTTGTTTTTCCTTTTTTTTCTTTTATATTTGATTTTTCAACAATAAATTTATCTAAATCTTTTTCATCTTTGATGTAGTACGTCTTATTATTTTTAGTAATTTTAAATAATGGTGGTTGAGCTAAGTATAAATGACCATTTTCAATAAGTTGATTAAATGGTGAATTGTTAAAAAAAGTTAATAACAGTGTTCTTATATGTGATCCATCTACATCCGCATCTGTCATTATTACTATTTTCTCATACCTCAAATTATTGATATCAAAATCTTTTGATCCAGTTCCTAGAGCATTTATTAATGTCACTATTTCGCTTGAAGACATCATTTTAGATAAAGCTTTAGTTTCATGGTCGCTAGTTTTTCCATTATTTCTTCCATTTACGTTCACATAAGTATTTAATATTTTACCACGTAATGGTAAAACGGCTTGATATTCTCTGTTTCTTCCTTGTTTAGCTGAGCCGCCAGCTGAGTCTCCCTCAACGATATAGAGCTCTGTCCCTTCAGATTTAGAAATTTGGCAGTCAGCCAATTTTCCAGGTAGGCCAGTAATTTCGAAACTTCCTTTTCTTCTTATATTGTCTCTTGCTTTTCTTGCTACATCTCTTGCAACAGCAGCTTGGGTTATTTTTTCCAGTACGTTTTTTATCGTAGATGGATTTTGATCAAACCACATAGAAATTTTATCGCTTATAGCATTTTCAACTATTAATCTTATTTCGGAAGATACTAATTTATCTTTGGTTTGTGATGAAAATTTGGGATCAGGCATCTTAATAGATAAAACAACCGTAAGACCCTCTTTAATATCTTCTCCGGATAAAGATAGCTTATTTCGTTTGTTATACTCGTTTGAATATTTATTTATTACTCTAGTTAAAGCACTTCTAAATCCAAGTAAATGTGTGCCTCCATCCTTTTGATGGATATTATTCGTAAAAGCTAACACTTCCTCAGAATACCCTGCGTTCCACTCTAAAGAACATTCAACATGAACATCTCCTTTATTAGAAGTTAAATAAATTGGTTTTTTAAAAACTGGTTTTTCATTTTTATTAGATAGAATAGGTTTTTTTTGATTAATGAATTGAACAAATTCTAAAATTCCACCGTCATACTTGTTTTCATATTTTTTTTCTTTTGATAACGTTTGGTCAATTAATGTTAAGCATATGCCTTTATTTAAAAACGCTAGCTCTCTCATTCTTTTTTGCAAAATAGAGGAGTTGAATTTAATCGAGGAAAATATTTCTTTAGAAGGCAAAAAAGTAATATTGGTACCTCTTTTTTTTGTTTTGCCAATTTTCTTAAGTGGTTTTATAGATTTTCCATTTTCAAATTCCATAAAATACTCAGTCCCGTCTCTATGGATATTTAATTGTAATTTTTCCGATAAGGCATTTACTACTGAGACACCTACGCCATGCAATCCGCCAGATACTTTGTAAGATTTATGGTCAAATTTTCCACCTGCATGTAGTTGTGTCATGATTACCTCTGCAGCTGACATCTTTTCACCTTTATGCATGTCGATTGGTATGCCTCTTCCATCATCTTCCACTGTAATTGTGTTGTTCTTATTCATTTTAACAACAATGTTTTTACAATAACCTCCTAGAGCTTCATCAATTGAGTTGTCAATTACTTCAAAAACCATGTGGTGAAGACCGGTGCCATCGTCGGTATCGCCAATGTACATTCCTGGTCTTTTTCTTACCGCTTCTAGGCCCTTTAAGACCTTAATAGATGAAGCGCTGTATTCATTATTATTTTTTAAGTTTAATTGTGATTGTTTTGTCATTTAATTAATCAAATTTTATATCATTTTTTGTTGTCAATATACAATCGACAAACTTGAAGGCCTTCTATTTGTATTTAATATCAACAGTTTTAGATGATTTTTTAAAAAAAAAAACTAAAAGAGTTTTTTTTAAATTTTCATCGGCATTATTACATAAAAACTGTTTTTATCTGAATTATCTAAAACTAAAACTGGAGAGGTTGAATTTTTTAAACTAAAAGTAAGTTCTTTGTCTTCAACTTCAGAAGCTATATCTATTAAATATTTTGAATTAAACCCAATTACCAAATCATCGCCATCATATTTAGCCGGAACAATCTCGTTTCCATCTCCCGAGTTTGTGCTATTTACAGATAGTTTTAGTTTATCTTTGCTTAATTCTAATTTTACGCCTTCTTTTCTATCTATAGAAACAGAGGCAACTCTCTCAACAGAGCTAATAAAGTCAAGAGAAGAAACTATCAACGTCTTAGAGTTGTCTTTTGGAACTACTTTTTGATAATCTGGAAACTTTCCATCTATTACTTTTGAAATTAAATTTATTTTTCCAATAGAAAACTTTATTTTATTCTCACTTGTTTTTATAAATAATTTCTCATTTGTCTCATCAATTAAAGAACATAGCTGAAATACTGTTTTTCTTGGAATTATCATTGAGGAAAAATTATTGATATCTTTTACATTTATGCTGCTTGAAGATAGCCTGTGACTATCAGTTGCAACACCAGTTAAAAATGTATTCTTATTAGACTCTGTGGCATGAAGATATATGCCATTTAAATAATGCCTCGTATCATCATTTGATATTGAAATCTTGGTTTTATTCAAAAGTGATAAAAAACTTTTCCTATCTAATTCTATCTCCTTGCTGACAAAGTCATCATCAAAGGTAGGAAAATTACTTGGAGGCAAACAAAGGAGGTTAAAATCAGAATTTTCAGTTTTTAAACTCAATTTATTCTCACTTTTTAATGTAAAATTTAATTCAGAATTGGAGGGGATCTTTCTCAAAATATCAAATAGAACGTTTGCTGAGGTCGTTGTACTACCTTCCTCTATTAGTTTTAAGTCCGAAATTTCATCGTTGAAAACAATATCTAAATCTGTTGCAACTATCTCTAGTTTATTATCTTTTAAATTTAAGAGAACATTAGAGAGAATAGGTAGAGTATTTTTTTTTTCAACTACTCCCTGCACAAAATTTAGCGATTTTAATAAAAGATCTCTTTTTATATTAAACTGCATTAATTTTAATTTTCCAATAAAAGACTTTTAATTTGAATTAAATTTTTTTTCATTTCATCATCTTTTTCGGAAAGTTTAGTGATTGTTTTAACTGCGTGTATTACTGTCGTGTGATCTCTATTAGCAAATCTTCTTCCTATTTCTGGAAGGGACCTAGTAGTCATTTTTTTTGCTAGGAACATTGCTATCTGCCTGGGTCGCGCTAAAGGTCTTGATCTTCTTTGAGATAACATGTCATTAAGAGAAATATTAAAAAAGTTAGAAACAGTATTTTGAATTTTATCTACGGTGACAATTTTTGCCTGATTAAAGACATCTTTTAAGATATTTTTACAGTCATTTATCGTCAATATTCTTTTATGAACTCTGCTAAAAGCAATAACTCTATTTAATACTCCAATTAATTCTCTGATATTTGTTTTTGCCTCTACAGAAATAAAATCAACAACCTCGTCTGTTATATTTATATGTTCCTTAAATTGGTTTTGTAAATTATTTATTTTATCTTTAATAATATTTTTTTTAAGATCTAAATCCGGAACATCAATGTCTATTATTAGTCCGCCAGACAGCCTAGATTTAATTCTCTCTTGAACTCGATCTAATTTCATTGGTGGCCTATCTGCTGATATAACTATTTGAGATCCTTTATCTAAAAGACTATTAAAGGTATGAAAAAATTCTTCTTGTAGGCTTTCTTTCCCTCTAATGAACTGTATATCATCAATTATAAATACTGAGGATTTTCGAAAGAAATCTTTAAAATTTACCATATCGTTTTTTTTAATTGATTTTATAAAGTGATACATGAATCTCTCTGCAGAGATAAACATGACCTCCTTGATAGACTGAAGCTCGAGACCTATAGCATTTAAAAGGTGCGTTTTTCCAAGACCAACGCCTCCATAAATGTATAAAGGATTATATCGTGAAGCTTGTTCACAAACTTTTTTGGAATAAGAGAGAGCGACTTCGTTGCTAGTCCCTTTTATAAAATTACTAAAATTTAGGTTTGGATTCAATCTATTATAATTTAATATTGAATCTTTTATCTCTGTTACTTTATTAAATTCATCAAGTCTAAACTCGTCTTTAACACTTTTTTGATCTTCAATAATTTTAAATTCTACTCTGGTTAAGCTTAATTTAAAGGTTTTGATTAATTCAAGGATTTTGTCGAGATATCGAGAAACAATCCAATCTCTGAAAAATCTCGTCGGTACGCCCAAAACAAGATAGTCATTATACTCTTTAATTAAAGTTATATTTTTTAACCAACTAGAATAGATTTCTTCACCGAAATTTTTTTTTAATTCTGATTGGAAATCAGTCCAATTTATTACTTTTTCTTCCTCTGAAACAAAAAAGTTCTGTTGATTTGATGACTTATTTTTCATGAGTTAAAATTTACTAGAAACTTAAAAAACCTTATTATCAATTGACTTGCAACAAATATTTTTTAATTTAGAAAAAAAAAACAAAGTTGGTTGTATACTTAGCGTGTTGATAGAAAAATTTATTTTACAACCCTTAACAGAAAAAAAACTATATGTTGTCCTGTAAATATACGAACTTGAAATTTTAACAACTGATGATTGTCGGATTAAGAAATCTTTTTTGAAATTCTTGAAATTTTTCTTGAAGCAGTTTTCTTATTTACAATACCTTTTTTAGCAACCTGCGTTAGAATTGATTGAAATAATGGAAAGTATTTCTTTATGGCTTTTTTATCACCTTTAACAAGTAAATTTTCCATCTGTTTTACAGCAGATTTATATTTACTTTTCCTAATTCTGTTAACAGATGTCTGTTTTTTTACTCTACGAACTCTTCTTATGGCAGATTTTGTATTTGGCATTGTTAAATTTTTATATATGTCCAATATATCTGGGTCAACTTAATATTTTTGACATTTAGGACAAAAAAAAGTTGATCTGTTAGAGATTTTCAAAGCTCTAATTATACCCATACAATTTGGGTGCTTGCATCTCTCTCCTTTTCTTCCATAAACATTAAAATATTGCTGATAATTGCCGTCTTCACCCTCAACGCTGCTAAAATCCTTAATAGATGATCCACCCTCTTTAATTGCTTTTTTTAACACTTTTTTTATGTTTGCTATTAATCCTATAACCTTTTTTTTAGATATTTTGTTTACCTTAATTTTTGGGTTTATTTTAGATAGATATATCGCTTCATTAACGTATATATTCCCAAGACCAGATACAAATTTTTGATTCATTAATAAATCTTTTAAGTAAATTTCTTTCTTCTTAGTATTATTTATAAAATAATTTATATTAAATTTATTTGAAAGTGGTTCTGGACCAAGTTTTTTTAAATGAAAACTATTATCTAAATTGGTTGTTTTTTCAATCTTAATAAATCCAAATTTCCTCACATCGTTATAAATTAACTCAATGCCTTTGTTAAATTTAAATATGACATGGTTATGTTTGTTACTGCTACCCTTTAAATCAAAATAAAAACTTGAATTAAAATTATTTTTTTTGACGCGTATTATTATCTTACCTGTCATACCTAAATGAATAAGGATTGTGTGGTCGTTACTTAAGTTTATTAGGATATATTTAGATCTCCTATCAATTGATAAAATTTTCGAAGAAATCATTTTTTTCATCAAATTTTGATTAATTTCATATCTTAAATATTTGTTATGTATTTGAATCTGTTTTAAAGTTAAATGATTTATTGTCTTTTTAAGAGACTTTTTAACAACTTCAACTTCAGGTAATTCTGGCATATAATTAATTATGTATTTACGTAACAATAAATCTAAACTAGTAGAAAAAGTTTTCAACAACGTATATGACAAATATGATTTAATGAATGATATTTTATCATTCGGAACACATAGAATTTGGAAAAAAAAATTAATTTCTTGGGTAAATCCTTTAAAAAATAACAAAATAATTGATGTCGCTGCAGGTACGGGTGATATTGCAAGGCTATGTTCTCAAGCAACAAACAATGAAAGCTTGATAACATGTGTAGAACCCAATGAAAAAATGATATTAGAGGGGGAAAAAAAATTAAAAAATTTCAATAATATAAATTGGGTAAAATCCTCAGCTGAAGTTTTGCCGTTTAAAGATAACATTTTTGACTATTATGTAATAAGTTTTGGAATTAGAAATGTTAGCAATTTAGACAAATCTTTAAAAGAAGCTTTTCGCGTACTTAAAAAGGGTGGAAGATTTTTTTGTCTCGAATTTTCAAAAGTTGAAAATGAAATATTAAAAAACATATACAAAAGTTATTCAAAATTATTACCATCGATAGGTAAGCTTGTTGTAGGTGATAATATGCCGTATGATTATCTAGTCAAAAGTATTGAGCAATTTTACAATCAAGAAGAATTTGTAAAAAAAATAGAAGACAACGGTTTTTATAATGTGAAATTTAGAAATCTGACGAATGGTATCGCTTCAATACATACCGGTTGGAAAATTTAACAATGATAAAAAGACTAATACAATTATTTAAGATTGCTAGAAAGCTTTCATCATCTGGTGCATTAGAAACTATAGACCAGATATATAAAATTCCTTTAATTCTAAAAATATTTTTTGATGTGATTTCTATTGGTGCCCCAAAAAAAATATTAATTAGCTCTAAGTCATCGGGAGAGAAATTATGTGATGCATTAGAGGGTATGGGCACTACTTTTATAAAATTAGGTCAATTTCTTGCAACGAGGCCAGATATTATAGGAAAAGAGCTAGCGAACGATCTTGAAAAATTACAAGATAAATTACCTCCTTTCAGCTTTGAGGAGGCAAAATTAATTTTGAAAAAAGAGGTGGGCTTTAAACAATTTAACAATATCATTGACTTATCAAAACCCATTGCTGCCGCATCTATAGCACAAGTTCATCTTGCAAAAATAAAAATTGAGGATAAAGAGCAAGATGTTGCGATTAAAATACTAAGACCAAATATTGAGAAAGTTTTCAACGAAGAGTTAGATGCGTTGATGTTATTTGCGTATGTTGTTGAAAATACAATACAAAAAACAAAAAGACTAAAGTTAGTAGAAGTGGTTCACCTTCTCAGAGAAATAACAAATATTGAGATGGATCTAAGGTTTGAAGCTGCTGCAGCAAATGAATTGTTTGAAAATACAAAAAATGACAATGGTTTTAAAGTTCCTAAAATATATTGGCAATATACATCCAAAAAAGTTCTTACTTTAGACAAAGTAGAAGGTGTTTCAATCAGAAGTCATGAAGCATTGAAGGAAAAAAAAATTGAGTTAAAAAAAATTGCTGAAAATTTAATTCAACATTTTTTAAGGCAGGCAGTTAGAGATGGTTTTTTTCATGCTGATATGCATGAAGGAAATTTATTTGTTGATAATGAAGGAAACATAGTGCCGGTTGACTTTGGTATTATGGGTAGACTAGATAAATATAATAAAAAATATCTAGCTGAAATTCTCTATGGATTTATTAAAAGAGACTATGTAAAAGTTGCTGAGGTACATTTTCAAGCTGGGTTAGTTCCAGACACTGCATCTAAGGAGGAGTTTGCACAAGCTTTAAGGTCAGTAGGCGAACCAATATTTGGACAAAACATTAAAGATATATCAGGCGGCAATCTGCTTTCGCAATTATTTGAAATTACAGAAAAATTTAATATGGCGACACAAACTCAACTTTTGCTCTTACAGAAAACGATGGTTGTGGTTGAGGGTGTAGCAAGAAAACTATATCCTGAGACAAATATCTGGAGTGTTTCAAGACCGATTCTGGAAAATTGGCTAGAAAGCTTGAAAGGACCCAAAGCTACAATATCTAGTGCAATTGATACATCAGGTGAAATATTGAAAAGAATTCCAGATCTACCTGAATTTATGGATAAAGCTAATTACGCCTTACAACTGATAGCGGAAGGCAAATTAAACCTTATTAATAGCAATAATAATTCAATTGAAATGGAAAAGTTAAAAATAAAAAGTTTTAGAAATAATATTTTAATTTCTATATTAGGTATTGTAATTGTATCATTAGTGGTATTTTAATTAATAAATGAAAATTAAAATGAAAAAAATTCTGTTAATAATTGGCGGTGGTGTATCCGCATATAAATCTCTTGACCTTATAAGACTGTTAAAAAAGAATGGATTCGAATTAAGAACCATACTTACTAAAAGTGGCAAACAATTTGTTACACCCTTATCTTTGATTTCTTTATCAGGAAGTAAAGTTTATGAAAAATTATTTGATAAACAAAATGAAACTGAAATTGATCATATTTCACTTTCAAGGTGGGCAGATTTAATAATAGTAATTCCAGCAACAGCGAACATGATAAGTAAATTAAGTCATGGGAAAGCAGAAGACCTTGCAACTACCTTAATGCTTGCTTCGAATAAAGACATAATATTAGTACCTGCAATGAATGTGAGAATGTGGAATCACAAAGCCACTCAGGAAAATTCAAAAAAATTAGTATCTTATGGCTATAAATTTCTTGGTCCTACTGAAGGATCAATGGCGTGTGGAGAATTTGGAAAAGGTAAAATGCTTAGTCCTAAAAAGATTTTTAGTGAAATTAAAAAATATTTTAATGAAAAAGACCTCGTAAAAAGTAAAAGATTAAGAGCTTTAGTGACTACAGGGCCTACAAGGGAGTATCTAGATCCAGTTCGATATATTTCAAATGAGTCAAGCGGTAAACAAGGATATGAAATAGCTTTAGCCTTAAAACGAAGGGGATTTAATACTGTTTTGATCGCGGGACCATCAAATATTCAAAAAGAAAAAGGTTTAAAAATAATTAAGGTGAAAACTTCAGAGGAAATGTTTAAAGCTGTAAAAAAATATTTACCAGTTGATGTGGCGGTTTGCACTGCTGCGGTATCAGATTTTAAACCAATAAATTATAAAAAAAGTAAAATAAAAAAAATTAATAAAAGAGAAAACATTATTTTAGATAAAACTGTTGATATATTGGATTATATTGGAAAAAATAACCGGTACCGTCCAAAGCTTGTAATAGGCTTTTCAGCAGAAACCGAAAACTTGCTTGAAAATTCAAAAATAAAATTAAAAAATAAAAATGCTGATTGGATAATAGCTAATGATGTTTCTAAAAATGATATTGGATTTAATAAAGAATATAACGAGGTAACAATAATAGAATCAAATGGTAAAATATCTCAAATTAAAAAAAATAAAAAAAGTTTTATAGCTTCAGTATTATCAGGAAAAATAATAAATAAATTGTTAATTAATGGTAAAAGTATTAATTAAGAAACTAGATAAGCAGGCTATAATACCAAAATATGAAACATTTGGCTCTTCCGGTTTAGATTTATCTGCAAACATAAATTCAAGTTTAATAATTAAACCAGGAGAAAAATGTTTAATACCAACCGGTTTAGCTGTTTCAATACCAAAAGGATATGAGCTACAGATAAGGCCAAGATCTGGTTTAGCTATAAAAAATTCTATAACTGTCTTAAATACCCCCGGAACAATTGACTCTGATTATAGAGGGGAAATAAAAATAGTATTAATAAATTTAGGTAATGAAGATTTTAAAGTAACAAGTGGCTCGAGAATAGCTCAAATGATTTTGTGCCCAGTATCAATTGCAGAAATAGAAGAAATAGAAGATTTAGATAAAACAGATAGAGGTAGCGGTGGTTTTGGGTCAACAGGAAAATAAATCATGAAGATTTCTGCAAATGAATACAAAAAATTTTCAAAACAAATCATTTTAAAAAAATTTGGTTTAGCCGGTCAAAAAAAAATATTTTCTTCTAAAGTTCTTGTTATTGGTATTGGTGGTTTAGGTTGTCCTTTATCAATTTATTTAGCTAGTTTAGGAATTGGTAAGATTGGCATCGCCGACAACGATAAGGTAGAATTATCTAATTTAAATAGACAAATAATTTATAGCAATAAAGACATAGGAAAATATAAAGTTGAGTTAGCAAAAAAAAGAATAAATTTGATAAACAAAAAAACAAAGGTAACTACTTATAAAACAAGGGTAAATAAAGATAATATTAAAAACCTAATTAAGGATTATGACATTATTTGCGATGGCACTGATAATTTTGAAACCCGATTTTTAATAAATGATTACTGTTTGAAATATAAAAAAATATTAATTTCTGGCGCAGTTAATGGGTTCGATGGGCAAATTTTAAAGTTTGATTTTAGAAAAAAAACACCTTGCTTTAGATGCTTTATGCCGCACTTACCAGACGAGACGAATAATTGTGAAACTGATGGAGTTACGCCTACTATAACTGGTATAGTTGGTACATTGCAAGCCAATGAGGTTCTCAATACTATTCTTAATTTAAAATCAAATTTAGAAAAAAAAATACTAATTTTTAATTCTATAGATATGAATTTTAGAAAAGTAAAGCTATCTATAAATAAAGAGTGTAAAAACAAATGCTAAGAATATTTTTTTTGTTGTCTTTGTTTTTTCAATCAATTGCGTTATCGGAAGAAAGTTATTTTTTAACATTAAGAAATAATGAAGTAAATTTAAGATTAGGACCTTCATTTGATTATCCAATCAAAATTATCTACAAAAAAAAATATTTACCAGTATTAATAACTGAGCGGTCTGAAAACTTTAGGAAGATACGCGATCATGAAAAAAACTCTGGATGGATACATATTTCTCAACTTTCAAAAAAAAAGGCTGGAATTTTATTAGATGATAAAATTTTATACCGTAAACCAACTATCTATTCAAAACCTATTGCAAAGATTAAAAGAGGACGATTAACGATTATTGCAAAGTGCAAAAAAGAATGGTGTAAGATTAAAACTGAAAATTATTCAGGTTGGATAGAAAAAAAGGATATTTGGGGAAAATTGTAATACTTATTTATTTTTAACTTTTGAAGCCCAAAACTTGTCTAACAAAAAGTACCAAACAGTATTTGCCAGTGGTTCGACTATAGCGTCCGTTAACGCAATAGAGAAAGAAACGTCTGCAATTAACATAAGTACTGTTATTGCAATCACAAAGTGACCAATTGTATAAACTAAAGTACGTAAAAGAGAGCCTTTATTATTTTCGTATATTCTCCTAGCTGCTCCATGTATGCCATGAGTAAGTTCAGTCATATTAATTCAATTTTTTTAGATTTGGCCTATCAGCATTCATTATCTTCGTCCATACTTTAACAAAATCTTTAACAAATTTTTCTTTATTATCATCTTGGGCATATACCTCAGAATAAGATCGAAGTATTGAGTTTGAGCCAAAAACTAGATCAGCTCTAGATGCAGTATAAGTAACTCTGTTAGTTTTACGATCAATCATATCGTAAGAATTCTTACCTGTTGGTTTCCAAATGTATTTCATATCAACTAAGTTGATAAAGAAGTCATTTGTTAAGGTTCCAACTTTGTCGGTTAACATACCTTTTTTTTCAGCAGACTCATGGTTTGTTCCTAAAACTCTCATACCGCCAACTAAACAAGTCATTTCTTGAGCGGTTAAACCCATCAAAGAAGCTCGCTCTAATATAAGTTCCTCAGGCATTACAGAGTAATCTGATTTAACAAAATTTCTAAATCCATCGTGTAAAGGCTCTAACCATTTGAAATTTCTATTTTCTGTTTGTTCTTGAGTTGAGTCACCTCTGCCTGGATTAAATGGGACTTTAACTTTTGAGCCACCTTTTTTGATTGCTTTTTCTAAACCAACATTTCCTGCAAGAACAATCGTATCAGCAATAGATGCACCAGTTTTTTTTGCAATATTTTCTAAAACTTTTAGCACTTTTGAAAGTCTTTTAGGTTCGTTTGCTTCCCAATTTTTCATTGGATCTAATCTAATTCTTGCTCCGTTTGCTCCACCTCTTTTATCTGTTCTTCTATATGTTCTAGCACTATCCCAAGCCGTAGTTATTAAATCACTATTACTTAGTTTACTTGCTGCAATCATTTTTTTAACTTTTTCTACACTATATTTCTTTTTAGAAGGTTGAACATTACCCTGCCAAAGGAGATCTTCTTTGGGTGCCCAAGGACCAATATAGTTGTCTTTGTTTCCCATCGTCCTGTGCGTTAACTTAAACCAGGCTCGAGCGAATGAGTCTTCAAAAAACTTTGGATCTTTATAAAATCTCTCTGAAATTTTTCTATATTCTGGATCCATTGCCATAGCCATATCTGCATCCGTGAACATAAGTCTGGCTTTTTTTGTAGGATCGCCCAAATCTACAGGCTTCTTTTCTTCCTCCAAATTAATCGGTTCCCACTGCCAAGCTCCAGCTGGACTTTTTTTACTTTCCCACTCATAATTAAGTAAAAGATCTAAATATTGATGATCCCATTTATCTGGATTAGTTGTCCATGCACCCTCAAGGCCTGATGTAATTTGATTTACACCCGTGCCACCATTTTTTTGAACCCATCCAAAACCTTGTTCATGAATATCTGCTCCCGCTGGCTCTGGTCCTAAATTTGCAGGATCACCATTACCATGTGCTCTTCCAATTGAGTGACCGCCTACTGTTAGCGCGGCTGTTTCCACGTCGTTCATTCCCATTCGCCCGAATGTCTCTCGAACGTCCATAGCAGTCCTTACAGGATCTGGTTTTCCTTCTACGCCTTCTGGATTAACGTATACTAATTGAAAATGTGACGCTGCTAAAGGTGCCTCTAAAGAAGAACGATCCTGCGGATCTCCATATCTATTTACAGCTAGTGGAACAGTTTCTTTTCCCCAGTAAACATCTTTTTCAGGCCCCCATATATCTTCTCTACCAAATGAAAAACCAAAAGTTTTAAATCCTGCTTTTTCATAAGCCATAGTTCCAGCTAATACCATTAAGTCTGACCAACTTAATCTATTTCCGTATTTTTTTTTAATTGGCCAAAGAAGACGTCTAGCTTTATCTAAGTTTGTGTTATCTGGCCATGAGTCTTGTGGAGAAAACCTATGTGAACCAACATTTGGTCTACCATCAAATTCTCTGTAAGTTCCTACTTGGTGCCAAGTTAATCTTACCATTAAACCAGTATAGCTTCCTAAATCTGCCGGCCACCACTCTTGGCTATCTGTCATTAATTTTAGTAAATCTTTTTTTAGGGCTTTAAAATTTAATTTTTTAACTTCTTTTTTATAATTAAATCCAGGTAGTGGATTAGTCTTTGTATCATGTTGATGTAAAATATCTAAATTAATACTATTTGGCCAAAGTCGAGATGTATTTGACTCACCTGCTTTTGTTATACCGCCATGCATTACGGGGCATTTACCATTTCCATTTTTTTTAAAATCAACACTCATACAAATTTAAGTTAATATGTAGTTTATAATAATTCTAAACTAGAAAGTCAATAAAAGATAACTATTTTTGAATTCTGATTACAACTTCGAGATTTTTTATTTTTTTACCTTTTGGAGGGACAGGAACTTTGCTTAGTTTTATTTGGCTATAATGAATATCAGTAAGTTCTTTACTACCTTCATCATAAAAGTGGTGATGCGACTTAATGTTCGTATCATAATAACTTTTATTTTTACTAGTTAGAATTTCTTTTAGGTATCCAGCGCTAGTGAATGCCTCAACTGTATTATAGATTGTTGCTAAAGAAACTTTCATAGTTCTGTTATTATTTATTTTTTTATTTAATGTCTCAACAGTAAAATGAAAGGTTTTTTTTCTATCAAATAAAAACTGACAAATCTTTAACCGCTGTTTTGTGGGTCTAAGGTTTGACGATCTTAGTTTTTGAACGTACATTTTTGAATTATTACTGATAATCATTGATTTTGCTTTCTTTATAATTCTAAACTATTTATATATAATTACTTAATTTTATCAAGTAAAACCATAATTTAAAATGAAACAAAAGAATAGTTATAATTATCAAGATTTAATTGATTGTGGAAATGGTATTCTTTTTGGAGAAGGAAATGCAAAACTACCACTACCTCCAATGCTAATGTTTGACAGAATTACTAAAATTGAAAATAATACTGGATCTTTCAAACGAGGTTATTTAGAAGCGGAATTAGACATTAAAGATGATTTGTGGTTTTTTAAATGTCATTTTCAAAATGACCCGGTAATGCCTGGGTGTCTTGGACTAGATGCTATGTGGCAATTGGTTGGTTTTTATCTTGGTTGGACTGGAGAACCTGGAAAAGGAAGGGCTTTAGGAGTAAGCACTGTTAAGTTTACTGGCGAAGTACTAAAAAAGATTAAAAAAGCAACATATAAAATCAATGTAAAAAGAATTTTAAAAAAAGAGGGTGCTGTAGTAGGATTAGCGAATGGCACACTAGATGCTGATGGTAAAATAATTTATGTGGCAGAAAATTTGAAAGTAGGATTATTTAAATCATGAGAAGAGTGGTGATTACAGGTCTTGGAATAGTATCTTGTCTTGGGAACAATCAAGAAGAAGTTTACAAATCTTTGTTAAATTCAAAATCAGGCATTTCATTTGCTGAAGAGTACAAAGAACATAATCTCAAAAGTCACGTACATGGAAAACCAAATATAAAACTTTCAGATTTTGTAGACAGAAAAACAATAAGATTTATGGGATCTGGTTCAGCATATAATTATATTGCTATGAAAGAAGCAATTTCTGACTCAGGTCTGGAAGAAAATGAAGTAAGCAACTTTAAAACTGGAATTATTATGGGCTCTGGCGGACCATCAATAGAAAATGTAATTCTAGCCGCAGATAAAACAAGAGCTAAAACACCAAAATTGATGGGACCATTCATTGTTCCAAGAACTATGGGTAGTACAGCTTCAGCAACACTTGCTGTGCCTTTTAAAATTAAAGGTACAAATTATACCATGAGTTCTGCATGTGCAACTAGTGGTCACTGTATCGGAAATGCGATGGAATTAATTCAAATTGGTAAACAAGATATTATTTTTGCTGGTGGAAGTGAGGAAGTCCATTGGGCAATGACCGCTATGTTTGATGCGATGACTGCATTGTCCTCAAAATACAATGATAAACCTGAAACTGCTTCTAGAGCTTATGATAAAACAAGAGATGGATTTGTTATTGCTGGTGGAGCTGGGGTATTAGTAATGGAAGAGTATGAGCATGCAAAAGCCAGAGGAGCAAAAATTTATGCTGAGCTAACGGGCTATGGTGCAACGTCTGATGGTTATGACATGGTAGCACCATCTGGTGAAGGTGCTGTAAGGTGTATGCAAATGGCTATGGCCACTTCTAAAAACAAAATTGATTATATTAACACTCATGGAACATCTACTCCTGTGGGAGACATTACAGAATTAAATGCTGTTCAAAAAACTTTTGGAGAAAGAATTCCCAAAATTAGTTCAACCAAATCTTTGTCGGGACACCCGCTAGGAGCTGCATCAGTGCACGAGGCAATTTATTGTTTAATTATGATGAAAAATAATTTTATTACTGGTTCCGCAAATATAAATGAAATCGATGAAGAGGCCAAAAAGTTTCCTATAATAACAAAAACTGAAAAAGATGCATCTCTTAATACAGTAATGTCTAATAGTTTTGGGTTTGGTGGAACAAACGCTGCCTTAATTTTTGAGAAAGTATAATTTATGAGTTTAATGAAAGGAAAAAAAGGATTGATTATGGGTGTTGCAAATGAGAGATCAATTGCATGGGGTATTTCCCAAAAACTTGCAGAGGCTGGCGCTGAACTAGCTTTTACATATTTGGGTGATGCCCTAAAAAAAAGGGTTATACCTTTAGCTGAAAAACTAAATTCAAAAGTTACTTTTAGTTGTGATGTTGAAAAAAAAGATGAAGTTATTAAGTTGTTTGAAGATATAAAATCAAAATGGGGTAATATTGATTTTGTTGTGCATGCAGTAGCCTTTTCAGATAAATCAGAGTTATCAGGTGAATATTTAGATACAACAAGAGAAAACTTTCAAAGAAGTATGTTAATTTCATGCTTCTCTTTTACGGAAGTATCCAAGGAAGCCTCTAAGATAATGAAAAAAGGAGGAAGTTTATTAACACTTACTTATGAGTCTACTAAAGCAATTCCAAATTACAATGTAATGGGAGTTTGTAAATCTGCTTTAGAAGCAAGTGTAAAATATTTAGCAAGAGATCTTGGGCACAAAAATATTAGAGTAAACGCTATAAGTGCTGGACCGATTAAAACTTTAGCAGCTTCTGCAATAGGAGACGCAAAATTTTTATACAAATGGAATGAAGATCATTCCTTTCTTAAAAGAAATGTTGATATTCACGATGTAGGAAATTCAGCACTTTACTTACTAAGTAATCTGGCAAGTGGTGTTACAGGCGAAATACACTATGTTGATGCAGGTTATAATAAAGTTGGAATGCCTGATCCGAAAAACATAACCTAACTTGCGATAATTACATTTCTAAATTGCACAAATAGATAATACTAAATTATGAAAAGAGTTTAAAATTATAAAATGAAAAACTTAAATAAAAAAGTTAAAGAAAAATTTGACAATTTTTTTGATTGGATAAAAGGTGCAGAATTAATAGAGCTTGAATCATGTAATCCTAGCGAAGATCCTATTAGACCTGAACTCGATAATAATTTTAGAACTAGTTATGGACGCAAAATATATGGTGTAAAATTTAAAAAAGAAATATGCGCAATAATGTGTTTTGGGTTTACAAATGAAATTCCAAAATCAGTGGAAGAGCTAGATTTAATGACAAAAGATGCACATTTGCAAAGTATCAGAAGAGATCAAAAAGTTGGTAAAATAGCAATAGCATATACAGTTTGGTCAAAAAAGAGGGGAGGAG
Source organism: uncultured Pelagibacteraceae bacterium (assembly GCA_902582155.1). Taxonomy (GTDB): domain Bacteria; phylum Pseudomonadota; class Alphaproteobacteria; order Pelagibacterales; family Pelagibacteraceae; genus Pelagilacustribacter. The sequence goes on from CACHRI010000004.1 coordinate 66,087, forward strand.
GAAAATTAATTGTAAAAGAAGTATTTAAAAAAATAAAAAAATCTAACCATTTAAATAGGTTAGTTACACTTTCTCCGCTAACTGATATGGCAAGAAACTTTCACTTAAGAAACGGTGCAATAGAACTTCAAGTTAATAAGGAAACTCAAAATTTTGAGTACAAAATTTAAACTATTTAAGCAACTGCTTGCTTGATAGAAAGTTTGACTTTGCCTCGATCAAAACCAACAACTTTTACTGAAACTTCATCTCCTTCTTTAACAACATCTGTAACCTTGGCAACTCTTTTCCCGGCTAATTCAGAAATATGTACGAGTCCATCTTGCTTTCCAAGAAAATTTACAAATGCACCGAACTCCATTATTTTTACTACTTTGCCTTTATAAATTTTGCCTATTTCAGGTTTGGCTATAAGACCTTTAATAATATCTATAGCCTTATTACGAGATTTTTCATCTGGTGCTGCAACTGTTACTTCTCCGGTATCTTTTACATCAACTTTAGCCCCCGAACTTTCAACTATTTCTCTTATTGTTGCGCCGCCCTTACCAATTACAGTAGCTATATCTTTTTTATCTACTTTAATTGTTTCCATTTTAGGGGTGTGTTTAGAAAATTCTTTCCTAGATGTCTTTATAGCCTTATTCATCTCTTTCAGTATATGCTCTCTGCCTGCTTTAGCCTGTTTTAAAGCTTTTTCCATTATATCGAAAGTTATTCCTGTAATTTTAATGTCCATTTGTAATGAAGTAATACCATCTTTAGTACCAGCTACTTTAAAGTCCATATCTCCAAGATGATCTTCGTCTCCTAAAATGTCAGACAATACTGAAAAGCTATCTCCCTCTTTAATCAAGCCCATTGCAATGCCTGCTACAGGTTCTTTAATTGGGACTCCAGCATCCATAAGTGATAGTGACGTTCCACATACTGTGGCCATTGATGATGATCCATTAGACTCTGTTATTTCTGAGACCACCCTTAGAGTATAAGGAAAATTTTCTTTAAGCGGCAATGAAGAATTAATTGCCCTCCAAGCTAATTTTCCATGACCGATTTCCCTTCGACCTGTTCCAATTCTTCCACACTCTCCAACAGAAAATGGTGGAAAATTATAATGTAGCATAAAGTTTGATCTTTGCATCCCATCTAAGCTTTCCAATCTTTGTTCGTCATCAGTCATTCCTAAGGTCGTTACTACGAGAGCTTGGGTTTCACCTCTCGTGAACAAAGCTGATCCATGCGTTCTGGGTAGCACACCTACTTCACACTCAATTTTTCTTACGTCTTCCAATCCTCTTCCATCTATTCTTTTTTTATCTTTTAAAATAGCAGTTCTTACAATGTCTTTTTCAAGTGACTTAAGTTGCGACATCGCTTGATTCTCTGTTATATTTTCATCATCCTTGAACATTTCTTTGCATTTTGTATCTATTTCTGAAATGGCTGATGATCTCTTTTTTTTATCAACTTCTTTGAAAGCTTTTCTTAAATCCGCTTCAAATTCTTTTGTAATTTTTTTCATAAGTTCGGTATTATCTACCTCTTCAATTTCCCACTTTGGTTTACCAGCCTTTTTTGCTAAACTTTCGATGGCTTTTATAATAGGTATAAATTTTTCGTGACCAAATTTTACTGCATCTAACATTATTTTTTCCGATAATCCTGATGTTTCAGACTCTACCATCAATACAGCATCTTTTGTGCCTGCTACTACTAAATCTAATTCTGAAGTTTTTAATTCCTCTGGTGATGGATTTAACAAATATTTTCCATCTTTATACCCTACTCTACTAGCTCCTATAGGACCTTGAAATGGAAGACCTGAGATTGCTAAAGCGGCAGATGAAGCATTAATAGCAAGTATATCTGGTTGATTTTCACCATCGTATGAAAGTACAGTTGGAAGAAGTTGTACTTCATTCATAAAGCTAGCAGGAAATAAAGGTCTTATTGGCCTATCTATTAATCTTGAAATTAATGTTTCAGCCTCTGTCGGTCTAGCTTCCCTTTTAAAATAACCCCCAGGAATTTTTCCAGCAGCATAATATTTTTCTTGGTAATTCACTGATAAAGGGAAATAATCTTGACCGTCATTAAGTTTTTTTGCTCCAACGGCTGTAGCTATAACCACTGTTTCACCACAAGTTGCAATTATAGATCCATCAGCTTGTCTAGCTACTTTACCAGTTTCAAATTTTAATTTTTTTCCGTTAATTTCTATTTCTTCTTTATTTATTTTAAACATTATTTTCTTAAGTTAAGTTGTTTTATTATTTTTTCATATGATTTGGGATTATTTTTTTTTAAGTAACTCAATAGTTTCTTTCTTTTATTGACTGACTTTGATAAGCCCGTCGTTGAATGTTTATCTTTTTTAAATTTCTTAAAATGGATTGCCAGTTTCTCAATTTTGCTACTTAGCAGTCCTATTTGTACCTCGGCTGAACCAACATCATTTTTATTGATTGCTAAAGAGTTAATTATATCTTTTTTTTTCTGTTTCATTTTTCTTATTCTCTTTTATTATTTTTTCTATTTTTTCCGCATATTCAAAAGAATTATCTTCTATGAAGTTTAGCTTAGGAAGAAATTTTAATGATATCTTCTTTGACAGAGCTTTCCTAACAATATGTGCGTTATCAGTCAAAACTCCTACTATTTCTTTCATATCTATTCCGCCAAGAGGTATCACATAAACTCTTGCAGTTTTCAAGTCTGGTGTCATTCTTACTTCGGTAACCGTGATAAGTCTAGAATTAAAAGACGAAATTTTAGTCTCGTTCTTGATAAATAGCTCTCCTAGGCTCTGCTTAACCAGTTCACCGACTCTCAGCTGTCTTTGGGTGTAACCTTTGTTGGATAAATCATTATTAATCATATAGTTCTCTCAATTTTTTTTATCTGATAAGCTTCTATAATATCTTTTTCTTTAAAGTCTATAAAATCCTTCAAGCTAATTCCGCATTCTAAACCATTTTTAACTTCTTTGACGGCATTTTTTTCTCTAAAAATACTTGATATCTCACCATCATAAACGACAGCGCCATCTCTTACTATTCGTGCTTTAGACTTGCTCAATATTTCTCCTTCAATCACTTTAGAGCCAGCAATTTTGCCAAATTTTGAAACTTTAAATATTTTTTGTACCTCAGCCGATCCAAGAGATATTTCTGTTGTGTCCGGCTCTAAAAGACCAGAAAGTTTTTTCTCAATAAATTCTATAGCCTCGTAAATAATGTTATAAAATTTAATTTCAACTTTTTGCTCGTCAGATAGTTTTTTTGCCTCTCTATTCGCCTTAATGTTAAACCCAATTAGAATAGCGCTAGATGCTTTGGCAAGCGATACATCTGTCTCATTTATCATTCCTATATCAGACAAAATAATTTTTGGTTTTACTTCTGGGTGTGATATTTTTTCTATTGCCATTTTGAGAGCTTCGCTTGAGCCGTGCACATCAGATTTTAAAATTATGTTTAATTCATCTTTTTTTTCTTCGTTATCAAAAATTGTTGATTTTTCATTTAAATTTATTTTTTTACTTGATGAACTGTCTCTTTTAAACTCTGATATTTCTCTAGCGCTGTTTTCATTATCTGTTACAGTAAACTCAGCGCCCGAAAATGCAGTTCCATTCATTCCTAGTATTTCTACAGGCATTGAAGGAAAAGCTTCATCTATAAATTTACCTTCATGATTTATCATTGCTCTAATCTTTCCCCAAGTCTTGCCACAAACAAAATGGTCTCCTTTTTTTAAAACACCGTTTGAGATTAATACTGTTGATACTGGGCCTTTTCCTTTATCAATCTTGGACTCTATCACTACTCCTGTAGCTTTATCTGAAATTGATGCTTTAAGATCTAATATTTCAGATTGAAGTAAAATAGTTTCTTTTAGTTTATCTAGATTAGTTTTTTTTGTTGCAGATACTTCAACAAATAATGTATCACCACTGAGTTCTTCGGCTACAAGCTCATATCTCATTAAGTCATTTTTTATTTTAGTTATATTTTTATTTGGAAGATCAGATTTATTTATAGCAACAATTATTGGGACTTTAGCTGCTTTAGCATGATTGATGGCTTCAACCGTTTGGGGTTTAATCCCATCATCTGCTGCTACTACTAAAACCACTATATCAGTAACTTTAGATCCCCTTGCTCTCATTTCAGTAAAAGCGGCATGTCCAGGCGTATCAATAAATGTAATTAGTTGATTATTCTCAGCTTTAACTTGATACGCACCTATGTGTTGAGTTATCCCTCCAAACTCGTTTGAAACTACATTTGATTTCCTAAGTGCGTCTAATAATGAAGTTTTTCCGTGATCAACATGTCCCATTATGGTTACTATTGGCGGCCTTTTTTTTATTTGACCACTCATAGATTTTTTTTTACTTACTTCATTTGCAGGAAAGCTTTCTAGGATTGGTTTATGTCCAAATTCTTTTACGATATATTCTGCTGTATCCTTATCAATAGTGTGATTAATAGTGGCTATCACCTTCATATTAAATAAAAATTTAATTATATCATTGGACTTTTCTGCCATTCGGTTTGATAACTCTTGAATTGTTATTTGTTCAGGAATATTTACTTCTCTAATAACTTTCTTGTATTCCTTCTTCTCATCTAATTCTGGATTATTCTTTTTTTCTTTCATTCTAGCTCTTTTGACTGAGGCTAAACTTCTCTGTTTTATTTCAATTTCTTCAACATTGAGAGCTCTCGATACGGTTAATTTAAAATCTCTTTTATCAATAGGTGTTTTAAGCTTTAATTTGCTCTTTCCAGTAGGCTTATCATCTTTCTTAATGAAAGCTTTAGTCGCTTGTTGTTCTACAAATTTTCTAGTAAATTTTTTATTTCTTGTTTCTTGATTTTTAAAACTTTGATCTTTAAGGGCTGGTGATTTAAAGTTTTTAATTCCCTTAAAAGTGTTTTTTTTATTTTTAGAGATTGAATATGATTTTTTGTTTTCTTTATTATTAAAAGAACTCGTGTCTATTTTCTTTTTAAAATTAGACCCTATTGTTAAAGTTTTTTTCTTCCCTTTTTCCTTATCCATAATTTATTTATAAACAATATTTCTCGCTGCCATTATTAACTGATCTGCTTCATCTCTATTTAAAGAAAACTCTTCTAGATATCCTTGTATTCTAATTTTTTTTCCTTTAATTTCATCATATCCACCAACTAATTCATCAGTTGATAGGTCTGCAAAATCTGACAATTTTTTAATATTTTTTTGTCCTAAAATTACTAACATCCCCTGTGTCATACCCTTTAAATTAATTAACTGTTCTTCAACACCAAGTTCTTTTAGTTTTCTGCTAACTTCCTCTTTTACTTTGACTAAGCTCTCTTCTGATCTTTTTATTAATTCTTTTGCAGTATCTTCATCAATAGCTTCTATTTTAGAAATATCCTCAACTTTTGATTGTGAAATTTCTTCTATACTTTGAAAACCCTCTGAAACTAATAACTGACCTAAAGTTTCATCCACTTCAAGATTCTTTATCAAAGAGTCTGTTTTGTCTTTAAAATCTGCCTGACGTCTCTCAGAGTCTTCTTTATCCGTTAAGATATCAATTTCAAAATTTGTTAATTTTGAAGCTAATCTTACATTTTGTCCTCTTCTACCGATAGCTTTACTCAAATTTTCTTCACTCAGTATAACATCAATTTTTTTGTTGGATTGGTCTATTAATACTTTTTGAATTTCGGCTGGAGACAACGACTCAGATATTAAAGTTGGCAAATCTTCTGTCCATTTAATAATATCAATTTTTTCACCGTGAAGTTCATTTACAATAGTTTGTACTCTACTTCCTCGCATTCCAACACATGCCCCAACTGGATCAATAGATGTATCTTTTGAATAAACACAAATTTTTGCTCTGCTACCTGGATCTCTAGCTACTGATTTAATTTCGATTACTCCTTCATAAATTTCAGGAACTTCTTGAAAAAATAGTTTAGCTAAAAATTGAGGATGCGCTCTTGATAGGAATATCTGATGTCCTTTTAATTCTTTTTTTACCTCATAACAATATGCTTTTACGCGATCTCCTGTCTTTAGGATTTCTCTTGGAATTAATTCATCTTTTTTAATAACTCCTTCAGCTTTTCCAAGGTCCATAATAACATTGCCATATTCTAGTCTTTTAATAATACCGCTTAATATTAGGCCTTGTTTGTTAATAAAATCTTCATATTGTCTATTTTTTTCAGCTTCTCTTACCTTGGAATTAATTACTTGCTTTGCACTTTGAGCCGCTATCCTTCCAAAATCAATTTGGGGAAGATCTTCATAAATTTTATCACCAACTTTCAATGCTTCTTCACTATCCTTTTTGATTGAATTAGCATCGGCAACCAATATTTCTTTACTGGGATCTTCAACCATTTCTACGACTTCTAAAACTTTTTGAATACTTATGTTTCCAGATTCTCTGTCAATTTTTACTAAAATCTCATTATTATAACCAAATTTTGTTAATGCTGCTTTTTGTATTGCACTTTCCATTGAACCTATTACGATATCTTTATCGATAGATTTTTCATTTGCAACCGCATCTACAATTCTAAGCAATTCTAATTTATCAAGACCTCTATTAAGCATTTTATTACTCCTAAAAAAAAATGGGCAAATGCCCATTTTGTAAATTTAATAATTTGCTTATTATTAAAGAATATTTAAGGCTTTTTCAAGTTCACATCTTTTTAAAAATCGACGTTTTATCAGTTTTTTCCCAAGAAAATCCACCCTTATCGGTTGGTTTTCTGCCAAAGTGTCCATATGCGGATGTGATTTCATAAATCGGCTTATTTAGACTTAACAATTCTCTTATTCCCCTAGGTGATAAATCAAAATTATTTCTTATAATTTTTTCAACTAAGTGCGTTTTATCTTGATCATTTTCTCCTAATTTTAAATATATAGATAGTGGTTTTGATACACCTATAGCGTAAGATAACTGAATTAAACATTTGTCTGAAACGCCGGCTGCAACAATATTTTTTGCTAAGTATCTTGCTACATACGCTGCAGATCGATCAACTTTTGTAGGATCTTTTCCTGAAAAAGCTCCTCCACCATGAGGTGCCGCTCCGCCATAAGTGTCTACAATTATTTTCCTTCCTGTCAATCCTGTGTCTCCGTCAGGTCCTCCGATTATAAATTGACCAGTTGGGTTTATATAAATTTCTGAAGACTCTAGATCAGTTATTAGTTCTTTAGGAATAGCTTTACTTATGTATGGTAAAATTAAATCTTTTACTTTTTCTTGATTTAAATCTTTAGAATGTTGTGTGGAAATTACTACAGAGGTAACTTTAGATGGTTTTCCATTTACATATTGCATAGTGACTTGGCTTTTTGAGTCAGGTTCAATACCTTTGATAACCCCCGACTTTCTATCATTAGCCATTAATCTTAAGATTTTATGTGAATAAAATATTGGTGCTGGCATTAAATCTTCTGTCTCTTTACATGCGTAACCAAACATGATCCCTTGATCGCCCGCACCTTCATCTTTATTATCCTTCGAATCAACTCCCATGGCTATGTCTGATGATTGAGCATGAAGATGTGACTCGATAAGCGTTTGCTCTTTCCATGAAAAACCATCTTGATCGTATCCAATATCTTTAATGCAACTTCTTACTTTTTCAATAATCTCATCTTTACTTATTTCGGGTCCGCGAATTTCACCCGCAAGAACAACTTTATTTGTTGTTGTCAATGTTTCGCAAGCTACTCTTGAATATGGGTCTTTGGAGAGATAACTGTCAACTACCATATCTGATATTCTATCACATACTTTATCTGGGTGTCCCTCAGATACCGACTCGCTTGTAAATAGATAATTTTTTTTCATTTTTTATATTTTAGAAAGATAATTCCATATGTAAATAAAAGGGCAAAAAAGATCAAATCATTTTTATTTCCCCTCTTTTTTTTGTGTATTGGTATCTTATATTCTATGTTTCCAGTCTCATTATTCTTAAGTCTTTTAATGATTTTTCCTTTGTTGTTAATTATTGCAGAAATTCCTTTATTAGCTGATCTTACAAGAAAAGAGTCGGCCTCAATTGCTCTAAAAATTGATTTTGCAAAATGTTGATGTGGGCCAATTGAATTTCCAAACCAACCATCTTCTGAAATATTAATAATTAGATTATTTTTAACATTTATATTTTGGACTAGTTCTGGGAAAATTATTTCATAACAAATCAAAGGTTTTATTGTTACATCATTATAATTAAAAGTTTTTTTTAATTCTCCTTTACTAAATGAACCATATCCTTCAGTAATTTTTTTCAAACCCATTTGTTCTACTAGATTCTTTAATGGCATATATTCCCCAAATGGTACCAGTTTAATTTTATTGTACTGAAATTTTTTTTTAAAATTGTTGTCAACTATTACAAAACTATTAAAGAATTTATCTTCTTTTTTATCTAAAGTGTTAATACCTAGTATTATTAGATGATTAGAAGAAAAGTTTTCTTTGAATATATTTTCATAATTTTGAATTTCAAAAAAATATTTTCCTGAAAGTGCTCCCTCAGGCCAAATAAATAAAGTTTTTTTATTTTGATCAATTTCACTATATCTAATCAATTTTTTTAAACGAGATGAGACCTCTTTTTCTGACAAATTGTATTTTAAATCAAAGTTAGGCGAAATGATCTTTATATTAATAAATTTACCATTTTTTATATTTTGTGAATTTTTTAATTCATTACCATTTAAAAGGAAGTTGCCATATAAATAGTTCAAAAAGAACAAAGATATAAAGATTAAAAATATTAAGTTTTTAAATCTTAATTTGGTAATAAAAAAAATTAATGGTAAGCAAAAAAAGGATATTGAGATCAAATTGAAAGCAAATAAACCAATGGGGTTTAAAATTTGTAAGACTTCAGTAAACCATGACCAACTGTAAGCCCATAAATTCCAAGGAAATCCAGTAAATATTTTTGATCGTATATAGTCTGTAACTGCTAACATTATACAAAATAAAAAGATTGAGCTTATTTCAAGTTTTATATATTTCCCGCAAACTAAAGTTGCTAATCCATAAAATAACCCTAGTATTAATGGAATAATGATAATCGTAAATGGTATCAAGAAGTTTAAACTTTCATCAAATTCTAAGGAGTTTGAAATCCAATAAGTTCCTGATAAGAAAAAACCTATACCGAATAAATATCCAACATAGAACAAATTGATAAGGTGAGGTTTTTTACGGTATGTATTTTTTGATCTTTTATTAATGTTACTTATAACTAAAAAAAGACATGGAAATAAAAAAAAATTTATAAACGTTAAATTAAAAGGTTGAAAAGTAAAAACAGTCAGACACCCTATCAGGAAAGGAATTATAAAAACCAATAGCATTCGACTATTGAGAATAAAATTAAGCATTTAATTTATTTTTTTTAAAAGTTTATTTTCAATTAGTTTCATTTTCTTATAACTATTCTCGCTTTTATGATCATATCCAAATAAATGAACGAGACCGTGGACCCAGAGAGAGTCTAGATGTGCTTTAAAGTTTTTATTAGTAATCGGATTAATTTTATCAAAATTAATTATAATATCGCCCAAATAAATTGAGGAGTTGTTGCTTAATAATTTTTTTAATTCATTTTTTGTTTGATTAGGAAAAGAAAGAATATCTGTTGGTTTATTTTTCTTTCTAAATTTTTTGTTCAAAGCTTTAATTTCTTTGGAGTTAGAAAGCGAAAGACTAAAAGCATAACAATTTTTCTTTTTAAAAAGTCTATCATCTTTAATTTTACTAATTTTTTGCTTTAGGTAATATTCCGGTTTTTTAAGAAATTTTAACCAAGATTTATCTTTGACAACAACATTAATCTTTATCATCGAGATTTTTTTTAAACGCTTGGATAATTTTCGTCACCAACGGATGTCTCACCACATCCTTGTGATCAAATTCAACTAATTTAATTTCTTTGACCTTGCTTAATATTTTTTTTGTTTTAATTAAACCTGAATGAGACTTATTCATAAGATCTATTTGTGAAGGATCTCCATTAACTACTATTTTTGAATTTTCGCCTATTCTTGTAAGAAACATTTTTATCTGTGTTAGTGTAGCATTTTGTGCTTCATCTAAAATTGCAAACGAATTTTTTAAAGTTCTTCCCCTCATAAAAGCCAAAGGCGCTATTTCAATTTCACCCGACTCAATTTTTTTGTTAATTTTCTCATATCCAAAAAGATCATATAGCGCATCGTAGAGCGGCCTCAAATATGGATCAACTTTTTCTTTCATGTCTCCAGGTAAAAAACCTAACTTTTCTCCTGCTTCAACGGCTGGTCTTGACAATATTACTTTTTCGACTTTTTTTTCAAATAACATTGTCATTGCTACTGAAACTGCTAAAAAACTTTTACCAGTTCCAGCTGGTCCTAAAGCCATAGTTATATCATTTTTTGTTAACGCGTTAATATATTCAGATTGTTTTTTTGACCTAGCAATTACAGTTTTTCTGGGAGTTCGTATTAATTGACTTAAGCTATGAACATCAGCTTTAGACATTGGACCTTTAGTTTTTACTGACAAAGTTAAATCTTGCTCTTCAATCAATTTTGTTTTGATGTATTTATTTATTAGAAATTTAATTGCTTCAGATGCATTGGTCACATATTCTTTTTCACCTTTAATAGTTATTGAATTTCCCCTAAAAAATATTTTAGTCTTAGTTAATTTTTCTAGCTCATTTAAATTTTTGTTAAATTCACCAACAACTGAAATTAAAATATCATTATTATGTACTTTGATATTTATAGTTTCATTATCAATTTTTTTAAGACTAAAAGTTTGATTTATATTTTCAATTTTTGACATACTTATTAAGCGGCTAGATCCTCGTTAGTATCTATAATCTCACCATATACGGTGTGATGGGAAAATTTATTAATTTTGACTTGTTTTTCCTCACCAATTACATCTTTTTTAGAATAAGCTATTACTGGATTATTGTATTCATCTCTTCCAAAATATTTATTATCTTCGCTTTTTACTTTGTTCTCAAATAAAGTATTAACATTTCTTCCTAAAAGACTTTTTTTATAATCGTGCTTTATTTTATCTGCAATGTTTTGAAATAATATTAATCTTTTTTTAGCTACACTATTATCGATCAAGGACAATTCGCTTGCTGGTGTTCCAGGTCTTGGGCTAAAAACATATGAATAAGAATTTATAAATTTAACTTTTTTCATTAACTGGCAAGTGTTTTTAAAATCATTTTCATTTTCACCAGGATAAGCAATTATAAAGTCACTAGCAAATTTAATTTTAGGATTTATATCTTTTAATTTTTCAATAATTTCTAAATATTCTGAAATATCATGCTTTCTATTCATGTTTTTAAGAATTTTATCAGATCCGGATTGAACTGGTAAATGCAGTAAGGGCATTAGTTTTTTACAATGCTTGTGCACATCAATTAAATCATCTGTCATATCCTTTGGATGAGATGTTGTGTAACGAATTCTTTTTAAATCCTTTTTTTCATTAAGTGCATTAATTAAATCTGACAATCTTTTTCTATTTCTATTATAAGCATTAACGTTTTGACCTAATAATGTAATTTCTTTAGCACCATTAGCAATAAGTTCATCGGCTTCCTTTAAAATTTCTTCTAAAGTTCGGGAATATTCAGGACCTCTAGTGTATGGAACAACACAAAATTTACAAAATTTATCACATCCTTCTTGAATAGTTAAAAAAGCTGATACTTTTGAACTATGATTAATTGTTAGTTTTAATTTATCAAATTTATTAATTGTTTCAAAATTTGTTAATTCTTTTTTAATTTTTTTATTCTCTATTTCTTGAATAACTTCATTGATTTTTTGATATGATTGAGGCCCAATTACTGCATCAACATAATGCTCTTTTTTTAAAATTAAGTCACCTTCAGCTTGTGCTACGCAACCTGCAATGATCAAAATTGGTTTTTTTCTTTTCCTATACTCTTTTTTAACTCTTCCAATGTCATGGAAAACCTTTTCAGTAGCCTTTTCTCTTATATGACAAGTATTAATAACATAGCAGTCAGCGTGTAGCTTGTCTGTTGTAGGAAAATAATTAATTTTTTTTGTTAAATCAAATATTCTATTGCTATCATATTCGTTCATTTGACAGCCAAATGTTTTTATAAATATTTTTTTTTTCAAATTATTTTTTATTTTTCGATCCATATAATTCAAGCTTATGGTCAACTAAATTATATCCAAGTTTTTTTGCTATTCTAATTTGCAGTTCCTCTATATCTTTATCTACAAATTCAATTATTTCTCCCGTGTTAATATCAATAAGATGATCATGGTGTTGGTCGGTTGAAGGCTCGTATCTTGACTTACCCTCTTTAAAGTCGTGTCTTTCAATAATTCCGGACTCCTCAAATAATTTCAATGTCCTGTACACTGTCGCTATACTTATCTTTTTATCAACCAAGCTTACCCTTTTATGTAATTCATCTACATCTGGATGATCTTTAGACCCAAATGTTAATTTAGACTCAGACATTACTTTAGCAATAACTCTTCTTTGCTCAGTCAGCCTAACACCTTTTTGCTTACATTTTTCCTCTAAAACACTCATTTCATCTTTCTCTTTTATATTATTGGTATATTGGTTTTATCAATTTATTTTCTAATTGTTTATTTTTTATCAAAATTTTAATATTTTCAAGGTTTAATTCTGATAATTGCTCTTTTTTATAGCCATAAATTTTAACTCCCGATGCTATCTGGATTCCTTTTGCCACAGATATTGAAATTCTTATTGAAGAGTAACTTCCAGGGCCCAAATTCACAATTATTGAGTATTTGTTGCTTAATTTTACTTTGTGTTTATTTACAAAATTTATAATATTGCTAACAAGGAGATTATTAGACTTGATATTATTTTGTAATTTCTCTACAAAAAATTTATTGTCAAATTTGATACCAATTAAATTATTTTCACCCGTGCAACTAATTATTAAAAAATTATCAATCATTACTTTTTTATTACTATTTAATTTAACTTTAATACCTAGCGTACATACCAATGAAACTGGAGTTGATGACTTTGGTATAATTACTATAATGTATCATCGTTTTGAAGAAAATAAATACCCATCTACTAATATTAGAATTAATCAATTCAAACAACATTTAAAGCTTATAAGAGATAATGGAATAAAATTTGTTAATCCCTCAAATTTTGAGAATGAATTAAATTTAAATAAAACTGAAAGAAAATTACTCCTTACAATTGATGATGGATATAAATCCTTTTATGATAATGCATGGCCTATTTTGAAAGAGGAAAAAATCCCTTTTATATTATTTGTGAGCACTAGAGAAGTGGGGAAAAAAGGTTATATGACATGGAAAAATATTAGAGAAATAGCTCAATATGATTTTGTAGAAATTGGAAATCACAGCCATACTCATGATTATCTAATAGATTTTCAAGATGACGAAATTATTAAAGACCTTAAAACATCAATTGAAATTTTTAAAAATAATCTAGGACAAAACTCTTATTTTTTTTCATATCCTTTTGGTGAATTCAGTAAAAGTTTTAAAGATATAGTTATTAACCTTGGTTTCAAATTTGCTTTTGGCCAACACTCTGGTGTTGCTGATTTTACAAAAAATAATTATGAGTTACCAAGATTTCCCATCAACGAAAAATATGGGGAAATTGATAGATTTAATACAATTTTAAGGACACTTCCATTTCCTTATGAATTTATATCGCCAGAAGAAAAGTATATAGGTGATAAAGATAATCCGCCGAAAGTTAAAGTTAAATTTTACAATCATTTAAAAAATTTAAAAAATATTAATTGTTTTTCTAACGAAGAAGATAAATGGAGAAATTCTGTCATTGAATTTACCGATAATTTTGACTTAAGTATAAATCTAGAGGGAAAATTTACGACAGAAAGAGGAAGAATAAACTGTTCATTAAGGGAAAAAGATAATTTTTATAGATGGCTTGGTATACAGTTTGTAATTAAAGAAAAATAATATTAAAGTTTTATATCTTTTTTAACAACAGAATTAGTGAGCTGTACTGTTTCAAAATCCGACAGATCATTTTGCTTGATAATTTTTTCTAATATTTCAGTATACTCTTTACCTGTTTGAGCGTATCTATCTAGAGTGTCCGTTAAGTCTAATCCTTTAATATTTTTGTTTCTTTTTCTTAAACTAAACCTTTTTTCTCTAAATTCAGAATAACCTTTATGAGTATTTAAATTATTTTTGTAAGCTTTAACTGAGGCTCTTAAAATCGGAAACCTAAGTATTTTATGGTTCTCATGTTTTCCTGCGTTAAGTGGTTCTATACCCTGACCAGTCCAAGTCCATTGACCAAATATTGCGTTTCCCTCTAAAGCAAATCTAGACGTTCCCCAGCCACTTTCCTTTGCAGCTTGAGCTAAAGCTATCGACACTGGTATTATATCCATTCTCTTGTTTAGCTCGGTAAAATCTGAGTTTTTAACTTTATACTCTCTAAGTTTTAACCTCAACCAAGATTTTTCTTTGTCTGATGTCATTTTTTTTGAGGTAATTTTCTTAAGCTTTATTTTATCATCTAAAATTTTTTCATTTTCAGCAACTACCAAAGGTAAAACAATTTTAATAAAAGTCTCCTTCTTTAACTGGGTGTTTTTTATTTCGTCTAAATCTTTTGGAAATTGTGTGAAATATATTGGTTTTACTTTTTTGTGGTTTCTCACAGTTTTTAAATCATATTCAACATCATCAAATAAACTTAATACTGTTTCGGTTTTAATATTTAAATTTGGTAGGACTAATTCAGTAACTTGACTTGGAGATTTTTCTTTTTTTGGTTCAGGTTTTTTTACTTGCTTTTGCTCCTCTTTTTTTTGAGGTTTTTTTTCTATTTTTTTCTTTACTTCTTTTTTTTGTTTTTCAATTTTTTTTGGTTTATCTTTCTCTACTGGGATTGATTGAGTTATATTATTTCCGTCATAGTTTTCTTTTATGGTGTAAAAAGTTATGCCAATGGCACACGTAATTACTACAATACCAAAACCTTTAACTAACTTGTTAGTTTTTGTTTTTTCAACTTCAGAAGTATAGAAACTGCTGAACATATCTACTAATGCATTTGAAATGAAATTAGAAACAGTATTAAATACTTTAGGGATTGTATTTAAAATGCCAATTCCTAAATTACCTGAATTCCTCCACAACCTTATGAAGAAATTTCCAACACCTCCAGTGGTATCATCGTATAATCCTGAGGCTCCTTTTTTTGTTCTTTTGAAAAATTTTCCTACTCCGTCAGTTGTATCGCTATAAATTCCAGAAACCCCTTTTCCTGCTTTTGAAATAGGATTTGAGATGCTTTTCTTAAAAAAGCTTACATTAAAATCTTTAGGAATAGGAACGTTATTCTTTTTTAAAATATGCTCGATTTGTTGAGTGGTAAGATTTTTTTTTCTTTTAATATAGTTTTGGATTTCAGATATTTTATATATCTGAGCTAATTCTAATAACTTATCTCTGTAACTTAAATTTTTTTTCATTTAAATTGCTTCTACTGAGTTTACTTCTTTTACGTAATGCTTAAGTAAATTTTGTACGCCCTGTTTTAAAGTCATTATAGAACTCGGACATCCAGAGCATGCTCCTTGAAGTTCCACCTTAACCACGCCATTATCAAAAGATTTAAATTTAATGTCGCCACCATCTCTTGCAACTGCTGGCCTTATTTTAGTATCTAGAACGTCCTTAATTTTTGAAATAGTTTCATTTTCATCAGATTTTTTTTCCGTTCTATTTTCAGTCAAAATTGGGTCCTTAGTTTTTTCAAAATAATCATTTAATTGTGAAATAATCATTGGTTTTAAACTGTCCCAAGAAGCATTTTTTTCTTTTTTTACTGTCAGAAAATTATCTGAAACTAAAACAAGTTCAACACCTGAAAAATTTAATAGCTCTTTTATAAATGGAATTTTAATGTTGTTTAAATTTGATTTTTTAAACTCTTCAGTGCCAACCTTAGATAAAATTTTTTGTGATAAAAACTTTAACGAATCTGGGTTTGGTGTTTGTTCAACTTGTATCATTGTACGATATGTATATTACACAAATCCTATTATTTCACGTATCTTTTTAAGGTTTTCCTCAGCGATAATGCTGGCTTTTTGTTTGCCTTTTTTTAATACATCTTCAAGGTGTTTTTTATCTTTCATTAATTTAACAATATTCTTCCCGATTGGACTAATTGTCTCAACTAATTTTTCTGACAATTTTAACTTTAAAGATGAAAAATCCTTTCCAACAAATTCATTTATCGTTGTTTCTATTTTTTGATCTGACAAGTCTGAATAAATGCTTAATAAATTATATGCTTCAGGTCTCTTCTCATAATCTTTTATATTTTCAGTAATTGGGTCTGCATCAGTTTTTGCTTTTTTTATTTTTTTTACTATTTCATCAGAACTATCTTTCAAATTAATTCTGGAATAATCTGAGTCTTCTGACTTACTCATTTTTTTTGTTCCATCTCTTAAACTCATAACTCGAGAAATATTTTTTTGTATTAAAGGCTCTGGTAATGGGAAAAAATCCTGCTGATTAAAATCATTATTAAATTTTTGAGCAATATCCCTCGACAATTCTAAGTGCTGTTTCTGATCAGCACCTACCGGTACATGAGTAGCTTTATACAATAATATATCTGCGGCCATTAAATTTGGATAAATATAAAGACCAACACTAGCTTTTTCTTTATCTTTTCCAGCCTTATCTTTAAATTGTGTCATGCGATTTAACCAACCTATTCTACAAACACAATTTAGTATCCAAGCTAATTCCGCGTGTCCACTAACTGATGATTGATTAAAAATTATACTTTTGTTTGAGTCCAGTCCAGAAGCTAAGAATCCTGCTGTAGTTTCTAAAATATTTGAGTTTAATTCTTCCGGATTTTGAAAAGTTGTAATAGCATGTAAATCAACTACACAATATAAACAGTTCATTGACTTTTGAAGTGAAACAAAATTTTTTAAAGCTCCTAGATAATTTCCAAGATGTAAATTACCAGTCGGCTGAACCCCAGAGAATACTAATTCTTTTTTCATACTAATTTGTTTTAAAACTTTTAAAGTTAAGTACTTTTAAAAAATAACAAATTAAAAAATACAATAAAGCAATAAATATTACTATAATTAATAAGTATACAACTTTATAACCACTTGAATAAATCAAGTTTTTTGCAAAATAATTTAAACACGTGTTTAAAATATAAGATATTACAGAGGTGGCAAATACTATTTTCATAAAATTTCTATAAAAATTATAATCGATCTTCAAGAAACCTATTTTTAATAGAATATACAAATAATAAAAAACTCCTATCCAGGTAGATAAAGTTGTGGCAATAGGAATGATTATAAAACCAAATTGTCCAAAAAATAAAACACTTACGGCAATATTTACAAAAACCACAACTGACGAAACTTTGAAAGGTGTCATGGTATTGTCTCTTGCAAAAAAGAAATTTGCAAATATTTTTAAAACTGCGAAAGCTGGAACTCCATAACCAAAATATTTTAGTGCCAAAGATGTTTGCTCAACATCGTTTTCCGTGAAAGACCCATAACCAAATAATGCATTAACAATTTCTTCTGAACCTATTATCAAAGCTAAACTAGCTGGCAAAGATAGTAATAAAGATAGTTCGATAGACTTATTTTGAACTTTGTATACTTGACTAATTTTTTTATTTTTAATTAATCTACTTAACACAGGTAAAGACACTGTGCTCACAGCAATTCCTGCGATTGCAAGATTAATTTGATAAATCCTATCTGCGTAATATAGATAAGAAACTGCTCCAGCCTGGAATGATGCTATTATTGTTCCTACTAAAATACTTATTTGAACAACTCCTGATGAAAAAATACTAGGTAATAATCTTTTTAAGAAAAATTTTACCTTATTTCTAATTTTTTTCTTTAAAACAAATGAAGGTCGATAATATTTTTTTGCAAAAAAGATTAAAAAAATTAATTGTATTAAACCAGATAGTGAAACTCCATAAGATAAATTTAGAGCATAATCTAATTCAAAATAATATGATAAAAATAAAGATAAAATTAAAATTAAATTTAGA
The DNA here is from genome assembly GCA_902582155.1 of uncultured Pelagibacteraceae bacterium. Lineage (GTDB taxonomy): Bacteria > Pseudomonadota > Alphaproteobacteria > Pelagibacterales > Pelagibacteraceae > Pelagilacustribacter. The sequence continues at coordinate 84,289 of CACHRI010000004.1, forward strand.
AAAATTGGTGCTGACGCTGCGGCAGCAAATTTATTTTCAGAATTTAATATACCGGCAAAAAAAGATGACAAACTTACAAAAGCCAAAAATGGGAAAGTCACCCTTGTAAATTCGACCGCTAGATTAAATTTTTCATTATCAATAATAAATCCTGGGGCAATCAAGTAAACTACGTAAGGAGCAAAAATTTCTACTATAAAAACAATAGTCAAAAGGCCCAAAGTTAATAAAGTTAAAACTTCATCTGCAAATCTTTTGCCTTGATTTTTCCCTTTGATTTTCTCAGTTGTGTAACTTGGAATGAAAGCTGCATTAAATGTACCTTCGGCAAACAACCTTCTAAATGTATTCGGAAGTCTAAATGCAACAAAAAAGGCATCGGCATAAATCGAGGTTCCTAAAAATATAGCAATTAAAATGTCTCTGAAATAACCTAAAACTCGGCTCAACATTGTATAAAAACTAAATACAGTGGTAGAAGATAATATATTCATATTTAAGACAAAATTATCAGTGATAAATTCATTTATATATTACATACTCAAAATCCAATGACAAAAAAATCAAAAATTGATCATTATTCAGATAAAGAGGCTTTAGATTTTCATATAAGTAATAAGTCTGGCAAAATTGAGGTTAATTCTTCAAAACCACTTATCACAAAAAGAGATTTATCACTTGCTTATTCACCAGGTGTAGCGGCCCCAGTTAAAGAGATTTCTAAAGATTCTTCAAAAGCCTATGACTACACTTCAAAAGGAAACCTAGTAGCTGTAATAAGTAATGGTTCTGCAATTCTTGGATTAGGAAATTTAGGATCATTAGCATCGAAACCAGTAATGGAAGGAAAAGCTGTATTGTTTAAAAGATTTGCAGATATCGACTCAATTGATATAGAAATTGATAATCAAAACGCTGATGAAATAATTTCTACTATTAAAAATATATCAGGTACTTTTGGTGGAATAAATCTTGAAGATATTGCTGCTCCAGATTGTTTTATAATTGAGCAAAAATTAAAAGAAATTTTAGATATTCCGGTATTTCATGACGACCAACATGGCACAGCAATAATTACTACAGCTGCATTAATAAATGCTTTAGATATTTCAAAAAAGAAAATTGATAAAGTTAAAATAGTTGTAAACGGTGCTGGAGCTTCAGCAATAGCGTGTACCAACCTTTTTAAAAAGATTGGAGTAAAAAATGAAAATGTAATTATGTGTGATAGGAAAGGAGTAATTTATAAAGGAAGAGATAATGTTGATCAGTTCAAATCTGCTCATGCAATCGAAACTAATCTTAGAACACTTGAGGAGGCCATTAAAGGAGCAGATGTTTTTCTTGGTCTTTCGGCTAAGGATGTTGTTAGTAGAAATATGATAAAGTCTATGGCAAAGAATCCAATTGTATTTGCATGTGCAAATCCTGATCCTGAAATAAAGCCTGAGATAATTAATGAAGTACGAAGTGATGTTATTATTGCAACAGGAAGATCAGACTATCCAAACCAGGTAAATAATCTAATTGGCTTCCCGTATATTTTTAGGGGTGCATTAGATGTAAGGGCAAAAATTATTAACGACGAAATGAAAGTAGCCGCTGCTAATGCAATAGCATTGTTAGCAAGAGAGGATGTACCTGATGAAGTTGTTACTGCATATGGAGGTGAGAGACCAAAATATGGAAAAGATTATATTATACCTTCAACATTTGATCCTAGACTTGTGAGAATAATTCCTTCTGCTGTAGCGGAAGCAGCAATTAAAAGTGGTGTAGCTAGAAAAAAAATTGATAATTTGGAGAGTTATAAAGACCAACTAACTGCCAGACTAGATCCTTCTATGTCCTTAATGCAAGGTATAAATGCAAATGTAAAAAAAAGTCCAAAAAAAGTTGTTTTTGCTGAGGGTGAAGATGACAATATGCTTAAAGCGGCAATTGAATTTGGAAAAAATAAATTAGGAACACCAATAGTAATTGGAAACGAAAAAAGAGTTAAAGAAACATTAAACAAAATTGGGCTTGATGAAAATTTCAAAATTCAAATTGTTAATTCTGCTAACAAAGAAATGAGAGAGAAATATACAAAGTATTTATATAAAAAACTTCAAAGAACCGGACAACTCGAGAGAGACGTCGATCGATTAGTAAGAAATGATAGGATTGCCTTTGGTTCTTCTATGGTGGCATGCAAAGACGCTGATGCAATGGTAACTGGAAACATAAGACATTACGCTGCTTCAATAGAAAAACTAAAACATGTCTGCGATGCACGGAAAGGCGAGCCTATATTTGGAATGACAATGATGGTGTTTAAAGGAAGAACTGTCTTAGTTGCAGACACTAACGTTGAAGATTTTCCTTCTTCAGAAAGATTGGTTGCGATTTCTAAATCTTGTGTGAGGGTTTCGAAACTTTTTGGTTTTGAACCCAAAGTAGCTTTTTTATCACACTCAACTTTTGGCAAACCAATTTCAAGAAATACAAAACATGTCAGGGATGCTATAGATATTTTAAAAAATGAAAAAGTGGATTTTGACTTTGATGGAGAGATGCAACCAGATGTGGCGTTAAACCCAATTTACCAAGATGTTTATCCTTTTTCAAAGATTGTTGGAAGAGCTAACATTTTGATCATGCCTGCACTTCATAGCGCTGCAATCTCAACAAAACTAATGAAATCTTTTGGAGGTGCTAAATTAATCGGACCATTACTAATAGGTTTGGATCTGCCAATTGAAGTTGCACCACTAAGATCAAGTACATCAGATATTTTAAATCTAGCTTCAATTGCTGCTTATTCTGCGGATGTGATTGACTATAAAAAAAACTAAAGCTTATTTCTACTTAGCTCTGATGCTAAGTATATTGATGGTATAATCTTTTCAACGTCATAGATTTTATTTGCCTCAGCCATTACTTCCTTTTTTTCTTCTACATCCATGGCGATACCAAATATGTATATTTTTTTATTTATTGTTTCCAATGTATAATTTCTTGATTTTGTTTTTTTATTCAAGATTAAGGCTGTGCGCAACTGGCTCGTTATAAGAATATCTTTTGCAGTGCTTTTAAAATTTGAATTCCCTTTAATTGTAATTGCATTTTTGACTTCTCTAACACCTTTTGTTTCCCATGCTAGTTTTGTTATTTTTATTTTTTCTTCTGGCTCGTCCACTTTTCCGGCAAGAAAAATTCTGCCATCTAAAACTTCAACCTGAATATTTATAAAATATTTTTTTTCACTCAGCGATAATCTTGCAACTAAATTTTTTTGCATAATTGTATCATCAATTTGCATGCCAATTGTTCTTGGATCAAATGTAACATCTACACCAGCACCAAATCTTGTTGCGGGCGAACAACTGAGCAGTAGTAGAATAATAAATGTATTTAATAAATAAATTCTCATTTTTTATTTTTTAAACAAATATCATATACAATTTTTTTTGATATATTTTCTTTTGTCGATACCAATTCAACAACATCTTTAACAGTATAACTTTTCATATATTTTGTAACTTGATTTTCAATTTTACTCATATTTATTGTTGGTAACTTATCAATTTTTCTTTTTGAAATAACGACTGTTAACTCACCTTTTAATGTTTTTTTAAAAAGAGAAATATTATCTAAACTATCTCTGTAATATGTCTCATATTTTTTAGTCATTTCTCTAGCAATAAAAATATTTCTATCTATTAATAGTTTTTTAAATGCTTTTAGATAAAAATTTATTCTGATAGCAGGTATAAAAAAAACCAAAGAGTAGTTTTCTAAATTAAGTTTTTTTAAAGTAGAATAAAGCTCATTTTCATTTTTTGGTAAAAATCCATAAAATAGGAATTGTCCATCAAAACCAGATAAGCTAACTGCAGAGGTAACAGCGGACGGACCAGGGATAGTAAAAATATTATGACCCTTTTTAGCACATTCATTAATAAGTATATTTCCTGGGTCTGACAAAACAGGTGTGCCAGCATCGGAAATTAAAGACAAAATTTTGCCCTCATTTAAATATTGTATAATTTTATTTACAGATTTTTTCTCGTTAAACTTATGGTATGAAATTAGATTATTTTTTATGTTTAAATTATTTAAAAGTTTAATAGAATGTCGTGTATCCTCGCAAAGGATAAAATCTGATTTTTTTAAAACTTCAACTGCTCTAAATGTAATATCTTTTAGGTTTCCAATGGGAGTAGAAACAATATACAGGCCTTTGATTAAATTTTTCATAAGTTTTTTTAAAAAATTATTATTTATTTATATATTATTATTTACAAATTTTAACTCTTTTGCGGATGAAAGCCAGAGATCGTTGCGAATAGGTTTATTGGCTCCTTTTTCTGGTGAATACAAAGATATTGGTCAATCTATAATGCTCTCTCTTCAACTAGCGTTAAAAGAAATTGGCGACGACAATGTAAAGATATTTCCTAGAGACACAGGCTTTAATAATGAAAATAAACTAGTTAGTTCTATTGAATCTTTACAAAAAGAAAATGTCAGGATTGTAATTGGACCGATAAACTTTGAAGATTTTAATGTGGTTAAAAGTTATAAAGATATGATATTTATCTCTCCTTCTAATACTGACCCAAACGTACAAAATAATATATTGAGTGTTGGGGTTAGCCTTGAGTCTCAAATTAAATCCATCGAAGAATTTATAAAAAAAAATAACAGAAAAAAAACAATTATAATGTATCCTAAAAACGAATACACAAAATTAATAGACTCTAAAATTAATAATATGAATTTAGAAAAGAAAAAAATATTTAAATATGATCCAGACCCAAAGGTGTTGACAGGTGACATAGAGAAGTTAACAAATTACAAGCAAAGAAAAAGAAATCTTATTTCAAGAGTCAAAATGCTGGAGGAAAAAGAGGACGAAGCATCTAAAATTGAACTTAAGAGATTAGAACAAAAATATACCATAGGTAAAGTAAACTTTGACTCAGTTATTATCATTGATTTTGGTAATAGTTTGAAAAGTGTATTAACCTCTCTGGTCTACTCAGACGTTAATCAAGATGATGTCATTATAATTACTGTAAATCAATGGTTTGATAAAAGTATTTTTTTAGAAAATTCAATAAAAAATTTGTACTATCCATCTGTGAATATCAAAAACTTTGAGAAATATACAAATAAGTATTCAAAAGCTTTTGGTTTACAGCCAAGTGAGATTACAATTCTTACATACGATGCTTTGGGCCTGATTTATTATATTTGGAATAAAAAAAATTACAAAATTACTTCAGTGAAAGATTTTACAATTAAAGACAAAATTAAAGGAAAGATTGGGACCTTCAATTTTGAAAATGGAAAACTTATACAAGAATTAAATATGTATAAAGTATCAGATAACAAATTTATAAAATTTTAATTTTTTTTTAAGTTTTTTAAAAGCTATGCTTCTATGATCAATTTTCAATTTTCTTCTTTTTTGCATCTGTCCAAAAGTAATTTTAGATTTGTTAGGTAGGAAAATTGAATCATAACCAAATCCATTTGTTCCAATAATTTTTTTTGATATTTTCCCATTTATAATCCCTATTGAAGTCAAAATCTTTTTGTTACTAAGTTTAATAGATAAGCTACAAAAAAATTTTGCTCTTCTATCTTTTTTATATTTAATTTGTTCTAATATACTTTGCATGGCTTTTTTAAAACCACCTCTTTGTTTAGCAAATCGTGCTGAGTAAATTCCTGGTTGATTTTTCAAAGCTTTTACTTCAAGACCTGAGTCATCTGATATTGAGATAATTTTTGACTTTTTAAAAAAATAATTTGCTTTTAATTCTGAATTTGACTTAAATGATCTGCCAGTTTCTTTTGGTGCCTTGATATTTAAACTATCTGGTGAAATCTTCCTAAATTTTTTACTTACTAATTTGCTTATTTCTTTAAATTTTCCTTTATTGTGAGTACCTATTAAAATTTGAAGTTTTTTTTTCATTATGGGCTAGTAATTCAATTTTTTGTTATTATATAGCATTTTATATGAGTAAATCTAACAAAGACAAAAATATAAATAAAGAAGATAATGAAATTGGTAAAGAAGAGTCAAAAAAAGAAGAACTTACGATTGAAGAAAAATTAAAAGTATCTGAGGAAAAACTACTTAGATCATTGGCAGACTCTGAAAATCAAAGGAGAAGATTTGAAAAGGAAATTAAGGATGCCTTTGATTTTGGAGGATTTAATTTTGCTAAAGAAATGCTGACTTTGATTGATAATCTTCAAAGAGCAAAAAAATCTATACAAGAAGACGAGTCATTAAAAAAAAGTGAAGATTTTGAAAAATTTCTTAAAAATATTGAAATTATAGAAAAAGATTTACTTTCTGTTTTTAATAAAAATAAAATTACTAAAATAAATTGTATAAATGAAAAATTTGATCCAAATTTTCATCAAGCCATGATTGAAGTTGAAAATGAAAAAGTGGAACAAGGTACCATTGTCCAAGAAATTCAATCAGGTTTTATGTTCGGTGATAGATTGCTAAGACCCTCTTATGTAGGAATATCAAAGAAAAAAGTCGAAAAAAGTGAAGAAAATAAATGAAAATCATACCTTGTAACAGAATATTTAGACCCCATATACATTGTAAACAAAGGATAATATGAGCAGAGTAATAGGAATAGATTTAGGTACTACAAATTCTTGTGTGGCAATCATGGATGGTACGCAAGCCAAAGTATTGGAAAATACTGAGGGCGCAAGAACCACGCCGTCTGTTGTAGCCTTTTTAGAAAAAGAGGAAAAACTAGTCGGTCAACCAGCAAAGAGACAAGCTGTTACGAATCCAGAGGATACAATTTTTGCTGTTAAAAGACTTATAGGAAGAAAATTTGATGGTCCATCAGTTCAAAAAGATCTTTCAAAAGTACCATATAAAATTATAAAATCAGAAAACGGTGATGCCTGGGTGGAGGGTAAAGGAAAGAAATACTCACCATCTCAAATCTCGGCGTTTATACTTCAGAAAATGAAAGAAACTGCCGAAAAATATTTAGGACAGGCAGTGACAAAAGCTGTAATAACGGTGCCAGCTTATTTTAACGACTCTCAGAGACAAGCAACTAAAGATGCCGGAAAAATTGCAGGACTAGAAGTTTTAAGAATTATAAATGAGCCAACAGCTGCATCACTAGCATATGGCTTAGATAAAAAGGGTGGAAAAAAAATTGCTGTTTACGATTTAGGTGGTGGAACATTCGATATTTCAATATTAGAAATTGGCGATGGTGTATTTGAGGTTAAATCGACAAACGGAGATACTTTTCTTGGTGGAGAAGATTTTGACGACACAATTGTAGAATACTTAGCAAATGAATTTAAAAAAGATAACTCTATTGACTTAAAGTCTGATAAACTTGCATTACAAAGGCTAAAAGAAGCCGCAGAAAAAGCAAAAATTGAACTTTCATCTGCGACGCAAACTGAAATAAATCTTCCATTTATTACAGCTGACAAGACAGGTCCAAAGCATTTAAATTTAAAGTTTACTAGAGCTAAGCTTGAAGCACTAGTGCAAAGTTTAATTGAAAGAACACTAAGTCCTTGTAAGACAGCATTAAAAGATTCTGGTTTTTCCGCTGCAGAGATAAATGAAGTAGTTTTAGTTGGCGGCATGACAAGAATGCCTAAAATAATTGAAACTGTGAAAAACTTTTTTGGCAAAGAGCCAAATAAAAGTGTTAACCCAGATGAAGTTGTTGCTATGGGAGCAGCAATTCAAGCTGGAGTTCTTCAAGGTGATGTTAAAGATGTATTATTGTTAGATGTTACGCCTCTTTCATTAGGTATAGAAACTTTAGGTGGTGTTTCTACCAAACTAATAGATAAAAATACAACCATACCAACGAAGAAAAGCCAGGTATTCTCTACTGCTGAAGATAACCAGCCTGCAGTTTCAATCAGAGTTTTACAAGGTGAGAGAGAAATGGCTGCAGATAATAAACTATTAGGAAATTTTGAGCTAGTTGGTATACCGCCAGCCCCAAGAGGAACTCCGCAAATAGAAGTGACATTTGATATTGACGCAAATGGTATTGTTAGTGTTTCAGCGAAAGATAAAGGTACCGGTAAAGAACAAAAGATTCAAATACAAGCTTCTGGAGGATTATCTGACGATGAAATAAATAAAATGGTAAAAGATGCAGAAGCAAACAAAGAAGCTGATAAAAAGAAAAGAGATGCTGTTGACGCAAGAAATCAGGCAGACAGTATAGTTTTCTCTACCGAGAAGAGTTTAAAAGAACATGGAGACAAAATTTCAGCTGAAGAAAAAAAAGCTATAGAAGCAGGAATATCCGATCTAAAAGAGTCTTTAAAAGGAACAGATACTGAAGATATTAAGAAAAAAACACAAAATCTTGTACAAGCTTCGATGAAGCTTGGTGAAGCGGTATACAAGAGCCAACAGAAAGACCAAAATAATAAAAACGACAAAAATGATAAGGGGCCTAAGGATAAAGGTGGAGACAAAGAAAACGTTGTTGACGCTGATTTTGAGGAAGTAAAAGAAGATAAGGAAAAAAGCGCCTAAGATAAAAAAAGGAGCAATTTCTTGTGGGAAAAAGAGATTATTATGAAATCTTAGGTGTATCTAAATCCGCATCCAAGGATGAAATAAAAAAAGCCTATCGTAAACTAGCACTAAAATACCATCCCGATAAAACAAAAGGCGACAAAACTTCTGAAGATAAATTTAAAGAAGCAAGTGAGGCATATCATGTTCTTTCTGATGACAAAAGAAAAACAAATTATGATCAATTCGGTCATGCAGCATTTGAAAGTGGTGGTGGACAGGGATTTGGTAATTTTGATTTTGGCTCATCGTTTTCGGATATATTTGAGGACTTTTTTGGAGATGATGTTTTTGGAGGTGGAAGAAGGTCAGGAAGAAGAGCCTCTAATAGAGGAAATGATTTAAGATATGATGTTTCAATTGCTTTAGAAGAAGCCTACTCGGGTCTAAATAAAAAAGTAAATTACACTACGTACAAAAAATGTTCTAGATGCACAGGACAAGGTTCTGAACCTGGCTCGAAACCAATAACATGTAATTACTGTAATGGGAGAGGTAAGGTTAGATCAAATCAAGGTTTTTTTACAATTCAACAAACCTGCCCTGAATGTAGTGGCTATGGAGAAACAATAGGTAATCCTTGTAAACAATGTAGAGGTAATGGAAAAACACAATCGAAAGAAAATGTATCAGTAAAAATTCCTAAGGGTGTTGACGATGGTACAAGAATTAGAGTAACAGGAAAAGGAGAGGCTGGTAGCAAAGGTGGTTCTACTGGAGACTTATATTTATTTATATCTATAGATAATCATAGTATTTTTAAAAGATCTGATGAACATTTATATTTTGAATTGCCCATAACATTTACCGATGCTGCGCTTGGGACATCTGTTGAGGTGCCATCAATAGACGGCGGTAGGACTAAGATAAAAATTCCACCTGGAACACAACATGGTAAACAATTAAGACTTAGAGGTAAAGGAATGCCATTGCTTAGAGGAAGTGGTTATGGAGACTTATACATAAAGATTATTACTGAAGTTCCATCAAGTTTAAATTTGAAACAAAAGGAACTTTTAGAAGAATTCAGAAAAATTGAGTCTGAAAAATCTAGTCCAATTATTAAAAACTTTTTTGAAAAAGCAAAAAAATTCTGGAAAAATTCTTAATTAAAGATGGCTATGCAAGAAATCATGTCTGCAATTTTTCTTTTAGCAGTGTTATTTTTAGTGCTACCATCATTCTTAAATACCAACAACAAAATTAAACAATTCACTCAAAATATTTCCATTTGGACTATAATTGTCCTTATTATTGTTGTAATTATAAACCTTATTATATAATGAAAAAAATCAATTTAGCTATAACAGGTTGCTTAGGAAGAATGGGTCAACAAATCATTAGATCCTCTAAAAACAATAAAAACTTTAAATTAGTTTCTCTGACAGAAAACAGGAGGATCTCTAAAAAAATTTCTGGTATAAAACCTGAACTTAACACCATTGAAGCGTTTAAAAAAGCAAATGTAATTATAGACTTCACTGTTCCCAAATGTACGCTGCAGGTTTTAAAGATTGCTTCAAAATTAAAAAAAAGAGTTGTAATCGGAACTACAGGTTTTTCCAAAAGAGAAGAAGATTTAATAAAAAAATATTCAAAAAAAATACCTATCCTTAAAGCTGGCAATATGAGTTTAGGTGTAAATCTTTTAATGTATTTAACTGAAATAGCTTCTAAATCTTTAAGTGATAATTTTCTTACTAAAGTTTATGAGGTTCATCACAAACATAAAAAAGACCATCCATCAGGAACTGCACTGATGTTGGGTAAAGGCATAGCTGATGGTAAAAACAAAAATTTTTTCAGCTTGATAGGAAAAAAATATTTAAATAGGAAAAAATTTCCTTACGGAAAAAAAATAAATTTTAATTCTATTCGAAAAGGCAATGTTATTGGTGAACACGAAGTAAAATTTTCTAGCGGCAAAGAAATAATAACTTTAAATCATGAGTCTTTTGATAGATCATTATATTCTGAAGGCGCTTTGACTGCGTCTAAGTGGATAATGAGGAAAAAACCAGGTCTTTATTCAATGAGAGATCTTTTAAATTTTAAGTGAACAATAAAAGAAAATCTTTAATTATTCAAAAGACATTGAATAATATCTACCCTAAAGTTCCTATTCCATTAAGCTATAGGAATACTTTTACTTTACTTGTTTCTGTTTTACTTTCGGCACAATGTACCGATGTTAATGTCAATAATGTAACCAAAAATATTTATCCAAAATATAATCATCCAAAACATTTTGTGAAATTAGGCAGAAAAAAAATAGAACGATTAATTAAGAAGATAGGAATTTTTAGAGTTAAAGCAAAAAGTATTTACTACCTTTCAAAAACTTTAGTAGAAAAATATAATGGTAAAGTTCCAAATACTTACGAAGAACTTGAGCAACTTCCTGGTGTTGGACATAAAACAGCTAGTGTTGTCATGTCTCAAGGATTCGGTTTTCCAGCATTTCCTGTGGATACACATATTCATCGATTGGCTCAAAGATGGGGATTAACAAATGGTAAAAATGTTGTTCAGACTGAAAAAGATTTAAAGGCTGTCTTTCCAAAGAAAAGTTGGAATAAACTTCATTTACAAATTATCTGGTACGGCAGAGAATATTGTAAGGCAAGAGATTGCTTTGGTTTAACTTGCAAAATTTGTAAAAGCTGTTACCCAAATAGAAAAAAGAAATTTACAGCAAAGAAAGCTTAATATGAAAATTCTAGGTATAGGAAACGCGATAGTAGATGTTATATGTAAAATTGATGACAATTTCTTAGAGCAGAATAAACTTACTAAAAGTACAATGAAACTAGTCGATGAAAGTGAATTTAAAAAACTTCTTAGAAATTTGAAAATTGAAACTACTATATCTGGCGGTTCAGTGGCTAACTCTATTGTGGGTCTTTCTCAACTTGGAAATGAGGTAGGATTCATTGGTAAAGTAAATGATGATGATTTAGGTAAAAAATATTTAGAAGGTTTAGAAAAAGAGAAAGTAACTTTTCATTCCAAGATTAAATCTGAGGAAGTACCAACTGGGACTTGTTTAATTTTGATTACTCCAGACACAGAAAGAACAATGTGTACTTTTCTAGGTACAGCAGGCAAAATAAGTGAAAATGATATTGATGAAAAAATAATAAAAAAAAGTGACATTACATTTTTAGAGGGATATTTGTGGGATAAAGGTGATCCACAAAAAGCATTTAATAAAGCAATAAACAACTCTATTCAGTCTGCTATGTCTCTCTCAGATTTATTTTGTGTTGAGAGACACAAAGAAAACTTTTTAGATTTAGTTCAAAATAAATTAAATATCGTATTTGCAAATGAACAAGAAATTATGGCTTTAATTAATACCAAAAATTTTAATGATG
>CACHRI010000005.1 GCA_902582155.1 uncultured Pelagibacteraceae bacterium
TGAAGCTGCTAAAGAGGAAGGCAGTTGGAAAGCTTCAAGTACATCAATTGAAAACACCATTGAAATACCTTCGATACCAAAAACAAAAAGAGGTTTAAAATTTCAAGCAGCTGCTGAGGAGCTTAATTTAATTAGTGACGAGTTCTTCGAGCTTCGTAATCATAATAATCAATATGCTTCGGCTTTGGAAAAACTAAAAAAAGAGATTAAAGATTTCAGAACTAATCTTGGCTCTTCAGAGGAAATCGCTTCCTCTTTTGCAAAAGATATCTTAAAAATTGCAAGAAGAATTGAATACGCAAGTATATTTCCGCCAAATACTTTGAAAGACATGCAGCTTTCAATAATTAATTTTGATAAAGCGCAAAAAAAAGAGCAAGGCACTTTAAGATGGATTGATATACTTTTATTTCCGTCTGGTACTATTATTTCTAGTGGACCAAGTTGTTCAGAGCAAGGATCGGGTAGATGGTTACCCAAACCTTCAGATACAATTAATAAATTTACATTAATGCTTAACCCTAATGTTGGTTACAAACAAATTCCATTAATTTGGTATGAAATGATGGATGTAAGTAAGATTATAGGTTTCTTAATTCCTGATTGGTTTGCAGATGTTTTACCTGGTGAGTACCCAGTTCATAATGAACAGGGTGAAGTTAAACCCAACTTTAAAAGCAAAGTGTTAAGTTTTGTAACAGGAGACTTCAATTTATTTAAAATTCCAATACCAACTGGTCATATATGGGACTCATTTTTAAGAGTGTTCCTTGGTCTTGTAGCAGGAATTATTGTAGGAGTACCGTTAGGGCTTTTCATGGGATTAAATAGATTTGCAAAAGGATTTTTTGATCCCTTAATTGAACTTTACAGACCTGTACCACCATTAGCATGGGCACCATTAGTAATTTCAGTTCTTGGTATTGATAACCTTGGCAAAGTGTTCTTGTTATTTATGGTCTCGCTATCAATAATGATTATTTCGGCTAGGGCTGGTGCTTCAGGAACTCAATTATCCAAAATTCACGCCGCACATTCTCTTGGCGCATCTAATTGGCAAATATTAAGACATGTTATTTTCCCAAATTCTTTACCAGAAATTCTTACTGGCATAAGAGTAGCAACAGGAATGTGTTGGGGAACTTTAGTAGCTGCAGAATTTTTAGCAGGAACGACTGGCGTTGGATTTGTAGAAAATGTCGCTAAAAAGTATTTCCAATATGAAGTAATATGGATAACTATATTTATTATGGGAATGTTAGGTTTGTTATTTGATATTACAATTAGAAAAATTATTGATAAAACGATTCCTTGGCGAGGAAAAGGTTAGTCATTAATGAAAAGGCTTTTGATCATAGTATTTATTTTTCTTCTTCCAGCATCTCTCTTCGCTGACGAAAAAGTAAAAGAAAAAAAAGTAGCTAAATATATCATGGAAAACATTCAAAAAGATTATTTAGATTGTTACAGTTTCTATAAGGTTGCAGCAGAGAGCTTTAAAAAGGCTGGGAAAGATCAGGGAATTATAAAAAATTTAGAAAATAGTGCAGATGTTTCATTGAAGTATAACTATGATTTAGGGGAAATTATGGGGTTAAATCCTGAAGTTATGGCTGAGATGACTAAGACAAAAATAGATACGTTTGTGAAAATGGCAAACAAAGATTTTTCATCTTTAGCTAAAAAATATGGTCTCATGTGTAAGAGTTTGGTCGAAAATCCAGAGCAAAGAACAAATTACTGGGAACAAAAAGGTTCTAAAATAATTAAGTGAAAAAAAAAGCAATACTTTCAAAACTTCAAAGAATTTTCAAAAAACATAATCTTCCAAACAATCACTCCAGGATTTGTGCTAATTATTTACTTAAAGCTGAATTAATAAATGCACAGTCCCATGGTTTAGCAAGATTAAAGATGTATTGTGATAGACTGAAAAAAGGTCTTATAAATTCAAAACCAAAAATAAAAACAAAAAAAATCAGTTCATCTATCTCGCACATTAATGCGGACAACAGTATTGGTTTTGTTGCTGCTGATATAGGTATTAAGGTAGCTATTAAAAATGCAAAAAAAACTGGAATTGGTCTTGTGGCTATTAAAAAAAGTGGTCATTACGGATTATCTAGTTTTTATGCCGAGCAAGCTGTAAAGAAAAATTTAATAGTATTTTGTTTTACTAATGCTCCTCCTGCTTTAGCGCCGCATGGAGCAAAAAAATCTTTGTTCGGAACTAATCCTATTTGCTTTGGAGCGCCAACAGGTAATACTCCTTTTATATTCGACTCTTCAGCTTCAATGATTAATCGAGGTAAAATACGAAGAGCAGAAAAGTTGGGTTTAAAAATTCCTTTCGGCGTTGCTCTTAATAAAAAAGGAAAAATAACGACAGATGCTAAACAAGCCTTGCAAGGCACGCAACTACCTATAGCAGGATTTAAAGGTTCAGGTTTAGCTTGGATGGTTGATATACTAAGTGGTGTTTTGACTGGAAGCAGCCATGGCGGTAAAACAAAAGATCCTTTTGATGACTTTTCAGGACCACAAAACGTAGGACATTTATTTATTACAATTAATCCTAATGTTTTTTCAGGAAATAGTTTTTTAAAAGAGATGAAAAAAAATATCAAATTAGTTAAAAAACTTCCTAAAGCAAAAGGATTTGGCTCAATAATGTATCCTGGAGAAAGAAAAAATAAGATATATAAAAAAAATATAAATAAAGATATATCTATACCTTCAAAAATACTGAAAGAAATGGAAGACCTTGATGCTAACGAATAAAAAAATAGTTTGTCCTGAAAATCTTTTAAAAATTGCAAAAGGTAAAGGTCCTGTAAAAGCCGTAATAGTTAATGCCGTTAAAAAAGTTGCAATAGAGTCAGCTAAGCAGGCCGTTGAGGCAAATTTAATAACACCATTGTTTGTTGGAGATAAGTCAATAATCGAAAAAATTTCAAAAGAAATCAATTGGGATATTTCAAAATATGAAATTGTTCATGAACCTGATGAAAATAGCACTGCTCCGATTGCTGCTAAATTAGCTAGCGAAGGAAAAGTGAAAATAATAGTTAAAGGTCATATTCACACAGATGTTTTAATGAAAGCTGTATTAAAAAGAGATTTAAATCTAATAGGTAAAAAAAGATTGAGTCATGTATGGCACATGACACTAGAAAAAAATGATAAGCCATTCATCATTACTGATGGCGCGTTAAACGTGCTACCTAAATTAGAAACTAAAATGCATATTCTAAAAAACTCTGTAGATTTCGCAAATAGGATAGGTATTGAAAAACCGAAAGTTTCAATTTTATCTGCTACTGAAGAAGTTTTAGAAAGTGTTCCAAGTTCTGTTGAAGCTAAAGAATTAACAAAAAGAGCTAAAGAAGAAGGTATTAAAGCTGATGTCTTTGGTCCTATGGCATTCGATAATTCAGTTTCCGAAAAAGCTGCTCAAATAAAAGGAATAAAAAATGTTGTTGCAGGAAAAACAGATATTCTATTAGTGCCTAATGTAGAAGCGGGCAATGGGTTAGTTAAAATGATGATATTTTTTATGGGCGCTTGTGCTGCGGGAGTAGTTGTGGGCGGTAAAGTGCCAGTTGTTATTACAAGTAGAGCAGACGATACTCAAGCAAGACTTGCCTCGATGGCTGCTGCTGTCGTGGCACTCTAATGAAGCCATTAAAAAACTGGGATAATAGAACTTGGCTTTCATCGAAAAAATACATCGATCAATTTCATAAATTTATAAAAAGAAAAACTAAATTAAATAAGAATACGAGAATTTTAGATATAGGTTGTGGTAGAGCAAATATAATTAGCTTTCTTCAAAAAAAATATAAATTTAAAACAAAAGCTATTGGAATAGATATCTTAAAAAATAAAAACACTAAAAAAAATATATTATTTAAGAAATCAGATGCATTAAAATATCTTAAAAAGGGAAAAAAATTTGATGTTATAATCATTAAACAAACGATTCATTTTTTCTCTCAAACAAAAATTGTTTTTTTATTAAATTTAGCCAAAAAAAATTTAAATGAAAGAGGAACGCTTTTAATTTTTTCTCTTAAAACAAAAAATAATAAAATACCTTGTTTTAAGATAATGAAAAAACAACTTAATAATAGTCTCAAAAAAGATGAAAAATTATTTAAAATAATCAGAAAAAATTTAAGAAGAATAAAAGAAACAAACTTCAATTTTAATGTAAAAATTTCTAAGAGAAAGTATGTATCGATGGTTAAAAATAGATATATGTCTTGTCTTTTAAGTTTATCAAATAAAGAGATAGAAAAAGGTATCGATGAGATTAATTTAAATTTTAAAAATCAATTAAATTTCACCGATACCCTAAAGTGTATAAGTTTTAGAAAATAATTACTTTCCAGGCTCTTTGTAAGTTGTGGCCATTTTTTTTGCAGTTTCTGCTATTCCATTAAGATCAATATCTTCTAGAATAGTAAAATCTGATACCGCGCCACTTGACACTGCTACCATCGCAGCTGCAGCAGCTTGTTCAAAAGTACCTTCGATTTCTGCCATAAAGTCATACTTTCCTCTTAACCCGGCATAACGAGTTACTTTTGCACCACCGGCAGCAGCAAGTGCAGATGTTGCAGCTTTTCTGTCTGTAGATGGGTTATTGACAAAGCCGCCTAATCCTTTTGCGGTATAAACTCCTAGAGTTATAAATTTTGCCATGTGTTCCTCCTTGTTAAATTAAACGTATATTTTATCCGCTAGACCATAACAAAGTAAAGCGCTTATTATTACTAAGATTAATGGTGCATATATCCCGTCGTTTTTTTTTTTTTTAGTTAAACCTGTCTTATCAATTTTTAAAGTATAAAAATTCGTAACTAATATTGAAACATTAATTATAAAAACTAAATTAAAGAATGCCCAAGTAGCTTCTAAACCACCAGATCTAATAAAAGCAACATAGATTGCCATTAAAACTATTGCGATCATAAATGAACCTGCAAATCTTGTAATTAAAGTAGCAGTTTTATCTACTCCTCTACCTTTAAGAAATTTTTTTGTATCAAAAACTAACTGATAAGCGTAGCTACCAACTATAATAAAATGTGCTAAGTAAATTATTAAATAAAATGCGTTTCCAAACTTATCTATCATGTATTCTCCTTTGTTGCTTTAATAAATTCCTGATTTAACAAGCTTATCAATTTCTGCTTTTGACTCTGGTATTAATTTATAAATGTATTTATTACACTCACCCGTTTTTTTATCATCATATGGTTTGCCATAAAGTTCGTCGACCGCCTTATTTAATTCAATATTAACAAAATCCTCTTTCACTCCTTCTTTAATTAAATATGATGTTAAATATTTTTTGGCAGCAATTGAAAAAACAATTTTATCTAACTCTAAGGTGCCTTGAGGTATCATGCTGTTAGCGTAATAAAGACCTGTGCATTTTAATGTAGCTTTCTTGTCTTTATCGCTTAAATGTCCTGCAGCATTAGCTGAGGTAAATAAAATCAAATAAATGAATATAATAATTTTTTTCATAATTAAATCTTAGTAAATTTTTAATCAGATTAACTATGTTTTTATGTTGTTGCAGGTATGCAATTTGTCTACAACTATAAGATGAACTATGGAATAAGAATGATTTTTGGTGCTACGCAGGTCCCATTGTGTATTTCGTTGAATGCTTCAGAACCTTTTTTAAGATCTCTATATTCTATCCAGCTAAGATCACCAAGTTTTTGATTAGAGAGGATATCCAAAGTATTTTTAAAATCTTTATTGGTGTAGCAATAAGTACCAACAAGAGTAACTTCTTGGATAGTTAATTTTTTAAAATTAAAGTCGCCGGTGGGTTGGGTTAAACCAATATGTATAATCGTTCCACCAGGAGCGATTGATTTGATTGCTTGTTGACGAGTAACCTCTAAACCAACAGACTCTAATATTAAATCAAAGTTATTTTCTTTTATAGATTTATCATCAGGGGAAACAAAGCTTGCTGAAAGATATTTTTTACACTCATTAAGTCTTTTTTTATTTGGGTCGGACATAATTATGTTTTTTGAATTTTTCTCTTTGTTGAGAATTAAGCCACAAAGAAGACCTATGGCCCCTGCTCCTTGAATTAAAATTTTACTTTCTGATAAAGGTTTTTTTAGATTTTGTTCAGCTAATAAAACAGCATGAAGAGCAACCGCTGTCGGTTCAGCTAAGGCAGCCTCTTTAATATTAAGTTTTTCTGAAATCTGAAAAATATTCTTTTCAGGAACAGAAACTAATTCAGCTAATCCACCTTCTCTTTTAGTTGGTGTGCTCATACCAATCATAGTTCTTTCCGGGCATAAATGCTCTCTATCGTTTTCACAATATTCACATTTATCACAACTAATAAGTGGATTAACAACTACGTTTTTATCTTTGAATTTTCCATCTAAAGCTTTACCGCTTATTTCGTGACCTAGTATTAATGGCGGAACTCTTCTTTCGTCCTGTCCGTGGAAAGCATGCATATCAGAACCACATATGCCCGAAGCTTGAACTTTTATAATATTTTCACCAGGTTTTGGTGTTGGGTCTTTTTCTTCTCTGTAATCTATTTTTTGTGTTCCAGTGTAAACTAATGCATGCATTAATTAGAGAAACCGTATTTCCTTAATCTAATATCCGCTGTTCGCGCGTGAGCTTCCATTCCTTCAGCTCTACCAAGTCTTGCTGCTGTTGCTCCAACAACTTTTGTTGCATCTTTTGTCATTCTTTGGAAAGTTAATGTTTTAATAAATTTTCCAACGAATAGTCCGCCAGTATATCTTCCACCACCTTTTGTTGGTAATATATGATTTGTTCCTGAACATTTGTCTCCGTAAGCTACTGTAGTCTCTTCACCTAAAAATAACGAACCATAGTTTCTTAATCTCTTTAACCACCAGTCTAATTTTTCTGCGTGAACTTCTAAGTGTTCAGAAGCATATTTATCACTCACTTCTGCCATTTCCTCATTAGTATCGCAAAGAATTACTTCACCATAATCTTTCCAAGCAGCAGTAGCATTTACTTTTGCAAGTTCAGGTAATTCATTAATCAACTCTGGTACTCTTTTCATCGTAAAATCTGCTAACTCTTTATCTGTGGTGAATAACCATGCTGGGGAATTATATCCATGTTCCATCTGACCAACTAAATCAACGGCTACGATTTCTTTATCAGCTGTCTTGTCTGCAATTATTGCAATTTCAGTAGGTCCAGCAAATTGATCAATGCCTACTTTTCCGTAAACAATCCTTTTAGCTTCAGCTACATATTGATTTCCAGCTCCAACAAGAAAATCAACTGGAGGGTTTTTGAAACAACCATGTGTCATTGAACCTATTGCTGCAACTCCTCCCAAATTCATAATTACATCTGCACCACAATGATTAGCAGCAAAAATAATTCCTGGATTAGCTCCATCTTTATCTTTTGGCGGACTTGCACAAATTATAGTTTTAACACCAGCTACTTTAGCAGGTGTGATAGCCATCACAGCCGATGAAATATGAGCATATCTTCCACCTGGTATATAACAACCAGCTGTATCAACTGGAATTAATCTTTGTCCAGCGAACAATCCTTTTGACAACTCAACTTCAAAATCATTATTCATGCTTTTCAATTGGTGCTCTGCAAATTTTCTAATTCTATCATGAGCAAATTTGACATCATCTTTAGTTTTTTGATCAACTTTTTTTATAGCTTCTTCAATTTTCTCTTTAGAGACAATAACTTCGCCCTCATACTTATCAAACTTTTTATTTAATTCTTTAAGAGCAACTTCTTTTCTTTTGGCAATATCATTTAAAATGTCTTGCACAGCTGCCTGTGTTTTATGATCATCCGTTTCCGGAGTTTTAGCTGCCTTTTTTATATATTTAACTGCCATAAAGTAATGTTGGTAACCACAAAGCAATTTGTGGAAATAGTACTATTAATACTAATCCAATAATTTGCAAGACCATAAATTGCATCATTCCAAAATAAATATCTTTTAAATCCCATTCAGGCACAACTCCCTTTAAAAAATAGGCTGAAAGTGCCACTGGAGGAGACAACCAGGCGGTCTGCAGGTTGACAGCAACCAATATTGCAAACCATGTTAAATTGAAACCAAGCGCCTCTACTAAAGGTAAAATAATAGGGATAATAATCATTACTATTGGTACCCACTCTAAAGGCCAGCCTAATAAGAATATCATTACCATTATCATAGCTAAGATAAGATATTTATTCATTTCTAAACCCAATAAAAATTCAGTAAGTAAAGTTGGCGTTCCTAATCTAGCAAATACCGCTCCAAAAAAATTTGATGCAGCAACTAAGACCATTATAAGAGCTGTTATTTCTAAAGTTTTGACTAAAGCTTCTTGTAATTTTGGCAATGTTAATTTTTTGTATGCTATAGATAAAAGAAGTGCTCCCATTGCTCCACATCCAGCTGCTTCTGTTGGAGTAGCAAAACCAAACAAAATACTTCCTAACGCTGCAAAAACTAAAGCTGCTGGTGGTACTAAGCCTAAAAAGAATTCAATCCAGACTTTCGTCATACTTGTTGCTCTCATATCTTCAGGTAACGGTGGACCTAATTTTGGATCCATCATGCATCTTATTGTTGTGTAAGCTGCGTATAATGTAGCAAGAAGAATTCCTGGAAAAATTGCTGCTGCAAATAAATCTATAACAGGAATTTCCATAATTGGTCCCATAACAACAAGCATAATGCTTGGAGGAATTAATATACCTAATGTTCCTCCAGCAGTGATAGTTCCTGCTGCTAGTCTAACATTGTAACCTGACCTGTTCATTGACTTAGCAGCCATAATTCCTAAAATTGTAACTGAGGCACCCACTATTCCTGTTGCTGCTGCGAATATAACTGAAACAAATAAAACTGCGTAATAAAGAGATCCTCTAACCTTTGCTAACATTAATTGAAATGCTGAAAATAATCTTTCCATTAATCCAGCTTGCTCCATCATAATTCCCATAAAGACAAAGAGCGGGACGGCGGCGAGGGTTTGTTCGGTCATCACCATGGAAAACTGTAGTGTCATTAAATAAAATACAAGTTTTCCAAATCCTAAATAACCAAATACAAAGCCTAAAAAAATTAAAGTAAATGAAATTGGAAAACCAACAAATATTGCAAAAAGCATTACTCCAACTAAAATAAATCCTAATACTGCTGGATCAATTAATTCTGCAATCATTTACCTTCTCCTGGCCATTCACCCTTTTTAGAGGCCCAATAACTTTTCAATAATTCGGAAACTCCTTGGATAAGAAGAAAAGCGATACCAATTAATAAACAAGTTTTTATTGGCCACATGTAAGGCATCCAAGTCGTATCCATACCTCGCTCTCCTCTTTTAATTGACTCGCCCACATAACCGACGGTCATGTAGAAAAATACAAATAAGCCTGGAAAGTAAAATAAAATGTATAACCAAAAATCAATTAGACCTTGATTTTTGACTTTAAAATTTCTGTATAAAAAATCTGCTCGAATGTGAACTCCTCTTGAGAGAGCATAAGCTGCTCCAAGCATAAATAGAGCTCCATATAAAAATCTACTAATATCATAAGCCCATATTGTAGGTGCTAAAAATAATTTTCTCATTATAACTTCATAAGTCATTGCAAAAATTAAAGGCATTAATATCCAACAAACTATGTTTCCTACCCACTTACTAAACTTATCAATTGATGTAATAGTCTTGGCCATCCACGAAGGCATGTCTGCTGGCATTTTGCCAGAGCCTCCTCGTCTTTCGGCTATCATTTCATCTGAGATATCTAATTTTGATTGTTTATCACTCATAGTTCACCTTAAATAATTAGAGCGGACTTTAAAAGCCCGCTCTAGTACTTCTTTAATTATTTTATTACTTTAATGTCGCTGCGTGAGCCATTCCTAGCTTAGCATTTGACATTTGTGCACCACTCCAGAATGGAACAGCAACATCAGCAAATTCTTTCATTGATTTGTAAACTTTAGCGAAAAATTTATTCTCCGCTGCGTTTTTGTTCAATGTTTTCTTCGCTGCTGCCATATATTCTTTAAAGTAGTCTGTTGGAGTGTCTTCTAAAATTACTCCGTGCTTAGTAGTTAATTCTCTTAAAGCTTTTCCATTTTCATAGATTCTGTAGCTTAAAGATTTAATTAATGAAGCATTTGCAGCTACTTCAAGAGATTTTTTCTCATGAGCAGTCATTTTTTTGTAAGTTTTTCCAGTAATATAAAAGTCAGCATTTACCACTACTTGGTGTAAACCTTGTAGATAGTAGTGTTTTAATACCTTTTGGAAACCAAATGTTAAATCTGGTTTAGGGCAACACCACTCTGCTGCATCGATAGTACCTGCTTGTAATGCTGGTAGAATGTCTCCACCACCCATTGCTACAGATGCAATACCGATATCTTTATATGTTTGACCAGGAATTCCTGGAGGAGTTCTGAATTTATATTTTCTAAAGTCAGCCATATCTTTAATTGGTTTTGGAAACCAACCTAAAGCTTCTGGTCCAACTGGTTGAAGCATAAATCCTTTTATGTCTCTTCCCATTTCTTTCCATAATTGGTCATATAATTGTTTTCCACCACCGTACTGAAACCACGATAGAAATGCTAAATTGTCAATACCAACTCCACCACCTGCTACTGGCGAACCAAATAACATAGCTGCTGGATGGTCACCTGACCAATAGTGTGTCCAAGCGAAACCACAATCGATTAATCCTTTATCAACTGCGTCTAATGTTTCTTTTACTCCTACAACAGCACCTGCTGGTAAAATTTCAAATTTTAATGAACCATCAGTTAATTCTGTTACAGTGTCAGTAAAGTCCTTTAACATTTTTACTTCATCAGCTTTAGTGTTAAGAACGGTCTGACATTTTAATGTCTTAGCGTTTGCTGAAGTTATAGAAAAACCTATAAATACAGCTAAACCTAAAACAATTGATAATAGTCTTCTCATTTATCCCCCGTTAGGTTTGTTTATTTTTTCGGTAGTATGTTGGATTGAATTGATAGAGTCAAATACTAGTCTCTAAACCATAGGTTGTAGTAGACTTATTGGTAATATTAAAATATCTAATTTATAAGATAATTATCATGGATGAATTTGATTACATCATTGTTGGAGCAGGTTCAGCGGGATGTGTTTTAGCAAACAGACTTACTAGTAAAGAAGAAAATAAAGTTTTGCTACTCGAGGCTGGAGGTAAAGATAATTATCCATGGATACACATTCCTGTTGGATATTATAAAACAATGCACAACCCTAAAGTTGACTGGTGTTTCCATACAGAGAAAGATGAAACCATGAATAATAGATCAATTAGATATCCAAGAGGTAAAACTTTAGGCGGTAGTTCTTCTATTAATGGTCTTTTATGGATAAGAGGTCAAAGTAATGACTATGATAATTGGAGACAAATGGGAAATAGCGGATGGGGATGGAATGATGTTCTGCCTTATTTTTTAAAATCTGAAAATAACGAATTAGGTAAAAGTGAATTTCATAATGATAGCGGACCAATTATGGTTTCTAATAAAAAAATTAATCTAAAAATGTTAGATGAGTTTCAAAATGCAGCGGAAGAATGTGGAATTCCAAAAACCAATGATTTTAATACTGGAGACAATACTGGGATAGGTTTTTTTCAATTTACAACAAATCATAACAAATCTCTACTAAAGTTAAGATGTAGTGCTGCAAAGGGATATTTAAATCCTGTAAAAAAAAGAAATAATTTAAAAATAATAACTAATGCGCACGTTCAAAAAATAAACTTTGACGGAAAAAAAGCAGAAAGTGTAAGTTTTTATCAAGGTAATGAAGTTGTTACGATAAAAGCTCGAAGAGAAATTATTTTATCAGCAGGTTCGATAGGATCACCTCATATACTCCAGGTTTCTGGTGTCGGAGATTCAAATAAACTAAAAAAAAACGGTATACAAACTATTCATGAATTAAAAGGTGTTGGTAAAAATCTGCAAGACCACTTAATGTTTAGACCAGTCTACAAGGTAAAAAATTTGAAATCGTTAAATGGTAAAATAAATAGTTTGTTTGGTAATTTTTTAATTGGTTTAGAATATCTATTTAAACAAAGTGGACCCATGACAATGGGAGCAAGTCAAGTTTGTGGATTTGCTAAAAGCGATCCATCAAAAGAAACTCCTAATTTACAATTTCATGTTCAACCGATTAGTACAGATATTTTAGGAGCATCAAAACTTCACGACTTTGACGGTATAACTCCGACTGTTGCAAATATAAGGCCTTCAAGCAGGGGGGAAATTTCAATAGTAAGTAATGACAGCAGAGTTAATCCCAAGATTAAAATGAATTACTTGTCTACACAAGATGATCGAATAGTTGCGGCTCAAGGACTAAAACTTGTAAGAAAAATTATGTTAGAGACTGAAACTTTTAAAAAATATGAACCAGAAGAGTATAGACCTGGTGTTCATATTACTGATGATGAAGAATTGGTAAAAGCTGGTAGCGAGTTTACCCAAACCATTTTTCACCCCGTTGGTACATGTAAAATGGGTAAAGATGATAATGCAGTTGTTAATGATAAATTATATATGCATGGACTTAAGAATTTAAGAGTGATAGATGCTTCAATAATGCCAAATATTACTTCAGGGAATACAAATGCTCCAACAATAATGATTGCAGAAAAAGGTGCGGAATTTATTTTAAATAATCAAACTCAATGACAGAAGAATTTATAATTTTAATACAGATAATATTTATCGATCTAGTCTTAGCTGGAGATAATGCAATTATTATTGGTATGGTTGCTTCAAAGTTTGATCCTGACAAAAGAAAAAAAATAATTTTTTGGGGAATTAGCGCTGCTGTTATCTTGAGAATATTATTCACATTAATTACAACTTATTTATTAATGATCACCGGCCTTAGATTAATTGGGGGTATTTTACTTCTTTATATTTGTTACAAATTGTATGTCGACGTAATTAAAGGCCAAATTGAAAAGAAAGATATTAAAGTTGATAATAGCTCATATAGTAAAGCAATTTTTACAATTATTATGGCTGACGTAACAATGAGCCTTGATAATGTATTAAGTGTTGCTGGAGCAGCTAAAGGTCATTTTATGTTATTGATATTTGGTTTAGCTTTATCTATTGCGTTAATGGCATTCGCAGCAAATCTCATAGCCAGATGGATTGAAAAATATAAATGGATTGGATGGTTGGGTTTATTAGCTATACTATTTGTAGCAATAGATTTAATATATACTGATTTAAAATTGATTTTATAAATATGTATCTAAAAAAATATAATTTAAAGGGAAAATATTCATTAGTAACTGGAGCAGGTAAAGGTCTAGGAAGAGCTTGCGCCATAGCTTTAGCTGAAGCGGGTTCAAATTTGATTTTAATTAGTAGAACACAAAAAGACTTGGACTCGGTATCTAAAATAGCCAAAAAATACAAAGTAAAAAGTAAAACCTACGTATGTGATTTAACAAATTATATGAAGCTTAAAAAAATAGTTGAAGAACAAAAAAAAATTGATGTTTTAATAAATAATGCAGGGACAAATATTCCTGAACATTTTTTAAAAATTCGTAAACAAGATATGGAAAAGGTTGTTAAGATAAATACAATTGCAGCATTTAATGTTGCAAATTTAGTTGCATTGAAAATGGTGGAGACAAAAAACAGAAAAAAAATTGGAGGAGCAATAGTCAATATGTCATCTCAAATGGGTCATGTAGGAGGTCCTATAAGAAGTGTTTATAATATGACAAAATTTGGAATTGAAGGGTTAACAAAAGGGATGGCAATAGATTTGGCCAAATATAATATAAGAGTTAATAGTATTGCACCCACATTTGTTGTTACTCCAATGACAAAAAAATTCTTTAAAAATAAAAATTTTAGAAAAGAAGTTTTGGGTAATATTCCTTTAGGAAGATATGCAGAATTATCTGAAATATCATCTGCGGCAGTTTTTTTAGCCTCAGATGCAGCTTCTATGGTAACTGGAACTTCATTATTGGTAGATGGTGGATGGACAGCAAGATAATAAGATTACTAATCTTCTTTTTTTTATTACCTATAAATTCTTACGCAACTGAATTTCAAGGAAGTTTTAAACAAGGTTCGTTTATTCTAGGAAAAACTAATCAAAATTCAGAAGTTTATATCGATAAAAAAAAAGTCAGAGTAACAAAGGATGGGTACTTTGCTTTTGGAATAGATAGAGACAGAAAAAATAATGTAATAATTAAAGTAATAAATAATGGAAAAACAGAGATTATAGAAAAAAAGATATTTAAAAAAAAATATATCATTCAAAGAATTGATGGTTTGCCTCCTAAACAAGTTACACCCCCCAAAGAAGTTTATGATAGAATTAAAGCTGACAATGTTTTGATTGGTAAAGCTAGATCTATAAATAGTAATTTAACATTCTTCAAAAATAAGTTTAAAGCTCCACTAAAAAATTCAATTGTAACCGGGGTTTATGGAAGTCAAAGAATACTCAATGGCAAACCTAGAAGACCTCATTACGGATTGGATTTTGCTTCACCAGAGGGTACCCCAATTAAAGCTATGTTAGACGGTATAGTTACTCTCGCAGAAGATGATCTGTATTTTACTGGAGGTACAATTATCTTTGATCATGGACATGGGGTTAGTACATTATATATGCACTTAAAAGATGTAGATGTAAAAATTGGGCAAAAAGTAAAACAAGGTGAAAAAATTGGAACAGTTGGAAAAACGGGAAGATCAACCGGGCCACATTTAGATATAAGATTAAATTGGTTTAATGTAAAATTAGATCCAGCTAGTGTTTTAAAATTAAATTAATTAAGATTTTTTTGAGGTTTCATATCAGATTTTTTAATGCCAGCTACCTTTACAGGTTTTTTCATAGCATCTCTTCTGAACGGCTCACCTAATTCTTGGTTAAGTATAACTTCTATAAAAGTAGTTATCCCTTTTTTTTGATCCTCACACGATTGTTTAATTGCTTTAGTAGTTTCTTCCATTGACTTAACTGTTACACCTTTTAAACCACATGCATCAGCAACTTTAGCAAAGCTTAACTCTGGATCAAGCTCCGTGCCTATAAAGTTATTGTCAAACCATAATGTCGTATTTCTTTTTTCTGCTCCCCATTGGTAATTTCTAAAAATTACCATTGTTATTGCTGGCCACTCTTCTCGCGAACAAGAGCTCATTTCGTTCATGCTGATACCAAAAGCTCCGTCTCCAGCAAAACCAATTACTGGTACATCAGGACAACCAATTTTTGCTCCAAGTATAGATGGAAATCCATAGCCACAAGGACCAAACAAACCTGGGGCTAAATATTTTCTACCTTTTTCAAAAGTTGGGTAAGCATTACCAATAGCACAATTGTTTCCAATATCACTTGATATAATTACATCTTCAGGCATTCCTGCTTGAATTGCTCTCCAAGCTTGACGAGGTGACATTCTATCTTTATCTCTTGATCTAGCCTCTTTATTCCACACAGTTCCTGGATCGTCTTCTTCATGATCTAAGCTTGATAACTTTTGAAGCCAAGCAGACTTAGTTTGATGTATTAAATCTTTTCGTTTTTGTCTATCAGTATCACCTGCTTTTTTAGAAAGTTTATTTAATAATTGTTGTGCCACTAATTTAGCATCACCACAAATACCGACTGTCACTTTTTTTGTTAAACCAATTCTATCTGAATTCATATCTACTTGAATGATTTTTGCATTTTTTGGCCAGTAATCAATTCCATATCCAGGCAAAGTAGAAAATGGATTTAATCTTGTGCCTAAAGCTAAAACAACATCTGCCTTAGATATTAATTCCATTGCAGCTTTCGATCCATTGTATCCTAAGGGTCCAACAGCTAAAGGATGGCTTCCTGGAAAACTATCATTATGTTGATAGCCTGAACAAACTGGAGAGTCTAATTTTTCAGCTAATTTTTTACAATCTTCTATAGCTCCACCTATTACGACTCCAGCTCCGGATAAAATTACTGGAAACTTAGCGTCAGATAATAATTTTGCAGCTTTATCTATAGCCTCTGCCCCGCCTGCCTGCTTCTCTAATCTAACGATTGGTGGTAATTCTATATCAATGACTTGAGTCCAATAATCTCTTGGAACATTAATTTGTGCGGGGGCAGATCCTCTTATCGCTTTTTCTATAACTCTATTTAAAACTTCAGCGATTCTTGAGGGATCTCTAACTTCTTCTTGATAACAAACCATGTCTTTAAATAAATTCATCTGTTCTACTTCTTGGAAACCACCTTGTCCCATAGTTTTGTTAGCCGCTTGAGGTGTTACCAAAAGTAATGGTGTATGATTCCAGTATGCAGTTTTGATCGGAGTTACTAATCCAGTAATTCCTGGTCCATTTTGAGCCACAACCATTGACATTTTTCCAGTAGCTCGAGTGTACCCATCAGCTATTAGACCACCATTAGTTTCATGCGCAACATCCCAAAAAGTTATTCCAGCATCAGGAAAGATATGAGAAATAGGCATAAATGCTGAACCTATAATTCCAAACGCGTGTTCAATACCGTGCATTTGTAAAACTTTTACAAAAGCTTCTTCTGTGGTCATTTTAGCCATAAAAATCCTTTTAAATATATAATTAATCTATCTTCCAATATATCAAAATTTAGTCTATATCCATTAAATATTTTATGTCACAGCCTGATTTAATTATACATGATGAAAAAGATAATGTTGGTGTAGTTGTAATTGAAACCACAAAAAAAGGCCAAGATTGTAGTGCCTGGATCATGGAAAATGACAAAACTGTTAAAGTTAGCTCAATGAATGAAGTTCCTTTAGGTCACAAAATTGCTCTACAGGATTTAAAAGAAGGCGATACCATACTTAAATATGGTCATGATATAGGCAAAGTAGTTAAGCCTATAAAAAAAGGTGAACATGTTCATGTTCATAATGTAAAAACAAAAAAATGGTAATAAGATGGAAATCCCAAAGAGTTTTTTAGGTTATAAAAGAGAGAACGGTAGAGCAGGTACAAGAAACCACGTAATTATTCTTCCAGTTGACGATATTTCGAACGCTTGCGCTGAAGCTGTGGCTAATAATATTAAAGGCACGATTGCTTTACCTCATTCATATGGAAGATTACAGTTTGGGGCAGATTTAGAATTACATTTTAGAACAATGATTGGGACTGGAAAAAATCCAAATGTTGCAGCAGTAATTGTTATTGGGATTGAACCTAAGTGGACAAAGAGAATTGTAGATGAGATAGCAAAAACAGGAAAACCTGTTGAGGGATTTCATATAGAGAGAACCGGGGACATAGGTACAATAATGAAGGCTTCAAAAAAAGCACAAGAATTTTCTCAATGGGCTTCTGAAAAACAGAGAGAAGAATGTCCTTTAAGTGATTTATGGATTTCAGTTAAATGCGGAGAATCTGATACAACATCTGGCTTAGCATCAAACCCAACAGTAGGAAATTTAATGGAAAAATTAGAGCCATTTGGGGTTCATCTATGTTTTGGAGAAACTTCTGAATTGACAGGAGCTGAAAAAGTTTGTGCAGCTAGGGGAGCAACACCAGAGGCTAAAGATAAGTTTATGAAAACATGGAATGCTTATAATGATTTCATTTTAAAAGAAGCAACGGATGATCTATCTGAAAGTCAACCAACAGCTGGAAATATCGCTGGAGGTTTAACAACAATAGAAGAAAAGGCTTTCGGAAATTTTCAAAAAATAGGAAATTTAAAATTTATTGATGTTTTAGAACCTGCTGAGGAACCTAAAAAAGGGAAAGGTTTATATTTTATGGACACATCATCTGCCGCGGCTGAATGTGTAACTTTGCAAGCTGCTGGTGGTTTTAATATTCACTTATTTCCTACTGGACAAGGAAATATTATTGGAAATCCTATTGAACCAGTAGTTAAACTAACTGCCAATCCCTTAACTGCAAAATTAATGAAGGAACATGTTGACTGCGATGTTTCAAAAATTCTGTCAAGAGAAATGAATTTATCTCAAGCTGGTGATGAGTTAATTAAGACTATGTTGAGAGTAGCTAATGGTAGACTTACTTGTGCAGAAGCTTTAGGTCATAGAGAGTTTGTAATGACCAAGCTTTATAGAAGTGCTTAATGTCTAAAGCAGAAGACTCCTGTATTTTTTGTAATAAATCCAACTGTAAAATTATTGAAGAAAAAAATTTTTTTTTTATAATAAGAGATACAGCCTACCCCGTAACAAAACACCATACACTAATAATTTCTAATAGACACATTGACGATTATTTTAAACTTACCTCAGAAGAACTTAATGAACTTAATCAAATATTAAAAGAACAAAAAGAAAAACTAAAATTATTAGACTCAACAATTAGCGGTTATAATGTTGGAGTTAATATAGGAAAAGATGCAGGACAATCAATTATGCACTGTCATATACATTTAATACCTAGAAGAAAAGGCGATGTTGATGATCCTAAGGGTGGTGTTAGAGGAGTAATACCTTCTAAACAAAAATATGTTAGAAAATAAATTATTTTTCAGGAAATTTAACTTCTTCTCCTTTTTTTGGCTCTTTTTTTCTAAAGTCGCTTAACATTTTTCTAATAACAGGACTTAAAATTTTTCTCATAAACGCTATTAAAGCGCCAAATGCTACGGCTAATAAAATTGCAAGCGTTCCATATAAAAAAGGTACTTCACTAGCAAAATTTACTGTAAATTCAGCTAAAGGGTTTAAATCTGTTTTTATAACTTTTTCTCCATTAAAATTAGATTTATCTCTAAAGAAAGAGTCATAACCAATTGCAATAGCTACTGAAATGAGAAGCATTGCAAATAAAGATTTTAATTCAGTGCTATCTAAAAACTGACCAAGTTTTTGACCAAGTTGAACACCTACTATTGAACCAAGTATTAATGGTACAACTAAAAATAGGTCAATCGATCCATAATTAAATGCGTGTAGGACAGTTACAATTGCACTTATAAAAATAGTAACAAATAATGAAGTTCCTGGTATTAATTTTATTGGCATTCCGACAATATAAATCATAGCTGGAACCATTAAGAACGCACCGCCAATTCCCATCATTGCCGCTACGAAGCCAACTATTAACCCTAACAAAATTGGAGTTAAAGCACTTTCATATAATTTTGATTTTGGAAATCTCATTCTGATTGGCAATCCTTGAAGCCAATTATGATCATGCAGTTTTTGTTTGATAGGAGCTTTTTTGCTTTGAAGCGTTTTTTCTTTATAAGTTTGGATTAACATCAAAGTTCCAACAATCGCGAGTAGATACATATATAATAGTGAAATAATTATACTTATTTTTCCGATATCAGAAAAAAATGTAAATGTTGTTATTCCTAAAATTGTTCCTACTACGCCGCCTGAAACAATCATTAATCCCATCTTATAGTCAAGTGTATTTTTATACCAATGAGTTAGAGATCCAGAAACGGAAGTGGCTAAAATATTATTTACTTCATTTGGCACAGCATAAACAGGGGGTATTCCCATAAATATTAAAAATGGTGTCATCAAAAAACCTCCACCAACACCAAATAAACCTGATAAAACTCCAACAGCTAAACTTAAGAATAGTAATAAAAAGATGTCAATATTGACTTGAGCAATTGGAAGATAAATTTCCAGCATGCTTCTAAGTATGCTTGAAAACTGACCTTGTCAATATTAATAAATTGTTGCTCCGAATACTTTTATTAAGTCCCCTTCAACGCCCAAAACTAATCTACCTAGAAATTCTCCTTTAACAGTATCGCTTTTTTGCTTATACAAAACAGTAATAAAATTATCTCTTCTTATGCAGCCTAAAACTTCTTGTTTCTCAGAAAGACTTGTTAGCAGTTTATTACTAGCCCATTGCTTTCCTAGTTCTACCTCATTTGCTCCATAAAGCATCTGGGATGAGAAGTCCCTTGTAAACCCCCCGTAGTCTTTAATGTTAGAGGACTTAACTAAATTAGACCAAATAGGACCAGCGATCTTAATGATTTCATCATCGCTTTTCTCTAACAAGTTCATTTTGATATGTTTAAGAGGCTTTCTTTTTCTTTTCGTCACCTACTATGTGATAAACTGGCATCTTCTCTAAAGTGAACTTACCTGTTTTAGGATCTCTTCTAGAAACTGTTAAACAATGCCAATTTTCATCATCAAGTTTTAATTTATCGCCTCTGTAATAATATCCTGGCCAACGAGTTTCTTCTCTGAATAGTGTATGCTCAGTTACACATTGTGATGTCAATGTTCTGTGTTTTAATTCCCAAGCTCTCATTAATTGGTGGTAATCTTCTGCACCAACATTTTCTAAATCTTCTTGTAACCAATCTAATAATTCTAAACCTTTTTTTAATAAATTATCATTAGTCATATAATTAGCAGTGATACCACCAACATATTCATCCATTATTTTTTGAAGTCTTTGTAATCCCTGTATTGGTGAAATATAACTTGGGGAAACGGTTCCACCTGTTATTTCATTTCTTCCAACTGTGTAATTATCTAGTGGTTTGTAAATAATTTCTTTTAAATTTTCACACTGTTTATCGCTTACATTTATTTCCTCTGCTTTTTTATCCTCTATATACTTGACTGCAGCTTTTGCGGCTAATCTTCCTTCAGTAAAAGAACCAGAAGAAAACTTATGCGCGCTTCCTCCTACTGTATCTCCAGCACCAAATAAACCTTCAACAGTAGTCATTCTATTATAGCCCCAAAAGTATTCTGGTGGCGCAATATCCTCAGGACCACTTACCCATGCGCCCGAACAAGTAGCATGAGATCCCATTACATACGGCTCTGATGTTGTGAGCTCAGGATTGGTATATTTTGGATCGATATTTTGTGAAGCCCACACAACAGCTTGACCTACTGTCATTCCTAAGAAATTTTCCCATCCAACTGTTTCTAAATGGGGATCTTGAAAAGCTTCTTTAGTTACCATGTGAATTGGGCCTCCACCGGCCATTACTTCTTGAATAAACGCATGATTTCTTAAACAAGTCGGAGTTGGGTGATGATCTATGTATTCTCCTACTAACTCTTTTGTTTTATCATACCATTTCTTTTCGTAGTTTTCCCCATTAGCATTTTGTGTATATGTTTTTAAATGTAAAAAATAAGCGCCGACTGGACCGTAACCATCTTTAAATCTACATAATACAATTCTATTCTCCATTTGTGTCATCTTAGCACCTGCTGCTATCGGTAAAGCATAAGCAGATCCATTGCTCCATGGAGCATACCAAGTTCTGCCCATACCTTCTCCAACTGCTCTAGGTTTAAAAATATGTGAGGCTCCACCAGCAGCTACTATTACTGTTTTTGCTTTAAATACGTGATAGTCTCCGGTTCTCATATTAAATCCTACTGCACCACCTACTCTATTTTGATTATTCTCATCCATTAATAAATGCGTAACCATTATTCTATTATAAATTTTATCAGCAGATTTTTTTGCAGCTTCAGCTACGATAGGTTTATAGCTTTCTCCATGAATCATTATTTGCCATTTACCTTCTCTTTGGTATCTGCCAGTTTTTTTATCTTTCATCATTGGAAGACCCCATTCATCAAACATATGAACTGTGGAGTCCACATGACGGGCCATATCGTAACCAAGATCTTCTCTTACTAGTCCCATAAGATCGTTTCTTGCATACCTAACATGATCTTCAGGTTGATTTTCATTCCACCTCATACCCATGTAGCAGTTAATAGCGTACAAGCCTTGGGCCACTGCACCACTTCTATCTATATTAGCTTTTTCTACACAGATGATTTTTAAATCTCTTCCCCAGTGTCTAGCTTCAAATGTAGCACCTGTTCCGGCCATACCTCCGCCTACTACAAGAACATCACAATCTTCGTGAACAGTTTTTCTTTTTGGCATTAATAATAAACTCCCTTTTTAAAAGAGTCTTTGCTAATTGTAGGTAAATCTTTCTTAGTATCTAATCCCTCAGGTTCAGAGTAAAGAACTTGAGAATTCATTTCACCTTGACGAGGTTTATCTCCTTCTGCTAATTTTGGAATAAATTTTCCCCAGGGTTTTGTTGTAATAGGAGAGACAAAATCTTTTTCTGTTCCATTTCTAAATTTAATTTTCCATGAAATAGTCCCTTTTTCCTCTTCTCTTCTCACTCTTACACTATGGCCCATAGGTGCAAAATCTGCATATCCTCTTACATCAATGGCATGGTTTGGACATGCTTTTACACATGAATAGCATTCCCAACAAAAATTTGGTTCTATATTTTTAGCTCTTCTAATTGTTTCATCAATATGCATGATGTCTGAAGGACAAATATCTACACAGTGTCCGCATCCATCACATCTTGTCATATATACAAAAGTAGACATAATTATTTCCTCTCAGTTTCTATATTAGCTTTAAATAATTTACTAGTTTTATTAATCATGATGTTAATAATGTTTTGGTTGTTCTCTTTTAATACCAAGGCCAAATTGCTCTGGTGCATCCGCGGGAGGAGGCAAATTGTCTCTAGACCCGTCTGCCTCTGCTAAATTTTTTTGTATAGCAGCGCCTGGTTTATAAAACATGTGTGCAAATTTAGACCAATAAACTCCACCAAATAAAGCTAAATTTGCAAGAATAAATAAAATTAAAAATAAATAACTTAATCCCATCATTCCTGAAGATTGAAAATAAGACCAAGCTAATCCAAAAGTAGCGCAAGCAAGTAAAGCTAAAACAAATAAATCTGCAGTTATAATTCTATACCAAGGATGTGCCTCTGCGGATACATCTACTCTTAAAAAAAACCAAAACCAATACCCACCTAAACATGTCATTATTGCCCCTACATGCCAGATAATTGGAATATAAGATGGTGCTGTTACGCCATCGGAATATTTAAAAATTAAAACTACAGATGCGATCCAAAAAAGGATTGTTCCATACATTCCAAGCACATGAGCTAATCTTCTCTTTCCAAATCCAAGTTCCGATGTAGTCGCGATATCACTAGCAACTGTTTTTAAAATTACGGCTGTTTTTTTTCCAGCGCTTAATTCTGTTTTTGCGGATTTTTTTGCTTTTTGAGCATTTCTAAAAAAATAAACTACATTTTTTTTGTGTAGCATATCTAAGCCTGTTCCAATAATGATTAGTAATACCATCGCAATTACAAAAAATTGCAAGAAAGTTGCTGGCACTGTTTGTGAAAGTTCTGCAAATGGATTAATTGATAACATAAATAATTTTAGTAGTTTGATGTATACAGGTCAAGTGAGAACAATTCGCAATTATTTTAGCTTTCCATCCTTTCTCATTTGCTCTCTAATTTTAGTCGCTGAAATTTGCTGCGTCTTTTCGTCAAGAACTATTTCTTCGATTTTATAACCAACACCTCTTCCATAACAAATGTTTGTTAGATTTGGTACTAAAGTAACTTTTATTCTGCCTCGGTAATCTTTTAAAGCCTCTAAAATATTTTTTTTTACTGTTTCAAAATTAAAAGGATTGTCATCTACACCTTGGACGTCACGTACCATAATATTAACTTGACCAGTTTTTTTTAGTATCTCTTCAAATAATTTCTGATGACCAGCATGCCAAGGTTGCCATCTTCCAAGCATTTGGGCAGTGGGTTTTTTGTTATCCCAGACATGACCATCGTTTTTCATTTGGCCTGTCATAAAGATTATTTAGGCAGCTGCTTGTATTTTGTGCTTTGTAGACATTCCGCTTAAGAAGTTCCAAAGATATCTAGCAGTCAACATAGAAGCTTTTTCTGCTTTAACTTTTTCTTCTTCTGTCAAAGCATCTAAAAGTTTTTCACACTCTTTTCTATGAATTACGTCAGCAGCTTTATGAGCTTCAAAAAACTCAAGACCCTCTTTAGATGTAACTCCATAAAAGTTTTTCAACCCTCTTATTTTCGTTTCAGCTATTTCAGGAATTTGTCTTTCGTAAGTATATAAAGATGCTAAACCTTCTGCATATGATTTTCTTGCTTGATGGAAAAAGTTTTCAATCATATCGTTAGTAAACCACTCTCTTTTTACATCTTCGATTTTATCTTTGTCAGCACCCATTGCCAATGCAAAGTTTTTCCAAAGCTTAGGATGATCCGCGTTTGG
The DNA here is from genome assembly GCA_902582155.1 of uncultured Pelagibacteraceae bacterium. GTDB lineage: Bacteria > Pseudomonadota > Alphaproteobacteria > Pelagibacterales > Pelagibacteraceae > Pelagilacustribacter. The sequence goes on from CACHRI010000005.1 coordinate 24,208, forward strand.
ATTTTCCTCGTCTTGAAGATTTTCTAAAAGAATTTTTCTTTTTTCAATGTCCTCACAAATAGAATGTGTAGCGCTGATATATCTTGGAAACGCTTTCACGTGTTGGTAATATTGTTCTGCGTAATCTTTAATTATTTCTCTTGTTAATTTTCCTTCATTCCATGACTTATAGAATGGGTGGTTTAATAAATGGTACTGGTCTAATTTTTTGTTTAGCTCTTGTGAAAACATACATCTCCTTGGTTAATTAACATTATTAAAACTATTTCAACTTAGGAAACAGAATAATGATTTATCCACATTAAGTATACAAAAAAAGGTGCGATGTTCTCGTTTTGATTCATCTTTGATTCTAATTTAGACTCAAAATACAACCTTAAATTGTCACCTCAGATCTCTGAATAGGTCTCTCGTTTATAGGATAATGAACAATTGTTGCAAATATTGATAAGGCAATAGCCATGTAGAAAGCATAATCGTAGGAACCAAATTGATCATAAAAATAACCTCCCAGATACGCTCCTATGAAAGCTCCAACTTGGTGACTCAAAAATACAATACCAAAAAGTGAGCTTAAGTATTTAGTTCCAAATATTTGAGCTACTATTCCATTTGTTGGGGGAACAGTAGATAACCATAGTAATCCAAAAGAAATTCCAAAAACTATAGACATTATGTTTGATGGTGGTGAAAAAATAAAAATAGCTATCGATACAGCTCTCAAGGCATAGAGAATACAAAGTAAACTTTTCTTTCTATATTTAGTCCCTAAATAACCCATGCCTAAAGTTCCAATAATATTAAATAATCCTATAAGTGCTAAAATAATAGTTGCTGACCAACCTCCCATACCTCTTTCTTGCATGTATCCAGGTATATGCGTAGCGATCAAAGTTATTTGAAACCCACAAACAAAAAAGCCCGCATTAAGTAAAAGATATCCTTTATGAGAGAAAGCTTCTTTTAGTGCTTCAAAAAAAGTTTGATCTTTTACGACTGATTGATTTTGATCGATTAATTTTTTGGGAGCAAATATAAATAATGAAACTATTGAGCCAAATAAAATAAAATAAAGAAAATATTTTAAAGTTTCTTCCCAGCCAAATTCTCCAAGGGAATATTTTGTAAACAGAGGTGCAATAAAATATCCAACTGATGCCGCAGCAGTAACTAGACCTGAGGCTATTGTTCTTTTCTCATTTGGAAAATGTTTGCTTACTTCAGAAACAGGCACACTAATTGCTGTAGCTCCTAAAGCGATACCGATTAAAACTCCAAGACTAATTTGAAAATAAATACCTGTGTTGGGCCCAGAATAAAGCATAAATATACCTGCTCCAAAAATTAGAAAACCAATAAAAACTGCTTTATTTCCTCCAAACCTATCTGCAACTAATCCAAACAAAGGAGAAAACATTCCCCAAAAAATCATTTGAATACCAATTGCGAGACCAAATTCTGTACGCGTACATCCTAATCCTTCTTCAAAAGCTTGAAAGAAAAGACCAAAGGTCTGTCTAAGACCCATAGAAATCATTATCACTGCACAAGCAGAGATTAGCACTATGAGTGTTAGCCTGTTATTTATAAACTTTTCTGACATGTTATTTAATATTCTTCATCGCATTTTTTAAATCAGCAATTAGATCTTTGGGATCTTCTAAACCTATGTGGAGTCTTACGATATGTTCATTTTTTTTTAAATTTAAATAGTTTCTATGTCCCCTCTCAACAATTTCTTGATGTAGTGCCAAGCTTTCAAATCCGCCCCAGCTATATCCATATCCAAAGAGTTTAAGAGAATTTACAAATTTTTTAATAGAATTTTTATTTTTTGATTTAATTCTTAATGCCATAAGTCCTGAAGCACCTTTAAAATATTTTTTCCACATTCTAAAATTAAAAGAGTCTTTTTTATAAGGATAAAGTAATGTTATTTTTTTATTTTTAGAAAGAAATTCAGCAACCTTTTTTGCATTTGATTGATGTTTTTCTAATCGAATGTCTAAAGTTCTTAAGCCTCTAAGAATTAAGTATGCATCATCTGGGCTTAGTCTTAGACCTGTAATTTTATTAGTTTGTTCAACATATTTAAAAACTTTTTTGTTTACTGCTAAACTTCCACCCATTACATCTGAGTGACCTGAATAATATTTTGTAGCTGAAACAATTGACATATCAAATCCTAGTTTAATTGGTTTAAAAAAATATGGGGTTGCCCAAGTGTTATCAATAGCAGTAAAAATTTTTTTTCTTTTAGCAATTTTCAATATTTTTGACAAATCTTGAAATTCAAAAGTATTACTACCTGGACATTCTACAAAAATAAGCTTTGTTTTGTTTGATATGTTTTGTGAAATTGTTTTTAAGTCATGAGGATTATAGAATTTAGTTTTTATTTTGAAATCTTTTAAAAATGTTTCCGTAAAAAGACGAGTTGGAAAATAGACAGGGTCAGCAACTAAAATTTCATCTCCTGGACGGACTACACTAAAAATTGCTAAAAAGACCGATCCAAAACCAGTTGGTGTTAAAAAAGTATGATAGCTTTCCTCTAGTTCTGATAAAATTTTTTGTAAAATATGTGTTGTTGAAGTTCCTTGTCTTCCATAATCGAAATGACCTCCTCTCGGGTCTTTTTTGTATTTTTTTTGCATCTTTCGAATATCTTGTAAAGATTTAAATATAATTGTAGACGCTCGAACCACTGGAGGATTAACTGACTGATTGTGAAAATCTTTAGCTGTATGTTTTAAAAATGTGTTTATAGACTTTTTCATAAAAAGAGTATAAGTGAAGTTTATATAAGTTTATTTAATTTAGATATAAAAAAGGAGGCAAAAGTATGGGTTACCCAAAAAAACATAGAGGTAGACGTAAGATAGGATCCAAAAAAAGAAGAGCAAGAAAAAGAAATAAACGTAAATAAACCAAACAAAACTAATATGTCTGAAACCACTCAAATCCGTAAACTGAGTTTATGGATATTTTTTTTGCCATTAATTGCTATTAATACATGTCTATTTATTTCAGTTAATTATCATCTTTTTGAAAACACGATTTTTCAGGTTAATCAAATTGGTAGATCTGGTTTCACAATTCCTTATCTCGACGGCAGTGTCTCTATAAGTAGAGCGTCAAGAACTTTTCCACAATATTTGATTTTTAAACCTTCTATGATAATCACTGGACTCCTTTTATTTTATTATTGGAATTATAATAATAATTTAATTTGTAAATTAAGAAATACACAGAATTTTAAATATAAATTTCGTTTGTTTGGTATTTTATCAGCTATATTTTTAATTATTCATTCAATTTTTTTAGGTGTTAAATTTGATATCCAACTTTACAAATTATTTAGAAGAGTTGTTTTGCTATTATTTATTATATTTGAATTAATAGCTCAAGGAATACTAGTTTATTACTTGTATAATATTAAGGGTAAAATTTCTGAAATAACAAATAAAAAAGTTTTGATAATTAAGATATGTTTAGTTTCAATTTTAATCATAGTAGCTTTGGCAAGTTTGCCAATACTAGTTACAAAAGGAAATACACATTTCAAGCATGCGCTTGAATGGAATTACTTTGTTGGTGTAATAACTTTTTATTTATTGACATTTTTTTTCTGGAGGAGAACCACATAAATTTCTAGGCTTTCGCCCAGAAATTTAGTAGTTTTGGTTCGTCGTTGTAGGCGCTACCGCCGAACCCGCCCGATCAACCATTTTAGCGCTACTCAGTTGACCTTTCTGCCCTTTAAGCTTGAACCTCTCGGTTTTTCCTTAATTGGCCAGTTAAGAGTTGCCTCTTAATTAATTCTATTAAATCATATTTAATTAAATATTGTATCACTTAATAGTTGTCTTATATTTGCTTGTGGATTAGGTGGATAAATTCTTGTTAAAGGTTCTGTCAATCCAACCGCCTCCTAAAACTTTATCCCCAGTATCATCATTTAAATAAAAAACACACGCTTGACCTGGTGATATACCGCTTTCACCATCTAAAATACTCACTTCAGCTTCATTAGAATTTATTTTAACTTTTGCTCTAAGTAGTTTTCCAGTGGACCTAACCTTAATTTTTATTTCGTTTTTAAAATCATCCATTTTTCCTAAAATATTTAATTCCCTCAAAATTATTTTATTTATTTTTAATGCCTCTTTAGGACCAACAACTATAGTATTATTATCGTTATTTATTTTTATTACGTATAGAGGGTCTTTATCAGCTATTTTAATACCTCTTCTTTGTCCTATAGTATAATTAATAATTCCATCGTGTTGGCCAATCACATTCCCTTTAATATCTATAATTTTTCCCGATTTAAAAGACTCGGGTCTAAATTTTTTAATAACTGAACTATAATCTCCATTTGGAACAAAACAGATATCTTGACTATCAGGCTTTTCGGATACATTTAGATTAAGTTTTTTTGCAATGCTTCTGGTTTCTGTTTTTTCTATATCTCCTAAGGGAAACCTTAAAAAATCAAGTTGTTCTTGGGTTGTGCTGAATAAAAAATAACTTTGATCTCTGGAAAAATCTTTGGCCCTATACATGCTGCTTTTCCCATTTGTTTGAACTCTTTTAATATAATGCCCTGTAACTAAAACATCTGCATTAAGATCTTTTGAATATCTAAATAAATCTCTAAATTTAACAGTTTGGTTACATTGTACGCAAGGTATTGGTGTTTCTCCCAAAGAATAGCTTTCTATAAAATTATCTATAACTTCTTGCTTAAATTTTTTCTGGTAATATAAAATTTCGTGATTAATATTTAATTGCTCTGAAACTCTTTTCGCATCTAAAATATCTTGTCCAGCACAGCATTGCCTTCCTTTCGTTGACGGCTTAGCATCGTCATATAGTTTTAAAGTAATTCCGGTAACGTCATATCCTTCCTGTTTCATTAAACCTGCAACTACAGAAGAGTCTACACCTCCAGACATAGCTACAACTACTTTTGTTTTTTGTGTTGGTTTATTTATTCCTAGAGAATTGATCATATAAAGTATATATTATATATATTATTTATTTTCCATAATGCAATTTGATCTTGAACCAGGCGATTTTGTTATTAACCCCAAAAATAAAGAGTGGGGTATAGGACAAATACAATCTATCATAAAAAACAAAATAACTGTGAATTTTCAGAATAATGGCAAACAAGTTATGGATGTAAATCATATAATTTTAGAAAAGGTCAACAAATAAATGGAAATTGATTTTAAAAAAATCACACAAGAGCTTATCCCAATTTTTTATACCGCAGGATTAGAATCTATAAATTTATATAAAAAGGGATTAAAAATTGAAATAAAGGAAGATGGATCACCAGTTAGTAATGGAGATTTGATAGTTAATGAGCTAATTTGTAATAAGATAAAAGAACTTACACCTAAGATACCCATAATTTCAGAAGAAACTGTAAATTTAAAAGAAAAAAATAAAAATTCAATTTTTTGGTTAATTGATCCAATTGATGGCACGAAGGAATATATTTCTGGTAAAGATGAATACACCTTGAATGCGGCATTAATAATTAATAAAAAACCAATTATAGGTTTAGTTGGTGCGCCTAAGAAAAAACAATTATTTTACACTTACGGCGTGGGCAATAGTTTTGTTAATCAAAATGGTATTAATAAAAAAATAAGTTGTAAAAGAAAAGAAGGAAGAAAAGAAATTGTTGCCCTCTCAAGCACAAATAAACCTTCTGAAATAATATTAAAAAAATTAAAAGAGTATAAAGTTTCCTCAATTACGAAAGTTGCAAGTTCTTATAAATTTTGTCTTATAGCAGATGGAACTTGTGATATTTATGCGGCAAAAGAACGAGCCAATGAGTGGGATTATGCGGCTGGTCATGCTGTTGCAGAAAACGCTGGTGCGATAATAACTACTTTAGATAAAAAACCTTTTTTTTATGGAAAAGAAGATTATAAAAATCCAAGTTTGCTAATTTTAAGATCGAGAAATTTATATGATTAAAACAATTTTGATAATAGTTATATCCGTTACTATTTTTGGTTTATTAATCTTTGTTTGGGTACGAAATGCCTTAAAAAGGAAAATTGATCAATTAGTTGAAGAAGAAAAAAAATCAGATAATTTTGATTAATTTTTTAAATTCATCTAATTCTAAATTTAAAACTCTTTTTGATAGATCATAATCAAATCCAGCCCTAGCAAGAACCCCCATATCTTTTTTGTAAAAAATTTCTCTATTAGCATTTGGCCTAATAGCTCCAATACGTCTTCTTTTACAGAGCTTCAAAGCTGAGACAAAATCAGGCTCTATCTCTTTATTTTTTATCTTATCTATACTTTGCTTGATTAGTTTTTGATCAATTCCTTTTATTCGTAATGATTGATTAATTTTATTTAATGAGTAACCTCTTCTCAATAACGTCCTAGATTTTGAATCTGAGTATAATTCGTCATTTAAGAACTTATTCTCCTCTAGATTAATAAGCACTTTATCTATTAGATTTGATATTTCTTTTTTTGTTTTTGAAGTTTTGAATTTAAATAAAACTTTTTTCATTAAGTGCACTTTTAATTGTTGTTTTGATGGACTATATTTTTCAATATATGAATAAGCTAAGTCTTTTAAAGCCGTGCTAAGGTCATTAAAATCTTTTTTATTAGATGTGGGATTCATTACGCTAATATACTATATTATTTTAAATGATAAATAACTTTCAAGAATATCTGACGTTAGAAAATATATTCCTTTTTTCAAACTGGGGTGTCATTCCTTTTTGGTTGTTATTGTTATTTTCGCCTAATAGTGTAATTACTAGATTTTTGGTACATTCTATTGTAGCGCCGCTCATTCTAGGATGTGCATACATTTTTATAGTTTATCAAATTTATATTAACGGTAATTTTTTTGATGGATTTGAACTTTATTTAGGAATTGAAAATCTTTATGCAATTTTTTCTGATGAAAATTTTCTTTTAATTTTTTGGTTACATTTTCTTTCAATCAGTCTATTTGTTGGAGCTTGGATAGCGCGTGACTCTTTGAGATATTCTATTCCAAGGTCATTGACTGCGATATCTTTAATAACTACTTATTTTACTGGTCCAATTGGAATATTAATACATTGGATTGTAAGAATTTTCTTCGCTAAAAAAATTTCATTAAATGAATAAAACTTTCGATTTTTATTTCGATTTTATTAGCCCTTACGCTTTTATTGCACACAATAAGATCAAAAAAATTGAAAAGGAATATATGTTTAAAATTAATTATCAACCAATACTTTTAGGTGGTTTACATAATTTACATGAGATTAAGGCACCGGCATTTATACCCTCTAAAGCTAAATTTATGATACGTGATTGTAAAATGGTCGCAGAAAAAAATAAAATAAATTTTAAATTCAATACTTATTTTCCAATTAAAAGTTTGAATCTAATGCGAGGAGTATTAGTTGCTGCGGAAGATGGAATAGAGAAATTATATGTAGATAAAATTTTTGATGCAATTTGGAGTGATGGTTTGAATATGAATGATGACGTAGTCATAGAAAAAATTTTAAAAAATATTAATATCAATCCTAAAACTTTTATATTAAGAGCGCAAAGTCAAAACATTAAAGATCAGTTAAGGTCAAAGACAAATGAAGCTTATAAGAAAGGAATATTTGGAGCACCAACTTTTATAGTAAAGGATAAAATTTTCTGGGGTCAGGATAGACTTCAGTACGCTATTGCAGAAGCGGTTAAATAATTATTTTTTCTCTTTTTTAATTACCGGAAGTCCTACATTCTTTAATGCATCAAAACCACCTGATGCATTGGCAACATTTTTAAAGCCCATCTCTTTTAATGCCTTAGTAGCAAGTGCCGATCGAAATCCTAAAGCACAAAACAGAACTATATTTTTCATTTCACCTATTTTTTTTTCTTGAAAATAAGAACTCTGCGGATCCAACCAAAACTCTAGCATTCCTCGTGGAATATGAGTTGAGTTTTTAATTGTGCCCTCTTTCCATAATTCTCTAATATCCCTAATGTCAATTAATGTAACTTCTCCTTTTTCATAAGAAGATTTAACCTCTTCAGCGCTTAAAACTTTTATTTCTTTATTTGCTTCGTCAACAAGTTCTTTAGATGATTTTATATTCATGATAGTAAGATATTAGATTGAAATAAGATTGCAATGAGACAAATAGAAAAAAGGTATAAAAAAGGTGTTTTTAGAAAACTCTTTATCAAACTATGTAGATTATTAGGTTACGAACTAATTGATCAGGCAGATATGTCTTTTGCTACGTCGTCAAGTCAGGAGAATGCTTCAATTTTAGGGAATAAATCTATAACTCTGCCTTTAGGGGAAATAAAAATAACACGAAAAATTAAAAGTTTAGACATAATTATTAAAACTTGTACATCCGTTAATTTAGTCACACAAAGTAAAAATAGAATATTTGAAGAAAAAAAATCCGAATATACTTTTCGAACAATAAATTCTTTAATCAAATCTTTATTATACGCTCAAAGAAAAATGAGCTCTATAAAATTTAATATTACTGTTATAGATTCTGGATCATTAAATGATGATATTAAAAAAATTGAGGAAATATTGAATAAATCTTCTTTTAGTTTTAAAATAATAAATCTTAATCTAAATGATTATGTTGACAGAATAAAAACTATTCAAAAAAATAATAAACAAATTGAAGACAATATGAGATCAACTATGGCAAGTATAATTAAATCTTTTGAAATGTCTAAAAATTTAAACGATTTGGTTTACTTTGTAGAAGATGATTATATTCATAAAGTAGACAGTATTTTGGAAATGTTGTCAGTTTATGAAAAATTTACAACAATTTTTAAAAATGAAATTTTTTTAGTACCAGTTGATTATCCATATTTGTATCAAAAAAATTATTCATCTGACATTTTAATTGGACAACAATATCATTGGAGATCTGTAAATGAATCCTTGCTTACTTTTCTGACTAGCAAAGATATGATCAACAAATATTATAAAGATTTAATAAAAATGGGCGAAATCGAGCATAGTCCATATGAGACTATTCTGCATAGTATATATAATAAAGAAAAATGTTTTTCACCAATTCCATCGTTAGCTCTTCACTGTACAAATGTTAATTCAGTTTTTGGTTTATCACCTAATATAAATTTTAAAAAATTATGGGAAGAGAGTAAAATATAAAAGGGCCCGATTTCTCGGACCCTCTATTAATTACTCTATCGAGGGATGTCGTAATTAATCTCTTATTGAATAAGCGGACACGCCGACTTCTGCTTTGTCAGTACCTAGTCTTTCAGCAGATTTACTTATTCTTAAGCCAATTGTTTCTTTAAGAATTCTAAAAACTGCATACGATAATACAAAACTAAAAATACATACTGAGATTACACCAATAAACTGTGTTACAAAATTTGTATCGCTGTTGCTTAATGGTACAACTAGAGTTCCAAAAATACCTGCAAACATGTGTACTGGAATAGCTCCAACAACATCGTCTAAGGCTTTACTTTCTAAAAATTTAGTTCCGAAATACATTATAACTGCACCCATTGCTCCAATGCACATAGCAAGTATTGGACCAGGTGTTAGTGGCTCAGCTGTTATAGCAACTAATCCAGCAAGAGCACCGTTTAACATCATAACAATATCAGTTTTGCCATTTAACAAACGAGTTAAGGCAGCACCAGCCACAGTCCCTGCCGCTCCAGCTAAGTGAGTGTTAACTGCAATTTTACTAATTGCATTAACATCATCAAAAGTTCCCATAGCTAATTGACTGAAACCATTGAATCCAAACCATCCAAACCATAATAAGAATGTTCCTAAAGTTACTAGTGGAATACTAGAAGCAGCAAAAGGTTCCATAGATCTTTTTTGTCCTTTTGGACCAAATCTTCCCTCTCGAGCCCCTAATACAATTACTCCAGCTAAAGCCGCTGCACCGCCACATGCGTGAACCAGTGTAGAGCCAGCAAAATCAGAAAAGCCAGCTGTGCTTAACCAACCACCTCCCCATTGCCATCCCATTGAAATTGGATAAATTAAACCTGCCATAAAAGCAGCGAATATGAAGAAAGGCCAAATCTTTATACGTTCTGCTACTGCACCTGAGACTATTGATGCTGTTGCACAAACAAACATGGTTTGAAAAAACCAATCTGAGTGTCCAGAATAACCAGTCCCCATCTCAGTTCCATCACTCCAAATTGAGAATGAACCAATATAACCACCTTCCGGAATTCCATATGCCAAATTGTAACCAACTAAGAAAAACACTATAGAACATATTGCAAATTTACCTATATTTTTCGCTGCTATTGTAGAAACACTTTTTGTTGTAACAAGTCCACTTTCTAACATACAAAATCCAGCAGCCATAAAAGCAACCAAAACACCGCCAATATAAAATGCTAATGAATTGAAAATATATTGACCCTCTTCAGACATCGTAGTTTCAGCAAAACTTGATGTCGTTATAATTGATAAAAATATTAAAATTAAAATTAAACTTTTTTTCATTATTCCCCCTTCGTTGTCATGCATATTTCATTTTTAAGTAAGTTGTAAAATAGTGACTATGGCATAACACGTATGTGAAATTTGCATTAAAAAAGGCCCAGCGGGGGGCTGGGCCTTAGTTTTCTCCAACTAACGAGGGAGGAGATAATTTAGAAACGTTATTAGTCTCTTATACCGTAAGCTATTACACCAACTTCTGCTTTGTCAGTTCCTAGTCTTTCAGCTTCTTTACTAATTCTTAATCCAATTGTGCTCTTAATAGCTTGGAAAACAATTAGAGAGACTACGAATACGAATACTACAACTGAAATTGTTCCAAGGAATTGGGCTCCAAAAGAAACATCTCCATTTGTTAATGGTACTGCTAATGTACCCCATACTCCAGCCACTAAGTGAGCAGGTATGGCTCCAACAACATCATCAATTTTCATTTTGAATAATAGTTTTGTTGAGAAATACATTAGTATTCCTGCTATTGCTCCGATGAAAATTGCTGCTAATGGACTTGGTGTTAATGGTTCAGCAGTAATACCTACTAGTCCTGCGATAGCTCCATTTAACATCATGACCACATCAGTTTTACCACCAATCAATCTTGACATTGTCGCAGCAGCTAATACTCCACCACCTGCAGCCAAATTCGTATTGATATAAATTGTTGCGACTGAAGACACATCTTCAAGTGTACCAGCGGCTAATTGCGATCCACCATTGAAACCAAACCAACCTAACCAAAGTATAAATACTCCTAAGGTTGCTAATGGAATTGATGATGCCGCAAACGGTGCCATCGGTTTAGCTTCGCCTTTTCCTGAGAATCTACCAGTTCTAGCACCTAATATGATTGCGCCTGCAAGAGCCGCGGCTCCTCCAGCAGCATGTACTAATGTTGAACCAGCAAAGTCTGAAAATCCAGCAACCGATAACCATCCGCCACCCCACTGCCAACCCATTGAAATTGGATAAATAATTCCAGTTAAAATAGCTGCAAATAGAAAGAATGGCCAAATTTTAATTCTTTCTGCTAACGTACCTGAAACGATAGACATTGTAGTTGCACAGAACACCATTTGGAAGAACCAATCAGAACCATCAGAATATCCTGTATCTAATGATGAATTATCACTCCATGGTGTAAATGAACCTATATATCCACCTTCTGGGATACCGTAAGCTAAATTATATCCAACTAACCAGAACATTACACCGGCTATTGAATAAAGACCTATATTTTTTGCACAAATTGCTGATACAGATTTTGATGTTACTAATCCTGACTCTAACATCGCGAAACCTGCGGCCATCCACATGACCAAGAAACCTGACATTAAAAATAATAGGGTATTAAAGATATATTGTACTTCTGCTGATACAGTTGTTTCTGCGTAACCTAATCCCGCAAAACCAAAGTATAGTGCTGCCCCAGCAAAAAAGTAACCTAAGTATTTTTTCATAACACTCCCTTGTTTGATTAAAATGTGCTTATAAAATTTAAAAAATTAAATGAGGAGCGATTTGTCTAAAAATGAGCTATGCAGTTTTTGCAAGTAGTTTAGCCCTTATTTGATTTTTTCAAATAAGGGCTAAAAATAAGATTTAACGATTAAACATTTCTTTTAAGCTTTTAGCTGGTAAAAACTTAACTTTTTGAGATGCAGCTATTTGAATAGACTCTCCTGTTCTTGGGTTTCTTCCTACTCTAGCTTTTCTTTTAGCCACTTTATAAGTACCAAAACCCGCGATTTTTACAGTATCGTCGTTCTTAAGCGCATCCAAAATAATAGTCGTAATTGAGTCAAAAGTTCTTTCAGCATCAGCTTTACTTTGGCCCAATGTGGACGATATTTTTGCTACTAATTGTTTTTTATTCATTTATGCCCCTATGGTTAATTCTAATCTCAACAAAAACTAAGGAAAATCAACATTATTATTGGTGCATTATAAAAATGTTAACACTAAATATAGTGTTTAAATAAGTGTTGAATTTACTAGCTTTTTTAATGATAAAAAATGGCTTAAAATAAGCCTAAATCTTTAAGGTCATTAAATGTTGTAAAAAACATCAAAGAAAACAACAAAATTAACCCGATTCGGAAAAAACCCTCTTGGGTTTTTTGAGATAAAGGCTTTCCTAACATTTTTTCAAACGCATAAAACATCAAATGTCCACCGTCTAAGAGCGGGATTGGAAATAAGTTTATTAGGCCTAAGCTAATTGAAATATAGGCCATAATACTGAGAAAAGCGATCAATCCAAACTGGGCAACTTGGCCAGTTATTTTTGCAATTCTAATCGGTCCACCTAATTGTGAGCTATCACCTTTCCCTTTGAGCATTGATCCTACAAATTTTAAAGTTGATTTAGTTACAAACCAAGTTTCATCCACTGCATAATAAATTGCTGTTGCGGGCCCTAGTTTTTGTTTATTAAACTCATTATTTAATGGCGATATTTTAATACCAATAATTTTTCTTTTTATGCTATTTCCTAGGTTATCTTCACCCAAAATCTCTTTAGGAGTAACTAAAAAAGTGAGTGTTTGCTGATTTCTTAAAACCCCAACTTCAATAGTGTTTGTTGTTGATGTGTTTATATGCGTGGAAACTTCTAATACACTTCGTATTTTATTATTATTAATAGATGTAATAACATCGTTAACTTTCAACCCCGATGAAAATGCCGGGCTATTTTCTTGCACTTCAGATATTTTTGCTGGGGTAAAATCTTTTCCAGAGAACATGTATATAAAAGCAAAAATAAATATGGCTAGTATAAAATTAGCTAACGGACCTCCAAAGACAATAAGAGATCTTTGATAAAGAGGTTTAGTAACGAAAAGTTTTTTTCTATCACTTTCATTATATCTTTTTAAAAGCTCGTTTTGTTCAGCTTGACTAAAAACATTTCGATCTCCAAAAAATTTTACATAACCGCCTAGGGGAATTAAACAAAATTTCCATCTCGTTCCATTTTTATCTTTTATACCGAATATTTCTTTTCCAAAGCCTATTGAAAAATCAGTTACACCTACACCATATTTTCTAGCAAAATAATAATGTCCATACTCATGCACAAAAACTACAACTGTAAGTAAAATAGTAAAAGGTATTATAAAATTTAAAATTTCCATTCATTTACCTTACTAAAAAGAAAATTTCTAAAAGCAACTAATCTAGCGTTATTTTTTAATGACTCTGGATAAACAAAATGTGTTTCTGTAGGTTTTCCAGGCTCAGTTGGTAAAACTTTTGCAATACCGTTTACATTATGTGCTATATAATCAGGCAAAGCTGCTAATCCCACACCGCTCTGAACCGCTAATAATAACCCATAAACACTATTAACTTTCAATAATGATTTTCTTTTTTTTCCATCTTTAGTTCCTATTTTTAAAACCCAATCTGGGTTATAGACAGGTGATGGTGCGCCTTTACCATAAGTAATAAATTTATGCTTATCTAAATCTTTTAAAGTTTTTGGATAACCATTTTTTTCTAAATACTCATTTGATCCATAAATATGATAGTTGAAATCTACAAATTTCTTTTGAATTAAATTTAATTGTTTTGGTCTTCTCATTCTAATAGCCACATCAGCTTGTCGAGTGGCTAAATCAAGCTCTTTATCATCAAATATTAACTCTATTTCAATACCAGGATTAAGATCCATGAACTCTTTTATTCGTGGCGTCAACCAAGTAGTTCCAAAGCTCACGACAGTTGTGACAACAAGTTTGCCGCTTAGTTTATCTTTTTCTTCACTTAAGTTTGTTTCAACATCTTTAAGTTTTGAAATTACTTCATGAGCAGTCTTAAAAAGGTACTTCCCATTATCAGTGAGCACTAATCCCCTGGCATGTCTTTCAAAAAGCTTTATTTTAAGGTCACTTTCTAAAGATTGAATTTGTCTACTAATTGCAGACTGGCTTAAATTTAAAATTGTTGATGCTTTGGTAAAACTACTAGCCTCAGCGACTGTGTGAAAAATTTTTAATTTATCCCAATCCATATTTTTGAGTATAAATTATTTGTTAGGATTTACTATAGCTCTTCCAAAGAACTTGCCTTCTAAAAGCTTTGGATAAGTGTCTAAAAGTTCAGAAAATGATAGGGATTTTGTAAAAGATTTTAATTTATTAAAATCTATTAGTTTGACAGCTTCATTCCATAAAAATTCTCTTCTTCTAATTGAGGCGCCAGAAGAGTCGATTCCCCATAGTTTTACTCCTCTGATTATAAACGGCATAACAGTTGTGTTTATTTTTATTCCACCGGCGTTCCCACAAGATGCAACAATCCCATTTGGCTTAACTTGAGCTAATATTTTTGTAAGAGATGGTCCACCTACAGTATCCACTACTCCATCCCATATTCCTTTTTCTAGCAATTTGCTTTCACCTTCAAATTCTTTTCTATCGATAATATTTTTTGCTCCTAAATCCTTAAGGTAATCATTTTTATCTTTTTTTCCTGTCACAGCATGAACATTGTAACCCATTTTTGATAAAATCATTACCGCTATGCTTCCTACTCCACCAGTGGCACCGGTTACAAGAACATCGTTTACTTTTTCACCTAAAAGAAGTTCTTCCCTTGCTTTTATCGCAAATGAACATTGCAGAGCTGTAAAACCTGCAGTACCTAACATCATAGATTTTTCACTATCAATGTCTTTTGGATTTTTAATTAAGAAATTTGAGTCTACTTTTGCGTATTGTGAAAATCCTCCATAATACATTTCTCCAACTCTAAATCCTGTACAAATTATATTTTCATTTTTTTTAAATTTATCATCGCTACTTTCAACAACTTTTCCAGAAAAATCTATACCAGGTACAAATGGAAATTTTCTAACTATTTTTCCACCGTCTTTAAGAATTAAAGCATCTTTATAGTTTAAACTTGAGTAATCAATTTTAATTAAAACATTTCCATCTTTTAAATGACTGCTGTCGATTTCTTTGATGTCTCTTGTAAATTTTTCGTTTTGGTTATCTATGACTACTGCTTTAAATTTTACAGTCATTATTTTCCGATATGTTTTAAATATCTATTTTGAAGTGAAAGATCTTCTTTAAATGTTCCTAAAAAATAATTTGTAAGAGTCATCGCTTTTTCTTTTTTTATTCCTCTCATAGTCATACATTGGTGAGATGCATCTATTGTAACAGCCACACCTTTAGCCTCTAATCCACTCATCAATGTTTTTGCTATTTGCATGTTTAATCTTTCTTGAGTTTGTAATCTCTTAGCATAAACTTCTACAGTTCTAGCTAATTTACTTAAACCAACAACTTTTTTGTTTGGAATATATGCGATATGGATCACTCCAATAATTGGTGCCATATGGTGTTCGCAGTGACTTTCAAAAGAGATGTTTTTTTCTAGAACCATGTCATCATAACCATCAACATCTCCAAAAGTTTTATTAAGTACTTTGCTGGCGTCTTTATGATAACCACTAAAATATTCTTTAAATGCTTTTACTACTCTTTTGGGTGTTTCTTTAAGACCTTCTCTATCTGGATTTTCCCCTATCCATTTTAGAATAGTCTTAAAAGCGTCTTCTGCCTCTTTATCAGTGACTTCGCTCTGATTTATCGATGTTTTCTCTAAATCTTTGACTAATTTCATAAATTTTTAAACATTATTATAGGACATACGTTGTTAATGCAAATTGCTATTTTGTCTTTTTTTCACTATTTTAGCAACATGTTTAAAAAAAGGGATAGTGTTTTTGAAGTAGAAGAAGGAAAATTTTTATCTCCTAAATTTGATAGTCAAGGCTTAATTCCAGTAATCACTACAGACAGTAAAACTGGAGAAGTTTTAATGCATGGATATATGAATTCTGAGGCTTTGAAAAAAACTATAGAAACAAAAGAAGCTCATTATTGGAGTAGATCAAGAAAGTCTATTTGGCACAAAGGAAAAACTAGTGGTTTCACACAAAAAGTGATTCAAATTAGAATAGACGACGATCAAGATTCTGTTTGGTTAAGTGTCGACATTGGAAATGGCGCTAGTTGCCATGTAGGTTACAAATCATGTTTTTATAGATCAATACCATTAGGTAAAATAGATCATTCTGAAAAAGTTGAAATGAAATTTGAGGAAAAAGAGAAAAAATTTGATCCGGAAAAAGTTTATAAAGGACAACCTAATCCGACAAAACTTTAAAGATGTCAAAAGAAACTCAAAAAAATGTTTTTGGTGAACCACTTGAACCTTGTTCAAATGAACCTTTAACAGGTTGGTTTAGGGATGGATGTTGTAATACCGACAAAAATGATCGTGGAGTTCATACCGTGTGCGCAAAAGTTAGTAATGAATTTTTAGAGTGGTCAAAAAAAGTAGGAAATGATTTAATCACACCACATCCTGAGTTTGGTTTTCCTGGGCTGAAAGACGGGGATTGTTGGTGTGTTTGTGCTACTTGGTATGCAAAGTCTATAGAGGAGAATAAAGCCTGTGCTATTTTTTTGAAAAAAACGAATATAAAAACTCTTGAATTAATACCTTTTGAAAAATTAAAAAAATTTGCTGCTGATTTGTCTTAGTAAATCTTTGATCCTCGAGTTTTTATTATTAACTCAAGTTCTTGAAATTCTTTACAGTTACAGTCTTTAAGAATTGCTAGTCTTTCTTTCGCTTTTTCTATTCTATCTGTTTGAACATAAAGTTCACCCAAATATTCGTTTATTCCGTTATGCTTTGGATCTAGACTTAAACCTTTTAGATAAAATTTTTCTGCTTCATCAAAGTTTCCAGACTTTCTAGATGTGTAGCCCATATAATTTAATATATCTGGATTATTTTTATCTTTTTTATTCGCTTTCTCGAGTTTATTAAAAGCTTGTTTATAAAGTTTTACAGCTTTATCAGTGTTATCATTTTTTTCTTGCTTTCCTGCTCTTTTAATTAGTTTTACAGCTTCATCATACATTGAAGCTTTTGTCGAGCTGCTGCCACTATCTCCACCGGCAGCAAAAGTTATACTATTTATTAAAATAAACGCAGAAACTAAAATTATTATTTTTTTCATATTTTTATAATAACTATTTTTTTTAAGTTTATCATGCGACAGATGATCTTCCTCCATCAACTCCTATAATCTGTCCTGTTATCCAAGAACTATCTTTACTTAATAAAAAATTCACTAAAGAAGAAAAGTCATCACCCTCACCAATTCTCTTTAATGCATGCATTTTTGCAATACTTTCAGCCATCTTTTCATTTTTTAACATTGGTCCAGCCATCTTTGATTTAGAGAGACTTGGTGCTATACAATTTACTCTTACATTCGGCGCAAACTCAGCAGCCAATGCAACTGTTAAACCTTCGACAGCTGCTTTAGCAGAACTTATGATACTATGATTTAAAAATCCCTTTCTGGCAGCAACAGTTGAAAATAAAACTATAGATCCTTTATTTTTTTTTAATTTATCATAACTTGCTCTTATAATTTCTGTTGCAGATATGAGGTTTAAATTAAAGCACTGCATATAATCACTTTTTTTTGTAAGTTTTAAAGGCTTCAAATCTATTGATCCAACACAAAAAGCTAAACCATCAATTTCTTCGTTTTCTAAATCGCTTAAAATTTTGTCACTAAAATTTTCGTTTAATACATCGGCCACAGTGAAGGATGAACCAAGTTCATTTGCTAGATTTGAAACATCTTTCTCATTCCTGCCCACTAAATGAGTTTTTCCACCATTTTTTTGGATGTTTCTTGAAACTGCTGAACCTATAGAACCGGTAGCCCCTATAATTAATTTTTTCATAAGGTTAAATACCATGATCTGAGAAATTGGACAGCCTAATAATGACGCGTGTATTTTGTAATAAAAACAATATAAATTGATAGTTATGAAATTATTCATCATTCTAGGAAATCAGCTGTTTCATCCAAAGTATTTAAGCCCATATAAAGATCACTTATTTTTTATGGCTGAAGATTATAACCTTTGTACCTTTGAAAAACATCACAAGCTTAAAATACTGCTTTTTTTATCATCCATGAGATCTTTTAAAGATGAATTGAAATCTAAAAATTTTAACGTTTTTTATAGAGATGGAAGTAAAGATTTTAAACTTTCTTATGAAAAAAAACTTGAAAAAGTAATTAAAGAAAAAAAAATAAAAGAAATATCTTTTTTTGAAATAGAAGATAAATTTTTTGAGAAAAGAATATTGTCACTAATCAAAAAAAATTCTTTAAAAGTAAATCAAATTAAAACACCTATGTTTTTAATAAATAGAGATGAATTTAAAAGCTATCTAACTAAAAATAGGAGGCCTTTTATGGCTAATTTTTATAAGTTAGTTAGAACTAAAATGAATTTGCTAATGAATAAGAATGGTACACCAAAAGGAAACAAATGGAGTTTTGATGAAGACAATAGAAAAAAATTACCAAAATCAATAAAAATTCCTAAAATTTCAAAAGCTAAAGAAACTAAGGAAACTACAATTCTTAAAAAATTTATAAACTCTAATTTTAAAAATCATCCCGGAGATCTCGAACAATTTTGGTTTCCAACTACTAGGAAGGACGCAAACAAATGGCTTGATGAATTTTTAAAGGATAGAATAAAATTATTTGGTGATTACGAGGATGCGGTCACTGATAGGTCTAATACTGTATTTCATAGTGCTTTAAGTCCATTAATTAATCTTGGATTAATAACTCCAGATGAAATTTTAGAGAAATTAAAAAAGATTGAGAATAAAGTTCCAATAAACTCTTTAGAGGGTTACATAAGGCAAATTATTGGTTGGAGAGAGTTCATGCGAGGAATTTACCAAAATTTTGACCAAAGGTTGGATAAAACAAATTTTTTTAATCATAAAAGAAAGATGAAAAGTTCTTGGTATAATGGAAACACTGGATTAGATCCTCTTGATCACGCAATTAATAATGCAAAAAACTTTGGATGGTCACATCATATAGAGAGATTAATGATATTGGCTAATATCATGAATCTTTGTGAAATTCATCCTAAACAAGTTTATAAATGGTTTATGGAAATGTTTGTAGACTCTTCTGATTGGGTAATGTCCCCAAACGTTTATGGTATGGGTTTATTTAGTGACGGAGGTATATTTGCTACAAAACCATATATTTGTGGATCAAGTTATTTTTTAAAGATGATGCATTTTAAAAAAGGTCCTTGGTGTGATGTGATGGATGGATTGTATTGGAAATTTATTGATAGGCACAAAACATTTTTTTTAAAAAACCCTCGCCTTGCGATGATGGTAAGAATTTCAGAAAAAATGAATAAAGATAGAAAAACAAGAATATTTAAAGCGGCAAATAATTTCATAAAAGAAAATACAAATGGTTAAAGTTTTTTTTAATAATTCTTGTAATATATGCAGAACAGAAATTAATCATTATAAAAAACATAGCAATGATAATATCAGCTGGATTGATGTTACAGACAATAAGGAAGCACAAAATATTACCTCAAAATCTTATAGAGAACTCTTAAGAAGAATGCATGTTATACAAGACGGTAAAGTTATCGATGGTGCTGAGTCATTTTTAATTATATGGAAGAATATTCCAAAATATAATTTTTTATATAAAATTTTTAAAATTAAACCCATATTTTTTTTTCTAAATATTTTTTATGAAATTGCTGCTTATTTTTTATTTCTTAAAAATAAACACCTTTTAAAAAAATGAAAAAGAGCCAGCTTCCAAAGAAGGTTTGTCCCGTATGTAATAAATCTTTTAATTGGCGTAAAAAATGGAGACTTAATTGGGAAAAAGTAAAATATTGTTCTAAGAAATGCTCTAAATCTAGTTCAATTTAAAAGTAGATAATATTATTGGTATATTTGATTTAAAATTAAAATAACCTTTATTAGAGAATTTCCAACAAAATTCATCTTCTTTTCGGGTAATAAAATTTATAGCTACGTCGTTATTCTTTATCAATCTTTTCAAAAATGAGAAGTTTTCTCCAATAGCAGGGTATACAACATCAAATTTTTTAGAGTTTTTAATTAAATTTATTAAACCACTTTCATCTAATAATTCAGCCTTAAATTGAAATTCATTAAATTGTGATTTAATAACAGCTTTTTTAAAGTCCATTACTTTTGAAGACAGTTTTAAAGATCTATTTTTGTTATCCAATAAAATAAAGTAAATTTTTTTGTATTTTTTTAGATCAAAAAAATCAATGTGCATCTCATTTTCGAATACAATTAATTGTTCGTTTATCTCTTCACTTTTATTAATTTGAATAGGTGAAATTTTATATTCTCTTTTATCTATAATTGGTAAGGCAGTCTCATTCAGCTTAACATTTTTATATTTATTATCTGTAAATTTGCTTATATTCCATGATTGAGCTAAATAATTTTTTCCTTTTGTTTGTATACCAGCAACCCATCGCCAACTTAAAGTATTGGAAGCTGCATCACCATCAAATAAGTGTTTCATGAAAAACTCTGCGCCCTTTTGCCAAGGTAATCCTAATGTAAATATCCAAATGCTAGCAAACAACATACGCGTGTGATTATGAAGATAATTAAAATTTTTTAATTCATTTACCCAATCATTAAAACATTCAATTTCAGTTTCTCCTTTTACGGCTTTTAGATATTTTTCGTCCTCTTTTATCATCTTAAGATCTTCTACGAAATCAGTCCAAACTTTTGGTCTTAGTTCGAGCCATCCTTTCCAGTATACTCTCCAAAATATTTCTTGAATAAATTTATCTACTTTTTGGAAAGGATATTTCTTCAGTACAAGTTTTGCAGTTTCATATTCGTTAATTAATCTATGAGTTATATATGGAGATAAACAAGAAACATTACTCCTGTTATTTACACCAAAATCAAAATTTCTTTTTGAATTATAATTTGAAATATCGTTTTCAATATATTTGCTAAGCTTATCCAAAGCTTCTGATCTAGAGGTTGCAAATTGCATTAATCTTCGTCATCCCTCCAGTCATCTATGTACAATTTCCAACAAGCAAATGTTACGCAAACTATTCCAACAGAAAATCCTAGAAGCACTCCATTTTCTTTACCTAAATATATAGAACCATAGTGAGCACTTAAAATTGGCGGTCCTACCAGAATCATTCCAACTATAATATATCTATAAATGAAAGGAGGACGTTTCAAATGGTGTTCCCTTGATCAAATGGTTGTGAAACGGCAGAAGTAAACCAACAATTGCTACAATCTTTATCGCTACCTTTTTGTACATGCCACTCATAAAAAAATAATTTCTTATCATCGTCTAATATTTCAACACCGTAAATAAAAGTATTAGGGCTATTACTAATTAAATTTATTTTATGTGACGAATGGTTTAAAAGAATTTTATACTGCTGGCCAAGCAACATAACCTCAAATCTTTTGTATGGGCCAGTAAATTTTTTATTATCTGGGTGAGCAAAAAGCCAAGTTTGTTTTATTCCATCATTTAACTTGTTATTTTTTTTTAATGCTTCTAGTTGAATTTTAACTACGTCGAAAGCAGATAAATCTTTTGAAGGTTTAATCATTTCTGCATTTAGAGTATTAAATGTAAGTACAAATACTAAAATTATAAATATTTTTTTCAATTCCATATCTTTTTTAATGTTTCTTCTCTTTTACAAGCGTTTTTGTACATTAGATAACGAATAAAATTTTTTTCATAATAATCTTGGTGATAATTTTCAGCGGGGTAAAAAATGTCAAATTTCCAAACTAAAGTAACGATTTTTTTATCAAATTTTTTCTCTATTTCTTTAAATGATTTATCAATAAGTTCTTTTTGATTATTATTTTCAAAAAAAATCACAGATCTATAACTTTTGCCTTTATCACAAAATTGACCTGAGGCATCGAAGGGGTCAATATTTTTCCAGTAAACATTTAATAAATCTTTATAGCTCACCACTGAAGGGTTATATGTAACCTCTATTACTTCTACATGACCAGTATCTTTGTAAATAACATCCTCATATTTTGGATTCTTAAGATGTCCTCCCGAGTATCCAGAAATTGATGATAAAACTCCATCTACTTGATCATAAGACTCTTCCATACACCAAAAGCAACCTCCTGCAAAATATGCTTTTTTAGTTTCTGTTGCAAATACGCTTAGGTTTATAAAATAAATAAATAAAATTAGAATAACTTTTTTCATTTAAAAGATGATATATTAATTATTATGAAAAACGATGATCATATTGTCATAGATGAAAATAGTGATTTAAATAATGTTATCTGTGAGGAATGTAAAAAAGAAGACGAAAGTGTCAAACAAAATTTAATTATGCATGGTTTTAAGTTTTGTAATAGCTGCAAACTATCAAAATTAATTTTTCCGATCTAAAAATTTCTAAATAAAATTAAAATTGCAAATAATAAAATCGCTTGAAATAACCAGGCTACAATTACAACGCCTAAAGCTCTCCACAAAGATTTATAGTCTAAAGCAGCTCTCACTCCAACTACCATACAAGCTAACATCCAAAAAGCTGATCCAATAAAAGTAACTGCCATTAGATCTGGTGTTACACCAAATACCCTTAATAAACCTGGAGCACTAGAAAATCCTATAGTTCTTAATAACTCGCCATGATTACTCTTAGTATTTTTTTCAGGAAATAATTTTACGCCAACAAAATAAATAATATACGCCCACACGTACCAACTTATTAGAGAAAAAATTGGAGCTAATAAAAAATTAGATGCCCCTAGTTGTAAAGCACCCACACCTGCAGCCATACTTGAAAGTACAACGACTAGGCCAGCTTGGATCGTTGCTGACTTATCTCGCTCCACCTCTTCATAGAGCTCAACATCAATTTTGATGGCTCTAAATATTCTATTAAATAAATTGTTAAACATTCAAAAGTTAACTCTTTAATATATTTAATAATTTATAATGCAATTTTTTATTTGAAGTTGCCAAGATATTTCCTGCATTTTCAGCATTTTTATTATTCCATGTGGTAATAAAACCACCAGCATTTTCCACAATTGGAATAATTGCGGCAACATCATATATTTTTAGATTAGATTCTATTACTGCATCTAATTTACCTTCTGCAAGTAAACAATAGCTGAATGCATCAAGAGTAATCCTGCTTATATTCTTATTCAATTTATCTAACCTTTTTAAGAATTTTAAGTTTTTATTTTGATTATGAAAATTACATAGAATTTTTGTTTTTTTGATATTAATTACCGAATTTGTTTCCAATTTTTTTTTTTTATTTTTATCTAAAATATATGAAGTGTTATTATAGCTAATATAGGTTTTTTTTAATTCTGGAAAATTAGCCATTCCTATTATTGATTTCTTTTTGTAAATCATGCCAACTAAATTAGACCAAGTAGGAAGGCCTGAAACAAACGCCTTCGTTCCATCTATTGGGTCAATTATCCAGTAGTTTTTATTTTTGGTTTTTTTCTCTTTAAACTCTTCTCCAATAATCCCGTCATCGGGAAATGTTTTTACAATATAAGCTCTTATCATCTTTTCAAAACTTTTATCGAAATTAGTTACTGGATTGAATATTTTTTTTCTTTTTGATTTATTTTTTATAATCAATTTTTTTTTGGAATTTGATTTATAAAATTTATTTAGTTTAAAGGATAAATTGTATAAAAATTTAATAGCTTTATTCTGGTCCATATAAGTATATAACTTAATTAAAAAGTTTTTAAATATGAAAATAAATGAAAAGATAATCCCAATAATTTTAGGCTTATCAGCAGCACTTATCATAGGGTTGTTGGCTTTTTTGAGTTTTGAAACTCCTTATGGATATTGGTTAGTATTTTCATTTGGCGCTACAACTTTTAGTGTTTTAGTATTTTATCAAGCCGATATGGCCCAACCCAAAAATGTTTTTTTTGGTCATCTAGTGTCTATAACAGTAGGAATTTTATTTAATGAAATTTTTGGAATGTCATTTATTACTTTAGGATTAGCAGTTGGATTTGCTTTAGCCCTCATGATGTATTTTAAAGTGGAGCATCCTCCAGCAGCAGCAAATCCTTTGATAGCTCTTTTATCGGACGTATCATTTGAATTTATCTTCTTGCCTGTCGCAGCTGGAACAATAATTATAATTATCTTATCAATTTTAATAAACAAATATTTATTAAAAAGAAATTATCCAACAAAATTTTTCTAATTATAAATAAAAATATAGCTATTTAAAATTAATGCGTATGTGCTCCATAAAAAATAAGGGATCATTAAATAATAACTGATCTTGTCTATTTTAAAGTATTCTTTCAATAGAAATGCGATGAAGGCTAATATAATAATTAAATTTATCAATGCTAAACCTATTTGATGAAATCCAAAAAAGGCAACGCTCCATGTACTATTAAAAAAAAGATGAATAAGGTAAATCTTGAGAATATATTTATTTTTTGTGTTGAACCAAATTTTCCATATAGCCACTGACATAAAAATATATAACGTTGTCCAAACAGGTCCGAAAACCCATGCCGGAGGATTAAATGGTGCTAGTGTTAATTGTGAGTACCAAGGTTCTTTAAAAGCTGAAGTAGTAAAACCACCAATTGCTGAGGCTAAAAAAGTAATGGTTAATATGATAAATAATGATAAATATTTATTATACATAATTAAAATATAAACTTTATATGTCAGAAAAACAAAAAAAAATTTGGATAACTGGTGCTAGTAGCGGCATTGGAAAAGCAGTAGCTGAAAAATTTGCTAATGAGGGATGGAAAGTTGCAGTATCAGCTAGAAGAAAAGAACTTCTTGATGAATTAGCTAAACATCCTAATATAAAATCTTTTCCTCTCGATGTTACAAATCGAAGTCGAATTAATGAAGTTTTTAAAAATATTTTAGTAAATTTTGGCGACTTAGATATATCTTTATTTTCTAGCGGTACATATGAGCCAAAAGACGAGCAAAACATTGATCCTGACAAAATAAAAAATGTAATAAATGTAAATTTTTTAGGTGTAATCGATTGTGTAAAGTCTGTTGAGAGATATTTTAAAGATAAGAAATCTGGACATATATCAATAGTTTCATCTATTGCGAGTTATAGAGGGTTACCAAACTCAAGTGGTTATGGACCATCTAAAGCTGCATTAACTAATTTTAGTGAGAGCATTTATTTTGATTTTAAAAAATTTGGAGTGAGAGTTTCAGTTGTATCACCTGGGTTTATAAAAACTCCATTAACTGATAAAAATGAATTTCCTATGCCATTTTTAAAAACTCCTGAGTATGCAGCAGAAAAAATTTTTAATGGCTTAGTAAAAAGTAGTGCTTTTGAAATTCATTTTCCAAAAGGATTAACATTGACCTTAAAATTTTTAAGGATTTTGCCATATAGGCTATATTTATTTTTAGTAGATAAATTAGTAAAACGCTAATCTTTTACAAACATTACAGTCAATTCTGCAACTTTAATTCCGAACTTAGTCATTGTAGCTCTGTTAATTGCAACACGCTCATCTTGCATAAATATCCAATCATCAAAAGTAATTTTAATGTTTTTCCCTTTTACCGGTACAAGTAAAACATATTCAAATTTAAATGCAGGACCATATGAAAAGCCTTTTGCAGTCCCAACTACATCTGAAGCGGTTCCCTCATAATTATGCTCATCTATTTTATTAATTGTCCATTGACGGGTTTGTTTTTCTCCATCGTTCCAATTAAACACCTCATCTAAAATTAATTTCGAACCGTCCCACTTTCCATTTAAATCTGCTTTAAATTGCCTTGTAACCTTTCCAGATCTGTTTTGTAATACTCCCCAGGCTTTAACATTGCCTGATAAATAATTTTCTATAACCAATCTAGGTTTTTGATCTTTAAAATCAGTTGGTTTCATTTTATTTGCACATCCTGTTATTAGTATTATTAAAAAAAGTCCTATAATTTTTTTCATGACGAATATCTATTCGACATAGAGAATTGAATCAAGTTAATGTTTCTAGACTTAAAACCACCCTCACAATAAGCTAGATAAAATTCCCACATACGTTTAAAATAATCGTCAAAACCAAGTGGGCTTATTTTGTCCCACGCACTTAAAAAATTTTCTCTCCAAGTAGCCAGTGTTTTTGCATAATCGTCGGAATAAGTTTTTATTTTTTCGAGCTTAAGATCGTTTTTTTTCATTAAATTTTCCATAAAATTAATTGATGGTAAAAATCCCCCTGGAAAGATATATTTCTGAATAAAATCCTCATTTGATCTATATCTATCAAACAATTCATTATTTATCACTATGCCTTGAATAGCAGCAGTTCCATTTTTATTTAAAACTTTTTTGATAGTTTCAAAATATTTATCCATATAGTTTTCACCTACAGCCTCTATCATTTCTATTGAGACAACATGATCATATTTATCTTTTAAGTCTCTATAATCTAAAAATTTAACGTTAACTTTATTATTTAGGCCGGACTTAAATATTCTCTTTTTTGTAAAATCATACTGATTTTTTGAAATCGTTATACAATCAATACTTACATCATATTTTTTCGCTAAAAATTCTGCAAAGCCGCCCCAGCCACATCCAATTTCTAAAATCTTATTTCCTTCTTTGATATTTAGTAAATTAATGAGTTCTTGAAATTTATTTTTTTGAGCTTTTTCTAGATCATCTTTTTCATCTTTATAAACCGCACTTGAATAAGTAAGAGTTTTATCTAACCATAATGAAAAAAATTCGTTACCTAAATCATAATGCTTTGAAATATATTTTATACTTTTAGATTTGGTATTGGACGCAAATATTTTTTTTAAAAAATTCTTTATTTTTTGTAATTTTAAACTTCCTGAAAAAGAATAAATAGTATTAATATTTCTTGCAGTAAGTTCGATTAAGTTAGTTAAATTTGATGTAAAAAAATCTCTTTTTATATGTGCTTCGCCTAAAGCCGAGCTTCCACCTAGTATAACATTTAAGTAAAAACTTGGGTTATTAATTTTGATATCTGTCGATAGTTTACTTTCTAGATCCCCAAAATGAAAAACTTTTCCATCATAATTGATTAATTTTAAATTTCCTTGTGAAATATTTTTTAATTTATTTAAAACAAATTTTTCAGAAATTTTAGTTAAGCTCATTAGTTTTCCTCAAAACTCAAATTATTTTTTAATTTAACTTCTCTTTTCCGATATATTGCTCCTTTTTTCCATAATAGTAATGCTTCATAATGTATCGAACTAATAATTTTTATTGTCATTAATGGATATTTTATAAAATTAATTGCAAGCTGTTTAAAACTAAATTCTTTCTTATCTCCCGTTTGAGTTGCGGTTAAAATTGTTCCATTGTCATCTGTTTGTTTTATAAAAACCGATAGCTTATTGTTTGGATTTAATAATTTAAAGTTGTAAAAAGTTTCCATATCCATAAACGGAGATACATAAAACTTCTTTCTACATTTTTGAATTATTTCCTCATTGTTTTTAATTTTAAAAATATACGTATGCTGTTCATTGAAAGTATTTTTTACCTCATAAAAAATTGCTACTAATTTATCTTTTTCATAGCAATAAAAAATGCTCAAAGGATTAAAAACGTATCCAAGTATTCTAGGATAACAAAGCACTTTAATGTTTGTTATATTTTCTTTTATCTGGAATTTTTTTAGATTTGAAATTACCCAATCCTTTAAATTACCTCCATCTCGATCTCCATGATCTTTGTCATAAAAACTAAAAATATTAAATTTATTATGTGAAAAAATACCTATGGATTTGTCCAAAAGATTAATCTCATCTAAATCGATTAAAAGTGAAAAAGTTTTATATTTTAAAAAATGCCTAACAGGCTTAAATCTTGTGTGAGTTACTTCGCCATTATATATGCAAGAGTTCATTAAATTTTAAAATTATTTATTAATTCAATTGATGATTTTAATCCATCTTCATGAAAACCGTAACCGAAATAACTACCACAAAACCAGGTCCTTTTTTTACCTTGAATCTTATGTAAATCTTTTTGAAGTAGCGTATTCTCAGTGTTTAAGTATGGATGAGTAAAATTTATTTTTTTAATTATTAGGTTATCTTGAACATTGTGAATAGGATTTAAAGTTAAAAAATAGTTTCTAGGTGTTTTCAAATTTTGAAGTTTGTTTAACCAATAAGTTATACATGTTCTTTTTCCATCTGAAATAGAGTTCCAGCTAGACCAAGCTCTTTTTTTTTGAGGCATTAGACTTTCATCAGTATGTAAAATAGCTTCATTTTCAACATAATTAAATTTTCCTAAAATATTTTTTTCTTGTGTAGTCGGTTTTTCTAGCATATTCAAACTTTCATCAGCATGTGAAGCTAAAACTACTTGATCATAATCTATATACTCATTTCCAATTATAATTCTAATGTTATCATCACTTCTAACTATTTTGCTCACTTTATAATTTTTAAATATTTCACCACTAATTTTATCAGTAACTTTTTTAACATAAGTTCTGCTTCTATTAGAAACCGTATACCACTGTGGTCTATTTTTTAATTTAAATAAACCGTGGTTTATAAAAAAATTTAAAAAAAATTTTATTGGCATTTTTTTTGCTTTATCAAAAGGCATTGACCATATAGCTGCAACCATAGGAATTATGTGATACTCTATAAAATATTCTGAAAGTTTTTTTTTATTTAAAAAATCTCCTAAAGTTTGCTCTGTTATTTTATTCTTAAGTATTTTTGGTGCAGTTTTGTAAAACGATATTATCTCTTTAATCATTATTAAAAATTTAAAATTTAATAAATTAATTCTATTTGCAAAAATTCCGCTAAGACCACTTCCGCTATATTCTATGTTAGTATTTTTTATTGAAACAGAGAAAGACATATCGCTTTTTTCATATGGAACATTTAGATCTTTAAAAAATTTAACTAGATTTGGGTAAGTTACTTCATTAAAGACAATAAAACCTAGATCAACTGGTACAATTTTATCACCCTCTTTGATATCATAGGTAAAAGAGTGTCCGCCAAAGTGATCGGCTTTCTCATATAAATCAACTTTAAATTTTTTTGACAAAAAATATGCAGAGGATAGTCCGGATATCCCAGAGCCAATTACTGCTATTTTCATTTATTAAGCAGCTTCATCTTTATATTCATCCATAGATGGGCAAGAACATACAAGATTTCTATCTCCATAAACATTGTCAACTCTTGCAACCGGAGGCCAATATTTATTATTTTTTACAAACTCGGTTGGAAAAGCCGCCTCTTCTCGGGTATATTTATGGCTCCAGTCATTTGAGGCTAATTCAATGTAAGTGTGAGGAGCATTTTTTAATGGATTGTCAATTTTATCAAATTTTGATGACTCCACTAAATCTATTTCTTTTTTTATTTTAATCAATGCATTACAAAACTTATCTATTTCCTCTAAATTTTCACTTTCTGTAGGCTCTATCATTATTGTTCCTGCAACCGGCCATGACATAGTTGGGGCATGATAACCAAAATCGATTAATCTTTTAGCTAAATCCTCTTCTGAAATTCCTGAACTAGCTTTAATTGGTCTAATATCTATTATGCACTCATGGGCTACATTTCCATTTTTACCAGTATATAAAACTTTGTAGTCTTTCGATAATTTCTTTGAAATATAATTTGCGTTTAAAATTGAAATTTGTGAAGCTTTTTTTAAACCCTCAGCCCCCATCATCTTTATATACATCCAAGATATAGGTAAAATGCTTGAACTTCCCCACGGTGCAGCCGAAACAGCCCCCATTCCGTTTTTTGGTCCTGCATCTTTTATTATTTCATGAGTTGGAAGAAAATCAGCTAAATGTTTTGCGCACGCAATGGGTCCCATTCCTGGTCCTCCACCGCCATGTGGTATGCAAAATGTTTTGTGCAAATTAATATGACAGACATCTGGGCCAAATTTACCTGGTTTTGCAATACCAACTAGAGCATTTAAATTTGCTCCATCCATATATACCTGGCCGCCATGTTTGTGAATTACATCGCAAATTTCAATAATTTTTTCTTCAAATACTCCATGAGTAGAAGGGTAAGTAACCATTAAAGCAGCTAAATTTTTTGAATATTTCTCTGCTTTGTTTTTCAAATCGTCCAGATCCACGTTACCGTCTTCATCACAGTTTACAACAACTACTTTCATCCCACTCATTTGAGCACTTGCTGGATTTGTTCCGTGCGCTGAGTTTGGAATTAAACAAACATCTCGGGTACCTTGTCCGTTACTTTCGTGAAATTTTCTTATTGTCATTAACCCAGCGTATTCACCCTGAGCACCAGAATTTGGTTGTAAAGAAACTGCGTCATATCCAGTGATTTCTTTTAAATCATTTATTAGGTCATTAAATAAAATTTTATACCCTTGCATTTGATCTGTTGGCACAAATGGGTGGGGCAAAGAAAATTCCTTCCAAGTAATAGGCATTAACTCTGCTGTTGCATTAAGTTTCATAGTGCAAGAACCTAGGGCAATCATAGATCGATTAAGTGCTATATCACAGTCTTCAAGTTTTTTTAAATACCTTAGCATCTCAGTTTCTGAATGATATTTATTAAAAACAGGATGAGTTAGATACTTTGACGTTCTTAAAAGATTTTTAGGAAGATTATTAAGCTCAACTTCAACGTCCTGATTTATTATTTTAGAAACCCCGAATATTTTTAACAATATGTTTACATCATTAAGTTTTTTTGCTTCATCAAATGCTACAGATATGTATTTATCATCAACCTTTCTTAAATTTATATTTTCATTTAAGGCCTTTTGATAAACAGAGTTAGTCTTATCGTTTGTTTTGATTGTTACTGTGTCAAAGAAATGGTCTGATAAAATTTGGAAACCACCTTTTTTAATTTCATCAGCAAATAATTTTGCTAATTTAGAAGTTCTATTAGCTATTTTAAGTATCCCATCGGGCCCATGATATATAGCAAAGGCTGCAGATATTATTGCTAACAATGCTTGAGCCGTGCATATGTTACTAGTTGCTTTATCTCGTCTGATATGTTGTTCCCTTGTTTGCAAAGAAAGTCTGTATGCTTTTTTTCCATGTCTGTCTTTCGATACACCTATAATTCTACCTGGCATTGATCTTTTAAATTCTTCTTTAGTTGCAAAAAATGCTGCATGTGGCCCGCCATAGCCCATAGGTATACCAAACCTTTGGGCACTACCTACTGCTATATCAGCGCCAAGTTCTGCTGGAGTTTTTAATCTAGCTAAAGATAATAAATCGCATATTAAAATTGCTTTTCCATTTTTTTTATGAATTTGACTTATGCTTTCACTTGGATCTATTATCTCACCCAGTGTTCCAGGATAAGCTAAAACCCCACAAATTATATCTTGATTAATTTTTGATAACTCTTTTTTTTCATCACCAATAATAAGTTCTAATCCAAAAGGCTTTGTACGCGTTTTAATAAGATCAATTGTCTGTGGGTTGCAATTACTTGAAATAAATATTGTTTTTGCGTTTGTTTTATCTAATCTCTGAGATAAGCCGACTGCTTCTGCTGTAGCAGTTGCTTCATCAAGTAAAGAAGCGTTAGCAATATCCATTCCTGTAAGATCAATTATTGTTTGTTGAAAATTTAAAAGCATTTCAAGGCGACCTTGAGCTACTTCAGGTTGGTAAGGTGTATAAGAAGTATACCAGCCAGGGTTTTCTAAGATATTTCTCAAGATTACATTTGGAGTAATAGAATTATAGTATCCCATGCCAATAAAGTTTTTAAAAATTTTATTTTTTTTAGATATAGATTTTAATTTTTTTAAAGCATCATTTTCAGACAATGGCTCATCTATATTAAGATCATCTTTTAATAAAATTTTTTCTGGAACAGTATTTTTCATTAAATCTTCAAGCGAACTATATCCTATGTGTTGAAGCATTTTTGACTGCTCATCAGTTGAAGGTCCGATGTGCCTTTTTATGAATTCTTTTGAATTATCATCAATCATTTAATTTGGATTCTCCTTACAAAATTTATCGTATTCATCTTTCGACATTAGTGAGTCGAGCTCACCTTTATCTTTAATCTTTAATTTAAAAAACCAACTCACTCCCTCTGGATCTCCGTTAACACTTCCTGGGTCATCAACTATAGCTTTATTTCCTTCTGTAACTTCTCCTGAAATTGGTGAATAAACATCACTAGCTGCCTTAGTCGACTCTACAACAGCGGCCTGCCCCTCTTTCTCTATAGGTTTTCCCGCGTCAGGCACTTCAACAAAAACTATATCTCCAAGCATTTCAGTTGCATGTTTAGTTATACCAACTGTTGCTATATCACCCTCTAAAGAAACCCATTCATGTTTTTTTGAAAATTTTTTTTCACTCATTTTTACCTCTCTTACTATTTAACATAACTTTTTTTATAAAATGGCAGCTCTGAAACTTTACCTACATATTTTTTCCCTCTGACTTCAAGCTGTATTGGAGTTCCAATTTCTGAAAACTCTGATTTAATATAGCCCATTGCTACTGGCCTGTTTACACTTGGGCCAAAAGTTCCACTTGTTACTAAACCTATTTCTTCACCATTAGAAGAGTAAATTTTTGTATTTTCTCGAGCTATAACTTTTCCTTCAGGTTTAATGCCAACTCTTATTTTTTCACTTCCCTTTGTTAACAAATTTTTTATTTTACTCCATCCATTAAAGCCACCAGTCTCTTTCCTTTTTTTTGCAATAGCCCATTTAAGATTGGCTTCTACAGGATTAATTTTTTCGTTTAAATCATGACCGTATAAACAAAGTCCGGCTTCTAATCTTAATGTATCTCTAGCGCCTAAACCTATGGGCTTAACTCCATTTTTTATTAAAAAATCAATTAAGTTTTTTACTTTTTTATTAGAAATTGAAATTTCAAAACCGTCCTCACCAGTATATCCAGATCTTGTTATGTAAAGACTTTCACTATCATAACTAAAATTATTTCCTGTCATAAATTTTAATTCGGAAACACCTGGTATGAGTTTCTCTAAAATTTCTACTGACTTAGGTCCTTGTAATGCGATTAAGGATAAATCATTGTTCAAAAAATAATTATGATTTTTACCTAAAAATTTTGATATATGTTTGATATCATTTTCCTTACAAGCAGCATTTAAAATTATACAGAAACCTTTATTTGTTTTTGTGACGATTAAATCATCAATAATTCCACCGTTATCATTTAGTAAAAAAGAATATTTCGAGTGATTGAGTTTTAATGACTTTAAATCTGAAGGAATAATTTTTTCTAAGGCTTCTTCTAAGGTTTCATCTCCCTCTAAAAAAAATTGCCCCATGTGTGATACATCAAAAAAACCTGCGTGTGTCCTTGTCGAAATATGTTCTTTAACAATACCATCCCTATATTGGATAGGCATTTCATAACCTGCAAATGGAACAAATTTAGCTCCTAAACTTTTGTGCAAATCGTATAAAGCTGTTTTTTGTACACCCATAATAACTCTTTTGTACCCCATCTGTTTTGAAACCTGAGAGATTTACTCCTTCGGTGAGGCAAAGCCTGCTTTCCAGAGTTATTACGGCAACGGTCCTTTTGCCTGAGAGTTTCCGGGGTGGTTGCTCCTTCGGCGCTATATTAAATAGACTCTCCCGTTACTAGTGAACTTTCGTTCATTAAGACGAAAAAGTCAATTATTTTAGTCGCTTATTTTTAGCGATTTATCGAAACTTTTTAAAATAACAGCAGATATTATTATCGCGCCACCCATAAATACACTTATTGGTGGAACTTCATTTAAGAAAATCCAAACCCAAATAGGCGCGAAAATTGTTTCTAATAACATTAACAGACCAACAGTTACAGCCTTAGTAGTTTTTGTTCCTATTGTTACGCAAATAAATCCAAAGGCAAGTTGTGGAACACCTAATAAAAAACCCATTAGAATATCATGTGATGAAAAAGTTAGGTTGCTTGCTAAAACTAAACCATATATTCCACTAAAAATACCAGAATAAAAAATAGCAGGTACCATATCGAGATCAGGAAACTTTCTTATTATCATTACAAGTATTGTAAAATTAATTGGAATAGCAAAAGCAACTATATTTCCGAATAAAGTTCCTTGATAGATAGAGTCTCCAACCATTACTAACATGCCTGCAAAAGCCAAGGTTATAGCTATTAATCCTTTCAAAGTAATTTTTTCTTTTAGAAATAAAAAGCCGAATAATGCTAAAAAAATTGTTTGTGTACTGATTATAAAAACAACATTAGCAACTGTTGTTTTAGACATCGCAACAACATAAGCTACAAAACTGAGTGATAAAAATAAGCCTGCAATGATAGCAGGAATTCCTGAATTTTTTACTACTTTAATTGTATTTTTTTTGTAGGTTAGAAATAAAAAAGCTGTTAAAGCAATTATAAAAAATAGAGACCTTATTAAAAGTATTTGCCAAATATCATTTGTTTCAAACAACCGTATTATTAAACCTCCCCAACTTAAAAAAAAGCCTCCTAGCAAACAAAGTATATATCCTGGAATTTTATAAATTGAATTCATCTTAATTTTTTTAAAATTTTTGGAAAATAAAAGTGCAAGGTTGATGCTCTCAAAATCATAAATATTATTAAAGCAAACCAAATTCCATAATTGTGAATTTCGTTAACTAAAAATATAGATAAAGTTATATAAACAACTACAGACAAGATCATACTATTTCTCATTTCTGCAGTTTGAGTAGCGCCTATAAATATTCCATCTAGCTGATAACAAAAGGAAGCAATAGGAGGTATTACAATTACCCAAAAAGCATACTTATATGATAAATATCTAAGGAATTCTATATCAGTTATTAAATCTATGATTTCTTTTACCGATAAAAGAAATATAAAACTTATCACTAAACCGGTAATGAAACTTAGTATAATTGAATTTTTCACACAAGATAAAAACATTTTTTCTGATTTTTTCCCTATTGAAAAACCGATTATACCTTCTGTAGAAAAAGCATATGCATCAAGAAAAAAAGATGAGATGATTACTAGATGAATTAAAATCGAATTTACGGCAACGAATTCTTCTCCTAAAGTTGAGCTTAAATAAGTAATCCAAAAAAATGAAAAAGTTAAAAGAATTGTTCTTATGAATATATTGAAATTGATGTATAAAAGTTTAAATATTTTTTTATAATTTAATAGAGCTTTAATTTTAAACCTTGGTATTACTTTGAACTTTACAATTATAAAATAATAAGTGTAAATTAAAAAGGAGATGACGGTCAAATATCCAGCTATTAATGTACCTAAAGCGACACCTCTAACATCAAGGCTAAGTTCTCTTACAAAATAAATACTAAAAATAATATTTAATAAACTTAAAACTATTATTAATAAACTTGAAATAGACGTTCTTTGTATTCCTAAGTAAAAACCAACGAGGACATAAATCACTAATTCAGCAGGAGCAGAAAATATTCTTATAGAAATATAATTATCTATAAATTGTTTAGTTTCTGCAGACGTATTAAATATTTGTGTTAAAATATTCATCAATATTGGTTTAAAAATTATTATTAAGGTAGCAATTAAAATCGCAATCAAAATGTTTCTCAATATGATATTAACTAGCTCTCTATAATCTGATTTACCAAGTGCCTGTGAGACAAGGCCAACAGTTCCCATTCTTAAAAATCCAAAACTCCAAAAAATCATTGTTAAAAATGTAGCTGATATACTTGTTGCAATTAAATATTTTTCATTTTCTAAATGTCCCATTAGCCCGGTATCCACAATTCCAACTAGGGGAATAGCTAAATTTGAAAAGAAAATGGGTATTGAAAGTCTAAATATCTGCCATTTTGTTATATTAACAGTTAACCTCATAGCGGCCATATGAATGGATAAATTATTCTTTATTATGAAACAATTAAATTATATAAGAAATCAATAAAATGTTAGAACCATTTGTAATTACTATACAAATCATACTAATTGACATTGTAATGGCCGCAGATAACGCGATCATTATAGGCTTAATAGCTGCAAATTTTGCGCCACAAAATAAAAAGAAAATAATAGCTTGGGGAGTTGCTGGGGCTTTTATATTTAGAATATTTTTTGCTTTTGGAACTGATTACATGCTTGAATATGCATGGATCAAAATTGTAGGTGGTCTATTGTTGCTGTGGATAGTTTACAACATTAGACAAGATTTATTTGGTAAAAATAAAATTAGATCGCCTGAAATCAAATCAAAAGAGCCCGTTTCCTTTAAAACCGGAGTTTATAGAATTTTAATAGCAGATATTACCTTAAGTTTTGATAATGTTTTAGGAGTAGTTGGTGCAGCTAAAGATTATTATTATTTAATGGTAACAGGCCTTTTATTATCTGTATTTTTGGTTGCGACACTAGCTACTTATTTTGCAAATTACATTAAAGATCACAAGTGGTTGGGATATGTTGGTATATTTGTAATTATAATTGTGGCACTGCAACTGATCATTGGTGGCTTAGTAAATCTAGATGTTTTAACAATTAACGAAAAATACGAATTCTTGTTTAGCGTATGATAGATTTTTGTGTATTGGGTTCTGGTTTAGCAGGATCAACAATAGCAAATCTTCTTAAAGCTAATTACTCAATACAAATTATAGATAAAGCAAAAGGCATTGGTGGTAGGGCTTCAACTAAAAAACTCAATAAATTAATTAAGTTTGATCATGGTTTACAGTACTTTTCTCCGAAAAGTAGGATCTTTAAAAAGTTTTTAAAAAAAATGTTAAAAAAAAAAATTCTTAAGATATGGGAGGGTAAACACCTGGATTTTTCTTTAAAAAACAAATTAGAGTCAGAAAAAATTATAGGTATTAAAGGTAATAATGATCTAAATAAATACCTATTAAAAAAGATCGATGTTATAAATAATCAAGAAATTATTAAAATAATTCGCAAAAAAAACTTTTGGGAATTACATAGTAAAAATAATTTATATTACGCTAGAAATTTGATAATTACATTTCCTTATGTGCAAAGTAAAAATTTAGCAAAAAAATATCTGCCAAATAAATTACTAAAGTTGAACGTAAAAATGTCGCCAAATATAACTTTATTATTAAAAGAAAAGCGTAGTACTTTAGCACCATTTAGCAGCATAAAACTAAATGATGATATCATTTCTTGGATATCTTATGAAAATAGTAAAAATCGATTTAGAAGTAATGAAAATTACTGGACGTTGCAAACTTCATTAAAATATTCAATGAAAGTTATTAATAAGTATAAAAAGAAAAAAAGTTACTACTCAAATCAAATTAAAAGAAAATTTTCTAATATGTTCGGCTTGAATAATTTGAATCTTAAAATATTTAAATTACATGGTTGGAAATATTCATTCAGTGAAAACAAAACAGACTTGGATTGTTATTGGAGTTCAAAAATTGGATTAGGTATCTGTGGAGATTGGTTTTTGGGAGCTAATGCTGAGTCAGCTTGGTTAAGTGCTAATAAATTATATTCTAAAATAAAAAACCCGCCTAAAGTTTAGGCGGGTTCAATTTTATTATTTTAATTTGTATTATAAATTAAAATTTATAGCCAAATGAAGCTTTCAACTGAGTAACATCTAAATCGGCTTCGATTTTGTTATTAGTTGTAACTCCTGATCTAGCAACGGATGATGTAAGAGAGACATCTTCGTAGTCAGTGTAAGATGCTTCTAATCTAGCAAATGAATTGCTACCTACATCAGATTGTATACCAACTCCAATTATGTATCCATTAAGTGTTTCATTTCCGTATTTAGATCCTGTGTCTAAGCTTTCAGTTGTATCTAAATCAACCTGGACTACTCCAGCCTTTACATATAACCCATCTGCAATATCGTACGCAGCATAAAGTGTAATGTGTTGACTTAATTCAGCTTGAGCTTTCTGAGTTCTTGCTGTTGTAGTTTCTGTTGTAGTACTAGTTACAGATGTCTCTGTATCTTTTCTCTGTTTTACAGAGCTACTTACATCAGCTGAAAAAGGAATATAGTCTAAACCAACTGTAATTCCAGTTCCCATAACATCACTCGCTTCAGCGAATATTGACGCTATTGGCGTAGTGTTAGTTACATCTGCAGATGTTTTCTCACCACCTTCAGTCTCAGTACCAGACGCTTCTATTTTAGCTATTGCTCCGCTAACACCCATGACATAATCAGCAAGCGCTAAGCTTGTACCAAATAATGTCACTAGCATTGCTAGAGTTAAAGCTTTTATATTTCTCATTTTTACTCCTAGTAAATTGTACAATTAACTAGTTATTCTTTATAAAATTAGTGCAAGGCTGTCTAGCCAAAACGTAATTTGAATTGATTAACTATTAAGAAAAAGTGTTTAATTTATTGGGTTTTTGTGTTGTAA
>CACHRI010000006.1 GCA_902582155.1 uncultured Pelagibacteraceae bacterium
CCCCTTTTATAAAAGTTGAAGCTACTAGATTCACAGAGGTTGGGTATGTAGGACGAGACGTTGAACAGATAGTAAGAGATCTTGTTGAAATAGCTATAGCTATGGAACGAGAGAAAAAAAGAAAAGAGGTTTATGCTAAAGCACAATTGCTAGCTGAAAATAAAGTTTTAGATGCTTTAGTTGGAAATAAGGCTTCAGTAGCTACAAGAGAAAGTTTTAGAAAAAGGCTCAGAAACGGTGATTTAGACGATAAACAAATTGAAATTGAAGTATTAGATAATGCTTCAACAATGCCAAGTTTTGAAATCCCTGGCATGCCTGGTGCAAATGTTGGAATGGTAAATATTGGAGAAATACTTGGTAAGTCAATGGGAAATAAAAAAGGTAAAAAGAAAAAAATGACTGTTAAAGAGTCTCACGAAATTTTAGTTGCACAAGAGTCTGATAAAATGATCGAGGAAGATAAAATCGTGCAAGAAGCAAAAAAATCGACAGAAGATAACGGAATTGTTTTTTTAGATGAGATAGATAAAGTTTCAGCTAGAGGTGATAGAGTAGGTGGAGATGTTTCAAGAGAAGGTGTTCAAAGAGATCTTCTACCTTTAATTGAGGGAACTACTGTTAACACAAAACATGGGCCAATTAAAACAGATCACATTTTATTTATAGCGTCAGGAGCTTTTCAACTTGCAAAACCTTCTGATTTACTTCCTGAGTTACAAGGTAGATTGCCAATAAGAGTTGAATTAAGCGCATTAAATGAAAAAGATTTTATAAGAATTCTTAAAGAGCCAGATAACAGTTTAATAAAGCAATATAAAGCATTATTAAAAACAGAAAATGTTGATCTTGAATTTAAAGATGATGGTATTGAAATGCTTGCAAAAATATCTACTGAGGTTAATTCTTCAATAGAAAATATTGGGGCAAGAAGATTACACACAATTATCGAAAAAGTTTTAGATGATATAAGTTTTAACGCAACCGATAGAGCAGGAGAAAAAATAGTCGTTGACAAAGAGTTTGTACAGAAAAACTTAGGAAACTTGGTAAAAGATACTGATCTTTCAAAATTTATTTTATAACTTTTTTAGTTTGATTAACAACGCGCCTTCCCCACCATCTTTTTGAGGTGGATTAACGACCGATAAAACCAATTTTGAAATTTCTAAATCTGACTTAATAAATTCAGGAACGGAAAATCTTAATTTGCTCAATTCTGAGGACTTGTAAATATCGTCCTGGTTTGAATGCAGTCCTTTTCCTGTGATAAAAAGGATTTCCCTATAATTTCTTTCACTGCAAGATTTTATTACTTCTTTAACTTTTTTGTTAGCTTGATCTAAAGTCAATCCGTGTAAATCGAAACTATATTTCCTTGTTGAACTCTTTATTTGATATTCTTTATCTTTATTGGGAACATGAGATGTGTCTTCTAAAAAATTTTTCCAGTCCTCCCTGTCTTTTTTTGATAAAGTGTCTTTTTTTTTCACTTAGGTAAGATTTCAGCTAAATACCAATTAGGACTATTGCTTGTTACTTTCTTAGAAAATTTCCAATGATCTGTAACAGTTTTTATCCGATCTGGATTGCCTTCTAAAACATTATTCTCTTTATCTTTTTTTACTGAGATTATATCTGATACAAATTTTACTGTTGCAAATATATTATCTTGAACTTTTTCATATTTTTCTAGATTCGATTCTTTCATTCCGATAAAAGTTAGTTCAGATTTTATACCTTTGTCTTCTCTGTCTGAAATTGCATGATTAAAATTGGTAGCCATTCTTGGTGTTAAAAGATCTTTTAAACCTTTTTTGTCTCCTTTTGCAAATGCAGTAATTATTGTTTCGTAAGCTATTTCTGCACCTTTTATAAATTTATCCTTCTCTTCACCTTCAAGGTCATTAGTACTAGTCTTTGTAAATTTCACTTCTTGTTTTTTTTGAAATTCCTCAAATTTTTTTTCAGAAAATGTAGGATATATTTTATCCTCATGGCCAGTTTTCCTTCCTAAAATACTCCTTAGTCTTAGGATGATAAAACCAGCTATCATGGCTAATAAAATTATATCTATGTACCCAAAATTACTACTCATAGATTGCTAAATATACATTATTAATATATTTTTGTATCAGACAAATGAACACAATACTAATCTCAATTATTGCAATACCTATAATAGAAATATTGATTTTTATCAAAATTGGCGAAAAAATTGGCGCTTTAAATACAATTTTACTGATATTTTTGACTGCAATAATTGGAATTTACTTCGCAAGAATTCAAGGAATAAAAACTATAAAATCTGGATTGGTAAATGTTTACCAAAATAAATTACCAGTAAAAGAAATATTCTCTGGAGCCTCTATAGCTATAGCCGCAATTTTCCTTATAATCCCAGGTTTTTTTACTGATGTTTTAGGTTTTTTGCTGCTGGTACCATTTACAAGGAGTCTTTTAATAAGATCTATCTTAACAAAAAAAGAATTTAATAAGAAAGAGAGCGAGATAATTGAAGCAGAAGTTGTTGATGAGAAAAAAGATGACTTATAAAATAGTAGCAAAATATATAAGTGATTTAGAATTTAATGTACCTAAAACTGATACATTTCTTTCTTTAAGCAAAGATATCTCCAACTATAAATTTAAAATTGATATTAAAAGCAATCGGTATAAAGAAAATATAATAGAGATACAGACAACATTGGCTTTAGTGGCAAAAGAGACTGGTAAAAATCTTATCAAAGCGCTTGCAACTTTCTCCGCGCTAGTAGAATTAGATAAAAATCTAAAAGAAAAAAAAGAACTAGAAGAAATTATTTTGATCAAAGTTCCTAATGAAATTTACCCTGAATTAAGAAATATTTTTATTTTTGTATTTGAGAAATCAGGTTTTAAAGAGATAAACATTGAAGAAAAAGTTGATTTCAAACATCTTTACTTGTCAAGAAAAAATTAATAAAAATTTTTTTTAAGCTCAACTTTTAAGAAATTTTCATGGTTTTTTAATTCATCTAGACTTGGAGATATTATTTTTTTTGAATGTTCTGTAAATTTTTTAGTTTTTACTACTTTAAGGTTATCATTATTAAATGATAATTTAGGTTCTTTAGCATCTAAAAGATTTATATAAACTTCTCTTAAAAGGTCGCAATCTAATAAAGCGTTATGTTTAGTTCTTCTAGAAAGATCGACATTAAATCTTCTACATAGAGCATCTAACGAATTAGAAGATCCTGGAAATTTTGTTCTAGCAAGCTCTAAAGTATCTATTATTTTGTTATCTTTAATAATATCTTTATTTAGCAATTTTAATTCAAAATTTATAAATGGGATATCAAAGGAAGCATTATGGATTATTAAATCTTTTCCTTTTACAAAAGAAATAAGCTCATCACATATTTCTGCAAATTTTGGTTTTTTTCTCAAAAAATCCGTTGAAAAACCATGGATCTTGTAAGCTTCGTCAGGCACATTTCTTTCTGGATTTATAATTTTATGAAAAATTTTTTTTGTCGGAATTAATTCTGAAGTTTCAATACAGGCTATTTCTACTATTCTATGATTGTCTCTAAAAGATAATCCTGTTGTTTCGATATCTAAAAAAATTTCAGTCATTTTCTTATTATATCATTAACTTTTTTCTTAAGCACAACTTTTGATTTGTTATTAACAATAACATAATTGCAATACTTAATCTTTTTTTTTGCTGGTATTTGGCTTTTATCTAATAACAAAAACATTTTTTTATCCCCGCCATTTTCCACATACCGTTTAAGTCTTAATTTTTTTGGAGAAATAACGATTATAATATAATCGAAAAATTTATTAAGCTTGCTTTCAATTAATAATGGAATTTCAAAAAATAAGATTTTTCTAGATTTATTTTTTTTGTGAAAGAAATACATTTTTTTTCTTACCTCAGGATGAATA
Organism: uncultured Pelagibacteraceae bacterium; assembly: GCA_902582155.1. Lineage (GTDB taxonomy): Bacteria > Pseudomonadota > Alphaproteobacteria > Pelagibacterales > Pelagibacteraceae > Pelagilacustribacter. The sequence goes on from CACHRI010000006.1 coordinate 3,937, forward strand.
AAGCTACCTAAAGATTTAAGTGAAATTTTCTTGCTTAATAATTTTCTTTTAATCTCGAATTTTAAATTCTGTTCTTTTAGTTTAAAACGTTTAGATAGTTTTTTTTTAAACAAATTGTTTTTATAGAGTTTTTGTACCTCATGATCAGCACTGAAAATTAACTTTGAGTTTTTTGATAATAATTTTACCACTGTTGATTTTCCTGAAGATATTGAACCTGTTATACCAATTTTCATCAAGATATTTTTGACTCTAGTAATTTTATTAAATCGTCATCAATCTCAGGATTAATTTTATTCCACAAATAAAATGACTTCTGGCCCTGATAAATGAACATATTTAATCCATTATGTGTGCTTATTTTGTTTGATTTAAAATACTTCAATAACTTTGTTTGTGGCGGGTTATAAATTGTATCTATGTAAATCATATCTTTCTTGTAATTTTCTAAATTTATTTCAAATTCATCATCTTGTTTTAAACCAAGACTTGTAGCGTTTATAAGTATATCAAATTTCTTGAGCTCTTCGGAACATTTTTCCCATCTCAGAATTTTCAAAGTTTTAAATTTATTCTTCAAAAATAGAGACTTGTCATATGTTCTATTTGATAATGAAATATCTGTAATATTAGATTTCATTAAGGCTAAAATTATTGATGGAGAAACACCGCCGGCCCCTAAAATTAAAGCTTTTTTATTTTTTTTTTCATCATTTATAATTGATTTAAGATACGCTGCCTGAAAACCATAAACATCTGTGTTTTCACCAGTAACATCGTTATTTTCATCTAGCATTACTGTATTCACTGAATATGTTTCTTTTGCATCATTAACAGTTTTTGAAAGTAATGGTATTATCGATCTCTTGTAAGGCAGTGTAACATTGATACCTTTTATATCCCCGGATTTAATTTTTTTTATTATACTTTCAATTTCATTTTCTTTAACATTTAATAATTCATACTCTGCTTGTATATTATATTTTTTAAACCAATAATTATGTAGAGTAGGAGAGAGAGAATGAGATATTGGATCACCTATAATTGCAAATTTAATTTTACTCATAATTTATAATTATCAATATATTCTTTAATCTGCTTAATCGGCAACCCCATAATTGAGTCTTGGTCACCTTTTACATATTCAAATAAATCTAAACCATTAGCTTCAATTTGATATACCCCGTAAGATCTTAGAGTTTCAGTATCAATTTTATTAAGATAATTTTTAAGATAATCAACAGATAAGTTTTTCATTTTTAGTTCAGACTTATCTGTGTAATTCCAAATCATAGATCCATTTTTTGTTATGCAAACAGAACTTATTAAAAAATGTTTTTTTCCATTTAACTTTTTTAGTATTTTAAAAGCCTCTTCACGATCTTTAGGTTTATTTATTACTCTATCATCCAAAGAAACGACACTGTCTGCACCAAGCACAAGTTTATTTGGTTGGGTAGAACTAACTTTAATTGACTTAAGTTCTGCGAGATTTTTAGATATCATTTCTGGGTCAGCACCCTTTTCTAACAAGGCTTCTTTAACTTGGTCTTCGTCTACATTAGATGGTACTACAGAAGAATTAATTTTATATCTATCTAAAATTTGTTTTCTAACTCCACTTTTTGATGCTAAAATTATTTTCATTTATTTTTTTTAATATCAATAATTTTAATAATTGAAGCCGCAGTTTCCTCAACAGATTTTCTTGTAACATCAATTGTTGGCCAGTTATATTTTTTGAATAATTTTTTTGAGTCTTCCACTTCTTTTTTAATTGCCTCTATGTTGGTGTAGTTAGATGATCTATTTTCTTGCATCAAAGCGACTCTATTTCTTCTTATATCAGATAATCTATCAGGATCCGCGAACAAGCCTATTACACAAGATTTTATGCTGTTGTCTTTTAAAGACTCTGGAATTTCTTGATCAGGTACTAATGGTATATTAGTTGTCTTATAACCTCGGTTCGCCAAATATATAGAAGTAGGAGTTTTACTCGTTCTGCTTACACCCAGTAATATCACATCGGACTTAGTTAAATCTTCAGTTTTTTTTCCATCGTCATGAGACATTGTAAATTGAATCGCTTCTATTCTTTTGTAATAGTCTTCGTCCAATACATGCTGAGCGCTTGGTTTGTGTATAGCTTTCTGATTAAGAAGTTTTGAAAACGCTAAAATTAAATTTCCCAAAACACCAAAACATGGAATGTTTGTTTCTTCACATTTCTTTGACAGGTACTTTGCCAATTTAGTTTCAACAATTGTATAAAGAATTATTGGATTTGTTACGCCCTTGCTCTCATTTATAATTTTATCTACTTGTTGTTCAGTTCTTACGAAAAAAAATTCTTTCTTATCATATTGAAAATTTTTAAATTGAGACTGTAAAGAGAGAAATATTCTATCTAGAGTTTCACCTGTTGAATCTGATATTAAATATACACTATATTTTTCGTTCATATATTTGTTGATAATTAATGAATAACATTAAATTATTAGTTTTATTAAAAAGATTAAAATTATTACTCACATTAACTAACATAACTAGTACATTTTATTCATTGTTAATTATTTTATACCTAAAATATGAAAATTGTGAGTATAATTATAATTTGGTTTAAATTGACACTAATATTTCACTTTAAGCTGGGTATAAAGTGTTTAAAACCAAGTATAATTATATATGATCACTACTAACATGACCTATTACAATTAATATACTTATTAATATATTATTTAATTAATGAGTAACTTGTTAGATTGTTTAATAAATAGAAAAAGTTCTTCAGTTCCTGTATGGTTCATGAGACAGGCTGGAAGATATTTACCTGAATTTAGAACTATAAGATCAAAAAATAAAGATTTTCTCAAATTATGTTTTAATAGTGAATTAGCTAAAGAGATAACTCTGCAGCCAATAAAAAGATTCGATCTTGATGCAGCAATTATTTTTTCTGATATTCTTGTGGTTCCTTACGCTTTAAATCAAAATATTGACTTCAAAGGTGTAGACGGTCCAAATATAAATGAACTTAATCTTAATAGTCTTCTTAATACCTCTAAAAAGAGTTTTTTATCAAAATTAGCACCAGTTTATGATGCTATTAAAATTACAAGAAAAAATTTAAAAAAAGAAAAATCTTTAATATCTTTCGTTGGCGCGCCTTGGACTTTATTAATTTATATTTTTGGCATGAAAGAGGGAAATAAATTAAATAAAAACATTTTTTCAAAAAAAAAAAATGAGATTAAATTAGTTATGAAAAAGTTAGAAATTTTTTTAGAATTTCATATTGAAGAACAAATTAAATCTGGGGCAGATACTGTGCAGATATTTGATTCGTGGGCTGGACTTATAGACGAAGATGATCTTGAGGAATTTTGCTTTGGACCAAACCAGAGACTCGTAAATTTTGTTAGGAGGAAAAAAATCCCAACTATATGTTTCCCTAAAGGTCTAAAAAAAAACTATAAAACTTTTAATGAAGTAGTAAATTGTGAAGGTTTAAATATTGACCAACATGTTGATCCTTCATGGGCCAGAGAAAACTTAAAAGATGTGTGTATTCAAGGAGGAATGGATCCACAACTACTTCTTAAAGACAGTAAATTAGTTTTAAAGGAAGTTGAAAAATATTTAAGTATATTTAAGAATAATCCCTACATATTTAATCTTGGCCATGGTATTCTTCCCCAAACTAATCCAGAAATAATAAAAAAAATTGTAGACAAAATAAAAAAATGAACTCAGATCATCCAAAAATAAATTACGGTAAAACTGGAATATTATTAGTAAACCTTGGTACACCAGACTCCACTAGCTGGTGGGACATCAGAAAATACTTAAAAGAATTTCTTTCTGACAAAAGAGTAATCGAGGTAAACCCATTTTTATGGAAAATTATTCTATTTTTAATAATTTTAAATTTTAGGCCGTCCAAAACAGCTAAAGCTTATAAAGAAATATGGATGGAAAAAGAAAATATGTCTCCCTTAAGATATTATACCATAATGCAAACCAAGAAACTTTTGGATAGAATAGGTGGCAAAAATCTGATTGTTGACTATGCGATGAGATATGGAAATCCTAGTATTAGTGATAAAATCAACAAACTTCATAAAGCAGGATGTGAGAAGCTTATAATTCTTCCGCTGTACCCTCAATATGCTGCAGCAACTACAGCCACTGTTTGTGATGAAGTTTATAGGGTTTTGATGAAAATGAGATGGCAACCAAGTTTACAAATAATACCTCACTACGAGTCAGAGCCTCTCTATATAAATGCTCTAGTAAATAGTATTAAAACTAAAATTTCACAATTATCTTGGAAACCGGAACTTATAATAGCTTCCTACCACGGAATACCTCAAAAATATTTTGACAAGGGAGACCCTTACCAATGTTATTGTCAAAAAACATCAAGATTAATAAAAGAAAAATTTAAAGACATTAATTTGATTACAACTTTTCAATCAAGATTCGGACCAGATGCTTGGCTGCAGCCATATACGGATAAAACTTTAGAAAAACTCCCAAAAGAAGGAAAAAAAAATGTGCTTGTAATTTGTCCTGGTTTTTCATCAGACTGTGTTGAAACTTTAGAAGAAATATCTATACAGGGAAGGGATTCATTTCTAGGTGCGGGAGGAAAAAATTTTGATATTGTCCCGTGTTTAAATGATAGTGAAGATCACATTAATTTGCTTGAAAAATTAGCTAAAGACGCAATTTAAATTTATGAATGCATATTTAACTTTTAAATCTCTTCATTTGATAGCAGTTATATCATGGATGGCTGGCTTATTATATCTACCCAGGATATTTGTCTATCACTCTGATGTTAGAAATAATAGGGTGCAATCTGAAACATTCAAACTTATGGAAAGAAGGTTATATTTTTACATTATGAATCCCGCTATGATTTTGTCCTGGATTTTCGGTATTTTATTAATTCACACTCAAGGTCTAGATAGTCTAAACTTCTTATGGATGAAAGTTAAGCTAGGCCTAGTAATTATATTAACTGGCTATCATTTATACTTATTATCTTTACTAAATGACTTTCAGATCGATAATAACAGCAAATCTTCAAAGTTTTTTAGATATATAAACGAAGTACCTACCGTTTTGTTAATTATCATCATTTTTGTAGTTGTTTTTAAACCATTATAAGACTTGATATTTATTTAAAAACACATATATTTAAAATACTTACCTCTTAAAAAACAATCAAATGAATTTACAAGAACTAAAAAAACAAAATCCAGCGGATTTAATATCTCAGGCAGAAAAGTTAGGTATTGAAAATCCTAGCACATTAAGAAAGCAGGAAATATTATTTGCAATCTTAAAAAAACTGGCAGAAAAAAATGAACAAATTAGCGCTTCAGGAGTACTTGAAGTATTACAAGATGGATTCGGTTTTTTAAGAGCAATAGAGTCGAATTATTTACCAGGACCAGATGATATCTATGTTAGCCCAAGTCAAATTAGAAGATTTGGTTTAAGAACAGGAGATACGGTAGAGGGAGAGGTAAGGGCACCAAAAGATGCCGAAAGATATTTTGCTTTATTAAAAGTTAATAATATAAATTTTGATGAGCCTGAAAAAGGGAGAAATAAGATAGCTTTTGATAACTTGACTCCTCTTTATCCCAATAAGAGAATAAAACTTGAAATAGAGTCTACAAAAATAGAAAAGAAACCTGACAATACAGCCAGACTTATTGACTTAGTTAGTCCTATAGGTAAAGGCCAAAGATCGTTAATAGTTTCGCCCCCTAGAGCTGGCAAAACAATGATACTTCAAAACATTGCTCAATCAATTACTGCTAATCATCCAGAAATTTATTTAATGGTTCTATTGATTGATGAAAGACCTGAAGAAGTTACAGATATGCAAAGATCAGTTAAAGGGGAAGTGGTTTCATCTACTTTTGATGAACCAGCTTCTAGACACGTTGCTGTTGCAGAAATGGTAATTGAAAAAGCTAAAAGATTAGTTGAACACAAAAAGGATGTTGTAATACTTTTAGACTCAATAACTAGACTTGGCAGAGCTTATAATGCAGTTGTTCCAAGTTCAGGAAAAGTTCTTACTGGTGGTGTAGATGCGAACGCGTTGCAAAGACCTAAAAGATTTTTTGGTGCAGCTAGAAATGTTGAACAAGGAGGCTCGCTAACTATAATTTCAACAGCTTTAATCGACACTGGAAGCAGAATGGACGAAGTCATTTTTGAGGAGTTTAAAGGAACAGGTAATTCAGAATTAATATTAGATAGAAAAGTTGCTGATAAAAGAATTTATCCTGCATTGGATATAACTAGGTCAGGAACAAGAAGAGAAGAGCTTTTATTTGCGAAAGATGACTTGTCTAAAATGAATGTTTTAAGAAGAATTATTAGCCCAATGGGCACTATGGACGGAATTGAATTTTTAATTTCAAAAATAAAAGATACTAAAAATAATTCTGATTTTTTTAATTCAATGAATAAATCAAATTAATAATTTTATTACATTATTGAATAGTCTCTTTATCGGAAGGGCTTTCGTAAGAATAAAAATCAATAATATTTAAAAGCGTATCAGTCTTATCTCCTAAGGATACAGTTTCAAGAAGTTTTTGTTTTTCCTCATTTGATATCGGAGCAATCATAGAGATCGTATTAATTCTTTGAGATACGTCTAATTTTTCGAATTCTTTCCAATTTATCATCAATCCATTTTTTTCAAAAAATTTTTTCACCTTCCCAATAAAGTTTGTCTTATCAAATATTGTGTCGGCTTGATCTGGCGAAACCAAATCTTTCTGAAACTTTTGATAATCAACCTCAAATTCCCTATATTTTTTTTTATTAGAAATTTCCTTTTTAATTTCAAACCTTGTTATACCAGTAAGATTTATTAATACTCTTCCGTCAGAAGTTTCCTGATAATCACTGATTTTTCCTAGGCAGCCAACTTTATAAACTAAGCTGTTCTCTTTTTTTGACTGGACCATGCCCATTAATTTATCACTCCTGAAAGAATCATTAACTAAGTCTAGATATCTTTCTTCAAAAATATTTAAAGGTAAATTAGTCCTTGGAAAATAAATCACACCACTTAACGGAAAAATTGGTATATGTTTCGGAAATTTTTTATTCATAATATAATTATATGTTTAAAAAATTGGAGCTGTCAATTTATAAAAATATACTTAAAAATATTTGGCATACTCTTGGCACTGTTCTGCTATAATTTAACAAATTTTGCCTATTGCTTAATTTTAAAAAAGCTAATACTTTCAATGTTAACAGAACTTGCGGGCATAGCTCAGTGGTAGAGCGTCTCGTTGCCAACGTTATCGACAAAAAACTCGTTTCTTGCAAATCCATCAGGTTTAACAAAATTATTTGCTAATACAAAATAATCATTATATTTGCAAGTAATAGTATAGGTATTGATTATTTGAGTATGTATATTAATTTTATATAATAATATATGCAAAAATTTTTTAAAATAATAATTTTTCTTAATTTATTTTTTGTATTTTTTTCCCCTTTAAAGTCTGAAGAGATTACCGAAAATACATCTGTTAGTAAAAAAGTCGAGGAACTCGGAAAATTTGTAGAACCAAAAAACTATCCCGCTGGCATGCAAGATTATTTTTTAGCTGGTTGCAATGGATTTGTATGTACTGCAGACAATTTAGCAAAAGAAATGATTGCTCTTTTTAATAGAAAAGGAGCCTATCTGGATAAATATCCAGGTACCCAGTTACATGCAATGGCAATGTTTGAGGTGTTCTATCAAAAAAAACTGAAAGATAATGAAGATAAAATTAATAAATTTATCGAAACATCAGAGGGAAAGAAAAAAAATAGTAAAGATATAAAGTCTTTAATCAAACTTAATGAAGCACGAAAAAAGATGAGATCTAGTTTAGGAATGAATTTGCAAATTAGTACAGAAAAAGCAATGGAAAATTATTGGGTATTGGGAGATTTCCTAAATCAAGGAGAGAGTAAAAAAAATAGAATTGACAAAGAAATAAAGAAAAGGAAAAAAATTATTAAAGAGTACCAATCAATTGTAAGTAGCTTAAAAACAAGTATTTCAAAAGAAAAAGAAAAAAAATTCTACGATAAATTAACAGATAAAAAAATTAATTTAGATATTAATTTTAAAAGAGATCCAAATGAAAAATTTAAGAGTGATATTTTAAAATTAAGAAAAAAAATAGTTAATTTACCTGAAGGAAAAAAAGAATTAGCAAAGAATTTCGACAAAGCAGTTGAAGAAATAAACAGCTTTACAGATTATGTCTTGGAAAATATTCAGAACGAAGCCTTAAAAGATAAAGGTTTAAATCTTTTAAAAAAAAAATTAGCTAATATTGAAAATAAATTACCAAAAGAATATTCTAACGATCTTTCAAAAGCCAATATTAAAAAAATAAGTAAAAATGCCCCAACCGTGATGGAAGAAGTAACTCAAAATATAAAAAGGAAAAGAGAAAAAGATACTAAAACCCTTATTGCAGATATGTCTGAATTTAATAAACAAGGTTTTAATTTGTTTAAATTAAATAGAAATTTAAAACAAATGGGCTTTGAGACTATTAAATTTGAAACTATTTCTAAATTTGTAAATAATAATGAAACCATTAATGAAACTAGTAATAAATCGTCTAAATTAATTCAAAATAAAATTGACTTAACAACAAAATCAATGAGTAAGCTAGGTTATAAAAATAGCGAAATTAACAAAGAAATAGAGATTATAAAATCGACCGGGATAAACTCTGAATTATCTCAGAATATTTTGACTGCAAGGCAAATGATTATTTCTGGCGCAAGTGATAAAGAAATTCAAGATGAAATAAATTTGTGGAGCAGCATTAACATTTCAAATCTTCAAAACGATGCATATCTAATGGCACTTAATGCAAGGTCACAAGGTATATTGGCAAAAAATATAAAAAATAAAATTCAAATTATTAATGCTGTAGAAACATACAGACAAGTTGATAAATTATTAGCTCAAGTGGAAGAACAAGTGGATAAATCAAATATTCCTACTCTAGCACCTAGCGATAATGATCTTGAACAAAACGCTTTAGTTTTTGCTCAAGCAGGAGGATCCGAGTACACAAATAATTTCTTTTCTGCTGGTAGCAAGGATATGTTTTACGATAAATTCTTAGAGGAGCAAAAAAATAAACAGATAGAAATTTTTCAAAAGAAATTTACTGCAGCAGATATTTATAAGGAAATCAATACACCCTTAACAATAGTTTCAGTAATAGTTGCACCGTCTCCAATGAATGTTATTAAATTAGCTAAAATAGCAAAAGAGCAAGCTGATGAAAAAAAAGCTAGAATTTTAGCAGCAGCAAGTTTTGGAACTGGGGAAGATGAACTAGGCGCAGGAGACTATGTAGATCCAAGAATTTTTGAGAGAACAATGAAAGTTTTAAACGCAATACAAGTAAAAGATATCAAGTCTAAAAATTTAGCAAAAAAATTAAATTATAGTATTAGACTTATATCTTTAGAAGCAGCCACAGATGAAATTACAGATCAATCAGGTGATAATATTAGCGAAGTAATTCAGGAAAACAAAAAAGATGATGTACCGAAAAATATTTGTGTAGCTGAAGACTGTTTCGTCGTTGGACCACCTGTTGAACCAACACCAATAAATCCAATTATGCCTATAGATGATTTTATAAGAAAAGCTGAAAAAGTTAAAAAAGTAGAACTTATTAAAAATTTTCAAACAATGATTCAAGATAAAAATATTTCTAATTTAGAAATTTCAAATAGAACTTTAACTAATGGTAGAATAATGGATATTGAGCTTTACCTTGTGTCAACAGGCATAAAAGATGCTTCAAAAAAAGTATCCGATGCTTACGCAGCAGTCGGATTAAGCAAAGACGGAATGCCTTCACTGGACGCTATTTTAGATCCATCATTTGATATTGCTGCTCATTTAGATGCAATGGATACAGTTGCTTCAGAAGCAGGTCTTCAAGCAGATATTGCCTCAGCAAGCCAAGCAGCAGCTGATGTTCAAGATGCAATCAATGCAGCTAGTGGTGAAATATCAGAAGAATTAGCTCAAGCTAATGCGGAAGCTCAACAAGCACTTGCAGATGCCCAAAAAGCATTAGATGAATCCAGAGCAGATCCTAATGCTGACGATGAGGGAGCAGATTGCGCTAGTGATATAAATGCGTGTTAACTTAAAGATTAGCTTTCAAATTTTTAAAAATGTACTTTTTGTTTATAAGACTAATCGAAAATAAATAAGTGATAGCATAGGGATAGAGATTGCTCATTAACCCCGTAAATGAGTGATAGTATAGGGATAGACTTTGTTCCACATACGTACACATCAAACCGCACCAATATATTTTTCATCATCTTGCTTTCTACGTTTTATGCGGTTAAACTTTCAGGATTAAAGATAAGCGGGCATAGCTCAGTGGTAGAGCGTCTCGTTGCCAACGAGAAGGTCGAGGGTTCAAGTCCCTTTGCCCGCTCCAAACAATAGCGACCAAATTTCCATTTTTTTTTGCTAATTTTTAGGTATTATTATCCTTAATATGTTTAGATTAATTATAAGTTTAATAATTATTTTCCCATCCATTTGTTTTGCTTCATCTATGAAGATGATTGGCGAAAAGGGGAATATCAAAGATGTAACAAAAGTTATCAATGTAAAAATGTACGATAACTATTATGAGCCAAATAAAATTACTGTTAAAAAAGGAGAAACAGTAAAATTCGTAGTTAAAAATATGGGTGAGCTTGTCCATGAATTAAATATTGCAACCAAAGAAATGCATATAAAGCATCAACCTGAAATGGCGAAAATGGTAGAAAATGAAATACTCTTAGCTGACAAAATAGATAAAAATAAAATGAAAGAGATGGCAAAAATGGATCACTCTATGGGACACAAACACGCCAATAGTGTTTTACTTGAACCAAATAATACTGGAGAGATAATTTGGAAGTTCAATACTTCAGCAAGATTGGAAATTGCATGTAATGTACCTGGCCATTACGAAGCCGGGATGATAGCTAAGATAATTAAAGATTAATAGTGAACGATTTAGCCAACAAAAAATGTATACCATGTGAAGGTGGTATTCCCGCCTTTGATATAAAAGAAATACATAAATATTTGAAAAAAGTTGATGGATGGAATGTCCTTGAAGATACAGACAAAAATTTTTACATTGAAAAAGATTTTAAATTTAGCAATTATGTAGAAAGTGAAAAATTTGTTATCAGTGTCGGAAAAATTGCAGAAACAGAGGGCCATCATCCAGATATTATTTTTGGCTGGGGATACGCTAAAATTAAAATTTCCACTCACGCAATAAAAGGCTTGGCCGAGAGTGACTTTGTGCTGGCCGCCAAAATAGATAGGATCTAATTAATGATTAAAATGTCTTATACCAGTAAAGATCATTTTGATCCTAGCTTTGTTCGCGGCTTCTATTACCTCTTTATCCCTTATTGATCCTCCTGGTTGAACAATAGTTTTAACTCCAGCATTTATTAAAGTTTTAATTCCATCGGCAAAAGGAAAAAAAGCGTCTGATGCAGCTATTGAATTAATAAGATGTTTAGGCTGGAACTTTCTTGCTTTTTGAACAGCTATCTTACAACTATCTAATCTATTTTGTTGTCCTGCTCCAATTCCAATAGTTGAGTTATCTTTCACCACTACTATTGCGTTCGATTTTACATATTTACATACTCTAAAAGCAAATTCTATGTCTTTAAGCTCTTTCCCAGTTGGCTTATTTTTTGTTACACATTTCAATTTCTTTCTTTGAAAAATGAAATCGTCTTTTTCTTGTAATAGAAATGAATTATCAAAAAATCTACCTGTTGTTTTAGACTCATAGTTAAATTTAGAAATGTCAATAATCCTCATATTTTTTTTCTTTTTTAATATTTTCAAGGCTTTTTTATCAAATCCTTTTGCTAAAATTACTTCAAAAAAGGTTTTGCTAATTTCTATCGCAATCTTATTACTTATTTTAAAATTACAAGCCACTATTCCTCCGAAAGCGCTTATTGGATCACTAGCTTGTGCATTTATAAAAGAGGTTAAAGCAGATTTATTCGAAGATACCCCACAAGGATTAGCATGTTTGATTATTACAGTTGACGGAGCCTTTAAGTTTGAATAAAGAATTTCTAGCCCAGCAAATATATCATTGTAATTGTTGTAGCTCAAATCCTTGCCACTTAATTGGTGTAAATTAATATCATCACTTTTTAGACTACTGATATATATAGAACTTTTTTGATGGGGGTTTTCACCATATCTCAATTGACTAATCTTTTTTCCAAAAAAAGTTTTTCTTTCAGGAAACTTCAAATCAAGTTCTCTATTAAACCATTCTGACACTATAGAGTCGTAATAAGCAGTTAAGTTAAAAGCTTTGGCAGCCATCTTTTTTCTAAAGTTGTAAGTAGTTTTCCCTCGAAATTTTTTCAGTTCCGTTATCAGTTCTGTATAGTCTTCTTTATCTGTAATTATTGTTACACTTTTGAAATTTTTTGCAGCTGCTCTCACCATACTTGGCCCACCAATATCAATATTTTCAATTAATTTTTCATTGTTTGATGTTTTTTTTATGGATGTTTCAAAAGGATAAAAATTAACAATTACTAAATCTATTGGGTCATAATTTTTTTTCTGCATTTCTTTTTTGTGTTTTTTTTTGTCCCTCTTAAAAAGAATTCCAGAGTGAATCTTTGGGTGAAGAGTTTTAACTCTACCATCCAACATCTCTTTAAAATCAGTATATTCTGAAACTTCTTTACATTTAAAACCTAATTTTCTTATAGATTTAAAAGTTCCACCAGAACTTATAACGTTAATTTTATTTTTTTTTAAAATATGTAATATATTTTTTAAGTTCTCTTTGTCTGAAACTGAAATTAGAGCATTTTTAATTTTGTTCATTTTATAACTTTTTAATTATTTCCCAATTAATAGTCTTTTCATTGTTTTCTATTATTCCTGAAATTAGTATACAGTAATTATCTAACACTTTCTGACCTCCAAAAAAAATACTTTTTTCAATTTTTAAGTTTTTTTCATTTGTAGAGAATAACAATGATCTATTTTTATTTATTTGAATTAATAAAGTGTTTCCACCAATAGTTTGAACAGCTGTAAGACCTGGATAAAGATGAAATCGTATATCATATCTGACTTTTGATTTTACATCTTTTCTTAAAAGCAAATCTTGTCCAATTACTTTATTATTAATTTTATCAATACTTATTTTTCTATTGTGTATACATCCAAAATTTTTAAGATATGCATCATGACCAGCGCTTATCCCAATCTCGTTTGAGTTATTTTTTTCTTCCAGGTTTAAAATTTTGAAGTCTTTTGTTATTAAGGAGCCATAAGCTTTATTCATTATGTTATTTTTTTCAAATCCAACTATAGATGTATCATTCAAACATAAGGCAGATTGGGCAGATGTAAATCTACTTAGCAATCTTGCTTTTTTTGAAATGTTCACACCATATCCGCAGTTTGTAATTATTTTATTATCGTCACAAAAATATTCAAAAGAAAGGGGGCCAGATTGGTAGCACGAAGATAAATTTTTTTTGGGGGGTTTTCCAGCTTCAAAATAAATTACATCTTTTTTATTTTTAAGAACATAAATACTACCAAAGTTAGCTTTTGGTTTATTTATTTTGATTTTAAAATGGCTCATATAATCATAAAAGTTAGTTAGATCATCTTCAACACAACCATTAAACAAAGGTAAAGTATTTAATGGCGTAGTAATCTGTTTCAAACATTTTAAATTTTTCTCAATTATATTTTCTAATAAATCTGGAACATATTTTTGAGCATCTTTAATAATCTCTCTTATTAATAAAAAATATTTTGCAAATTTTAATAAATCATATGGACCTCTAGTTAAAGGGAATCCTTTTTCATCAAAAGAGTTTTCAATTATTTTTTCAACTTCTTTTAATCCAAATTTGAAATTTTCTTCATATTCTTTAAATACTAAACCAGTTAGAATGAGGACTGCAATTACCTCTATTTTTTTTTGATGATCTATTTCGTATTTAAAGTTTTTTCTTAAGTGATTTGTTTGTATGATTATTGACTCAATAAAGTTTCTTTTAAATTCAAAATTGGAATTTTCAAGAATTATGTCCGCATTTAATATCCAGCTCATAATTCTTTTGCTGATGACGCTAGTGTCCCAAATAAGAGATTTATATTTTAAATAATTTAAGTTCCACATATGTATAATTTTTCTTAAGGTAGATGAGTTGCCTTTACGATTTATTGAACTTAACCATAAAAAATTATGCAGTTCTTTTTTTTCTTTAGGTGAACAATTTATATCCCAGAACGTTTCAGGATCAAGACTATCAATTTGAAAGGCAAACTTTTTGTAATTAGAAAAAGATGACATTAAGAATGGATTAGGGAAAAAAAAGAATTGAATGGGGGTTTTCGATAGTAAAGATTTTCTATAAAAACTTGTGCTGAAATAAATTTTTTTAAAAATTTTGATTAAATTTATTTTAACTGCTGAGATATAATAATAAGCAGTTTTGAGACTAATCATTTCTAACTCGATCTTAATAATCCAATATTTTTTTTTAAATCCCCATTGTTCTGTTTAAAAATAGTTGAGCCAGATACCAAAACATTTGCACCAGCTTCTACTGCGATCTTGCTATTTTCAAAATTAATACCACCATCAATTTCAAGATCTATATCTAGTTTTTTATTTTTAACGATTTCTTTAAGCTTCTTTAACTTTGTTAAAACTTCCGGCATAAACTTTTGGCCAGCAAAACCTGGTTCAACACTCATAACTAAAATTAGATCAATCTTGTCCAGATATTTTTCCACTAGATTAATGTCAGACTTAGGTTTTAATGAGATGCCAACCTTTTTGTCAAATTTCTTAATAAGTTTTATTGTCTCTTCAGTATTTGGTGTTGCCTCTGGATGAAAAGTAATAATATCTGCTCCAGCTTCCGCAAAACTCTGAATATATTTATCTACAGGCTTAATCATTAAATGCACATCAAAAACTTTTTTAGTTACAGGCCTTAATTTTTTAATTATCTCAGGTCCAATAGTTATATTTGGAACAAAATGTCCGTCCATAACATCTACGTGAATGTAATCCGCACCCGCTTTATCGAGTAAAATTATTTCTTCACCTAACTTGCTAAAATCTGCTGATAAAATTGATGGAGAGATCTTTATATTAGAAGACATATGTTTATTTATATTTTATATAATAAACTTGTCAAAAAAATTATTTATCAGGACTAAATAATCTGTATAGTTCTCTTGAGAATTCATGATCTATAGGAAAAGATAACATTCCCATAGACCCATATCCTAGCAACCAGGGCATCAAATAAAATCTTATTAAATAGAAATAAAATGCAACATATAATGGAACAATTGGTCTTGCCAAGAACTCCGGAGTTATTTTGTCGAAAACTTTTAGAACTGGATTTGTAAACTTTACAAAAATTCTCATAAAAAAGAAATTGGAGTCCTCCTTTTGAAAGATGTTCATAGCCGCTCTTCCAATTAAAGTGTACATCACTATTCCTAATATATAATCTAATACGTAAACCCAAATAGGCATAATTTACATTATCATTATTGAGACAAAAAAAAAGGGGCGAATAAATCGCCCCTTTAAATCATTTAATATTTTACCTTAGTGCGCTCTACCAAGAATAGCTTTTCCGCTAGGAACCCTAACTTCATCAACCATTCTTTGTGTTGCAGCATCAGGAGCTTTGGTCAATAAACTTACAACAACCATTACTACTAAACATACTGGAGCACCAATAAGACCAAATCTTAAGTGGTCAATACCTAACCATGCAGGGTTACCCATAAACTTAGGATATACATAAATTAGATAAGCTGTTCCAGCCGCAAGTCCAGATAGCATTCCTGCTATTGCACCTTCTCTAGTAGCTCTCTTCCACCATACTCCAAGTACAAGTGGGAAGAATAAACCTGACATCGCAAAGTCAAACGCCCATGCAACTGCTCCAAGGATACTAGTGATACGCATTGATGCAATGTATGCACCAGCCGCACCTACAACAATTAATAGAACTCGCGCTACTATTAATCTTTTTCTAACATCCGCTTTTGGATCAATCATGTTGTAGTAAACATCGTGCGATAACGCGTTTGAAATCGCAAGCACTAATCCATCGGCAGTTGACATCGCTGCAGCCATACCTCCGGCAGCAACCAGTCCAGAGATTACGTATGGTAATCCAGCAACTTCAGGAGTTGCAAGAACTACTACACCTGTTCTCATAAACCATTCGTTTAACTGTAGTATGCCGTCACCGTTAAAGTCAGCAATAAACACTTGCTTTTGAGAAGACCATTGTTTGACCCACTCTATACTTTGAACATCAGCAATAGATTTTCCAATAATACCTGTCGGTAAGTTTGGATCCATCAATGAAATTTTAGACAAAGTTGCAAGCATTGGCGCTGAAGAGTAAAGCAAGAAAATAAAGAATAGCGACCAAGCTACTGATTTTCTAGCTGATTTTACAGAAGGAGTTGTGAAGTATCTCATTAAAATATGAGGTAACGACGCAGTTCCTACCATCATACAGATAGCTAGCGATATGTATTTCCATACTGCCATTCCACCTGCACCTACACCAGCATGTGCTACCGCGATAGATTTTAATCCACCAGGAACACCTGCTGCTTTTACATCAGCGGCACTGTTTTTGACTAAACCGAATTGACTTTCAAGTTCAGTTATTCTTGATACCTCATCACCTAACATTAAGTGTGGGAATACACCGGCACCAATTTTGTTACTAATCCAGAATACTGGAATTAAGTAAGCAACAATCAATACAATGTATTGTGCTACTTGTGTCCATGTTACAGCTCTCATTCCGCCTAACATTGAACAAAGCAAGATACTAACTAAACCTACCCATACACCTGCTTCAAACGGAATACCTAATGCTCTAGCAGCAATAGTTCCTGTAGCATTTATCTGAGCTGTCACGTAAGTGAAAGAAGCTAATACAAGAACTAACACTGCACAGAAACGTACTCCGTTTCCACCGTATCTTGTTCCTATAAAATCTGGCACTGTGTAACATCCAAATTTTCTTAAGTATGGTGCTAATAAAGTTGACACAAGCACATAACCACCTGTCCAACCTACTAAGAAGGCCATATAACTATAACCACCGAAGTAAACACCACCTGCTAATGCTACGAACGAAGCACCTGACATCCAGTCAGCCGCTGTCGCCATTCCATTAAACACTGTTGGGACTTGTCTTCCTGCAAGATAGTATGCGTCTACCTGTACCGTTCTAGATAAATAACCAATTAAGGCATATATCGCCACGGTAAATGCAACAAACAAAATACCAATTGTTTTTGCTGTTACACCAGCTTGCTCAGCTATAGCCATCATCAAGATGAAAACTAAGAAGCCTCCGGTATACAAACCATAAATCTTAGGAAGGTTTTGTATAAATCCACCTTTAAACATTAATCCTCCTTCTCTCCGAAACCAAACTCTTCATCGATCTTCTCTTGTTTGTTTGCAAACCAGAAAATGATGATAACGAACGCAAGAAGTGATCCTTGTGCCGTCATGTAATAAGCTAACGGATATCCTAGAAAGCTCATTCCGTTGATTTCATATCCAAAAAGGAAAATCACCATTGAAAAGAAAGCCCAAAGACATAGAGTCAATATCATATGACCTTTAGTTTTCTGCCAATGCTTTTCTTTATTTGACATATTTCCCCCTATATTTACGTTAACGTAACTTAATGGATAGGATCTTACTTATCTTGACGGTAATTAAAAGTTAAAAAACCTAATCTGAAGTGCTATAAATCCCTAAAAATAAGGGAAAAAAAAGAGACAAAAAGGCATACAACTTGAAATTGAATTTAAAAGCAATATCTGAGGTCTTATCAGCTGTAAAGGACTATCTTTTTCCATACGAAAAAATTAGCAAAAAATTTTCGAAGATTAATAGTCAAGATGATTTAACAATTTTCATAAAAGAAAAATCTGCATTTGTAACTCAATCAACACTCTATGGTTATCTTAAAACTAGGATGGGTTTAAAACAAAACATGATGTTCACCGATGACATTTTTGTGGAGTCTGTTAACAAAGCAAAGTGGAATATTTTTTCTGAAGCAGTGACAGATTTAACTTTTTATTCTGTCTCATTTTTAAATAAAAAATATAATATTAACAATTTAGATCCATACGTAATGTACGAAACAATTTTAGAGAAAGAGATTATTACCGGATTGCCAAAAGATTTGTGTGAAAAATACAAATCAAAGTTTAAAGAGAAAATAAATAGTTTTAATATAAAAGAATATTCCGATAAAAATCCTTTTACAAACAGTTGCAATGCCTTGTTTCATTGGGCACCAATCGCTGATGAATTAAAAGAATTAGACAAAGAAATTGTAATTAATTCAATTAAGAATAAATGGATGCTAGTAGTTGCAGATTTAGAAAAAATTCCTGTAAATTTAAAATAACTAATCTTTGTTTTGTCTATTTTCTACTAAAGACTCAACTACTGATGGGTCTGCCAATGTTGTGGTATCTCCTAATTCATTATACTCATTGGCTGCTATTTTTCTTAGAATTCTTCTCATTATTTTACCTGATCTTGTTTTTGGTAACCCTGGAGCAAATTGTATTAAGTCTGGAGTTGCTATTGGTCCAATTTGTTTTCTAACCCAAAGTTTAAGCTCTCTTTCTAAATCACCATCAGGATTTTCACCAGCATTCAAAGTTACATAACAATACAAACCATTTCCTTTTATATCATGAGGGTAACCAACCACAGCAGCCTCTGCTACTTTAGGATGTGCAACAAAAGCACTTTCTATTTCTGCAGTTCCTAAATTATGTCCAGAAACTATTATCACATCATCAACTCTTCCAGTTATCCAATAATAACCATCTTTGTCTCTTCTGCATCCATCCCCAGTAAAATATTTTCCATCGAATTGAGAAAAATAGGTGTCTATAAATCTTTTATGATCACCGTAAACCGTTCGCATTTGGCCTGGCCAAGAAGCAGACATACACAATCTTCCTTTGCATGCTCCTTTAAGTACTTTACCAGCTTCATCTACTATTACCGGTTTAATTCCATAAAACGGTTTAGTCGCAGATCCTGGTTTTAGGTCTATAGCACCAGGTTGTGGGGCAATCAAAATCCCCCCTGTTTCGGTTTGCCACCAAGTATCGACTATTGGGCATCGCCCGTCGCCTACTGTTTTGTAGTACCACATCCAAGCCTCTGGATTGATAGGCTCTCCAACAGTCCCAAGTAACTTTAAAGATTTTCTGCTAGTTTTTTTTACTGGCTGATCACCTTCCCTCATCAGAGCCCTAATAGCCGTAGGAGCCGTATAAAAAATATTTACTTTATATTTATCCACGATTTGCCACCATCTCGAGCTATCTGGATAATTTGGAACCCCTTCGAACATAATTGTTGTGGCTCCATTAGATAATGGTCCATAAATTATATAGCTGTGTCCAGTTACCCAACCTATGTCAGCTGTACACCAATAAATATCTTTAGGTTTATAATCAAATATATATTGATGAGTCATTGATGCATAAACTAAATAACCACCTGAAGTATGAAGCACACCTTTAGGTTTTCCTGTGGAACCCGAGGTATATAATATAAACAATGGATCTTCAGCGCTCATTTCTTCCGGATCACATTTAGCTGATACTTTTTTTATGAGCTCTTCATATGAAACATCTCTCTCATCATCCCAACTGACTTGATTTCCGGTTCTTTTAACTACTATGCATTTTTTTACATTTGGACACTGAGATAAAGCTTCATCAGCTATTTTTTTAAGAGGAATAATTTTGCCTCCTCTTACACCTTCATCCGCAGTAATTAAGTAGTCAGACTCGCAATCGTTTATCCTTGTTGCTATTGAGTCAGGTGAGAAGCCGCCAAAAATTATAGAATGGACCGCACCTATTCTTGCGCATGCAAGCATTGTATATGCAAGCTCAGGTATCATGGTTAAGTAAATAGTTACCCTGTCACCCTTTTGTATTCCTATACTTTTTAGAGCGTTAGCAGCTTTGCTAACATTTTTATGTAATTCTTTATAAGTTATTTTTTTTGTATCTGCCGGATCATCTCCTACCCAAATTATTGCAGTTTTTTTACCATTTTTTTTTAAATGTCTATCAATACAATTTGCTGAAACATTTAAAGTACCATCGTAAAACCATTTTATCTTCACTTCATCTTTACTATATTTTACATCCTTAATTTTAGTGTATGGTTTAATCCAGGTAATTCTTTTTCCTTCTTTTTTCCAAAATTTATCATTTTCTTTCACTGATAAATTATATTTCTTTTTGTATTTAGAACTATTTATTAAAGCTTGATTAGACCAAGCTTCAGAAACTTTAATAACTGAATTTCCTTCTTCATCCTTTGCGATAATGCTTTTTTTTGATCTTCCACCTTTAAACTTTGAAGACTTTATTTTTCTTATTTTTCTTCTAGATCTTTTTATTTTTTTGGATCTTTTTTTCGATCTAGTTTTTTTTTGTTTTTTATTTTTTTTTGATCTTTTAGCCACGATAAACCTTTTTTATTTTTTTTCTCAGATTTTACCCATCTTACAAATTATTTTCCAGCTTTTAAAATCAATAGGCATTACTGATAATCTGCTCTGTTTTACCAGAGGTAAATGGGAAATTTGCTTTGTTTTTTTTATGTTTTCAAGTGTTACTGGTGTTTTTAACTTTTTTTTAAACCTAACCTGAACAGCAACAAATCTTTTTTTCTTATCAGTTTTATCAATAAAGGCGTTTTTAATAACTGATACTATTCCCACAATTTCCTTACCTTCATTTGAATGATAGAAAAAACACTCGTCTCCAATTTTCATTTTTCTCAAATTATTTGCAGCTTGATAATTTCTTACTCCGTCCCACATGGCTCCTTTATGACCAGCCTTTTTTTGTTGATCAATAGACCAAACATACGGTTCAGATTTTATTAACCAGTAATTTTTCAAAGTTTTAAACCAGGCCCTTTCATATAAGGAGCATCCTTATCTAGCGGCCATCTAGATTTTGGTTCTACGTTTAAGTCGTTAATCAATTTTCTTTTGTATCTTTGTATTCCTGTCCAAGCAATCATTGCAGCGTTATCCCCACAAAATTTAAAATCAGAAAAAACCGGTTTAAAATTATTTTTTTTAGATAGCTCTTCTAAACTTTTTCGAATACTTTTGTTAGCAGCTACACCTCCTGCAACAACAAAAATATTATTTTCTTTTTTAGAAAATTTTTTAAATTCGCTAAACGCAACTTTAGTTTTTTTATTTAAAATTTTAATTATAGTTTCTTGAAATGAAGCTGCTAAATTTAATTTAAGTTTTTTATTATTTTTAATTTTTTTTGACTGGATTAAAACCGCTGTTTTTAATCCCGCAAAAGATAAATTACATCCAGCTTTGTTAATTATAGGCTCCGGTAATTTATAAAAATTTTTATCTCCTTGTTTTGCAAATTTTTCAACAGCTGGACCACCTGGATAGCCAAGATCTAACATTTTTGCAGTTTTATCAAAGGCTTCACCCAAAGCATCATCTATTGTAGTGCCTATTTGTTTATAATCGTTAACATCTTTAACAACTAAGTATTGAGAATGGCCTCCAGATATAAGTAAAAGTAGATAAGGAAATTCAATTTTGTTACTTAATGCTGGACTCAAAGCATGCCCCTCAAGATGATTAACAGCAACAAATGGTTTTTTTGCGAAGCCAGCTATAGCCTTGCCAATATTTAACCCAACAGTTAAACAAACTATTAAACCTGGCCCAGCTGTAGCAGCCACACCATCTATTTGTTCTAAATTTGTTTTAGCATCTTTAAGAGCTTTTGATATTATAAAGTCGATATTTTCAATATGAGATCTTGCCGCTAACTCTGGAACAACTCCTCCAAATTTTTCATGTTCCTTTATTTGGCTCGATACAATCGAGGATAAAACTTTTGCACTACCATCTAAATTTTCTTGAACTATTGAGGCCGCTGTTTCGTCACAGCTAGTTTCAATACCTAAAAAAATTAGTTTTTTTTCCATAAGATTAGATATTATAAAATAAACTTTAAAATACTTAAATGAATAAAAAGATTATAATTGGTGCACGTGGTAGTAAACTTTCACTTTCTTACGTTGAGAAAGTAAAAAAGTTATTTTTTTTAGCATCGGGCAAAGAAAAGGAAACTGAAATTCAAATTATCAAAACATCCGGTGATATTTTTCATGATAAGAAAATTTCTGATATTGGCGGTAAAAATATTTTTTGTAAAGAAATTGAAAATCAATTGATTGATAAAAAAGTTGATATTGCTGTTCATTCATTAAAGGATATGGACTCCTTTGAAGATAATAATTTAATAATTGGAGCTTATTTAAAAAGAAATGATCCAAGGGATGGCATTGTTCTTAAAAGTGGAAAATCATTTGATAGTGAAAACCTTACAATAGGTTCAAGTTCAAAACGTAGAGAGTTACAATTTAAATCGCATTTTAAAAATATAATATGTAAAAATATAAGAGGAAATATAGATAGCAGAATATCTAAAGTTAAAAGGGGCGAGTATGATGGTACAATTTTGGCTTTGGCTGGAATTCAAACTCTTAAGCTTGATCATGAAATTAAAAAAATTTTTTCTGAAGAAAAAATTATTCCTTGTGCCGGCCAAGGCGTTATAGCAGTTCAATGTAGAAAAAGTGACTCTGAAAATTTAAAAATTTTAAAAAAGATTAATGATGAAGATACTAAAATTTGTGCGATAACAGAACGAAGTTTATTAAAAACAATAGGGGGTGATTGTCATACAGCTGTAGGAGCGTATGCAAAAATAGAAAAAAATAATATTATTATTATAGCGCAATTATTTTCAGACGATGGTTTAAAATCTTTTTCTATTAAAAAAATTGGAGATAAAAAACTTCCGGAAAAACTTGGAATATCTGCTGGAAAAGAGTTGCTAAAAAAATCTGAAGGTTACTATAAAAAAAAAAGATGAATATAATTTTGACAAGACCACTTAATGATACCGAAAATTTAATGCAAGAACTTTTTAATCTAGGACATAAAATTATACATATTCCAACTTTGAAAATTTCAAGTGCAAAATTAGAACCTTTAAAAATTCAAAATTATAATGGGTTGATTTTTACAAGTTCTAATGCAGTAAAAAATTTTAAGATCGACGGTGATAAAAAAGATATCAAATGTTTTTGCGTTGGTTCAATTACTGAAAAAATTGCAAGAATGAATGGATTCACAAAAACAATATCTGCAAGCGGTAATGTAAATGCTCTTAAAAATTTGATTATCAACTCTAAAGAGCTTAAAAAAAATGATAACTTAGCTTATATCTGTGGAGATCAAATAACATACGAATTAGATCAAGAACTTAAAAATGAGGGATTTAAAGTGAGAAAGTTTATAAATTATTTTTCAGAAAAAATAACGTCGTTAAACGATGCTAACATTGAACTAATTAAAAAATATCCACCAAATGTAATATTTGTTTATTCTTTAAGAAGTGCAGAGAGTTTTAATAGTATAGTTGCTAATTATTCTTTAGCTCCAATGATGACACAATCAGCAGTTATGTGTATAAGTAAAAAAATTGCAAATTTTTTTAAAAATGCTGGATGGAAAAATAACAAAATTTTTAGCCCAGGTAATGAAATTATAGAACTAGAAAAAATTAAATGAATGTATTAGAAAATTTTCAAAACTTATTTATTGAAATTTGGCAACAAGGTATCGCTGGGATAAACTTTACACAAATAGGATTAGGAATAATAATTTTATTATTATTTCTTTTATTAAGGGGTTTAATTTCAAGTTTCATATTAAAAAGGTTAGAAAACTACGTAGCAAAAACTTCAAATAAATTTGATGATGCTCTCGTTGAAGCTTCAACAGGACCAGTCAAATTTCTTCCAATTGTGCTGGGAATATTTGTAGCAAGTTCTTACATGGAATTTGACGGTAAAATGTTAATCTTTATAGATAATATAAATCGTTCATTAATAACAATTCTAATATTTTGGTTAATTCATCAAATTGTTGAGCCGCTTACTTATCTGATAAGAAGAGTGGAAGAACTTCTGTCAAAAGACTTATTAAACTGGGTTGTTAAAGCTAATAAAATTTTAATTATCTTTTTTGGTTTCGCTGCTACATTAGATATTTGGGGAATAAAAATTGCTCCAATAATTGCTGGTCTAGGTTTATTTGGAGTTGCGGTTGCATTGGGTGCTCAAGATCTATTTAAAAATTTAATTTCAGGTGTTTTAGTCTTAGTAGAAAAAAGATTTAAGATTGGCGATTGGATTTTTGTTGAGGGTGTTATCGAAGGAATTGTTGAAAGAATTGGTTTTAGATCAACGGTTATAAGAAAATTTGATAAATCTATTGCAACTATACCCAACTCTTCTTTTGCAGAAAATGCAGTTATAAACATTAGTGAAACGACTCATTGGAGAATAAGTTGGATAATTACATTACAGTATAATTCTACAATAGATCAGTTGAAAAATATTAGAGATCAAATTGAAAAATATATTGAGAATAATAAAGATTTTAAAATTGGGGATGAAACCGAGCACGCAGTTCGTATTGATAAATTTTCAGATAGTTCAATAGATCTTTATGTTAGATGTTTTACAGTTACTAATGAATGGAGTGAGTGGCTTAAAGTAAAAGAGAGATTAGCTGTTGAAATTAAAAAAATTGTTGAAGGCAATGGAGCATCATTTGCCTTCCCTAGCACATCAATATATGTGGAGAAAAAATAATGAAATCAGCTTTAATTTTATTTGATAATATAATCACACTTTATATATGGATTCTTATAATTAACGCTGTTTTAAGTTGGCTCGTTGCCTTTAACATACTTAATACCAGCAATAGATTTGTTTACGCTATTTTAGACGTTTCTTATAGATTAACAGCTCCTCCTCTAAATTTTATAAGAAGGTATATGCCTAACTTAGGTTCTATCGATATATCTCCAGTAATACTAATTTTAGGATTAATGTTTTTTAGAAACTTAGTTTTTGAATATTTAGCTCCAAGTTTATTTTAGATATGATAATTGATGGAAAAAAAGAAGCAGCTATTTTAAGAGAAGAAATAAAAAATGAAATAGCCCAGTTAAAAAAGAAGACAAACAAAGTACCAGGTCTAACTGTTATTTTAATTGGTGAATTTGCACCCAGTCAAATATATGTAAGAAATAAAGAAAAAAATTCTAAGGAAGTAGGAATAAACTCAAATGTTATAAAATACCCATCGAATGTTAGTGAGGAAGAAGTACTTAATAAAATTGAAGAATTAAACAAAGATAAAAATATATCAGGTATATTAGTTCAGCTACCACTTCCAGACCAAATCAATAAAGAAAAAATCATTAATGCTATTGATCCATTTAAAGATGTAGACGGATTTAATCCAGTGAATGTAGGAAATCTTGCTTCGGGATACAAAGCAATAGTTCCCTGCACTCCATTAGGGTGTTTATTGCTAATTAAGAAGGTAGAAAAGAATTTAACGGGTAAACACGCTGTAATAATTGGTAGATCAAATCTAAACGGCAAGCCAATGGCTCAACTTTTGTTAAAGGAAAACTGCACAGTTACAATAGTTCATTCCAAAACCAAAAATTTACAGAATGAATGTTTAAAGGCTGATATTTTAGTTGCTGCGGTAGGAGTGCCAAATTTAGTAAAAAAGGATTGGGTAAAAAGTGATGCCGTTGTGATTGATGTTGGAATAAACAAGGTTAATAACAAAATTATTGGAGATGTAAACTTTAATGAGATAAAAGATAAAGTTAAAGCAATTACACCAGTTCCAGGCGGAGTAGGGCCTATGACCATAGCTTGCTTGTTAAGCAATACCTTGGAATGTTTTAAAGCTCGTTAGATTTTGAAGTGTCTATCTTTAAAAATTTACTATTTCTGAATCTTATAATAACTGTTGCTATCGCAACAATTAAAATTGCTAAAGATATATAAATTAAATTTGTGGGATCTTGGTCTTTGTCTTGAAGAATTATAAAACGAGCCAAAGCAGTAATAGCTATTATCATTGGATAAGTAATCCTAACTGATCTAGTTTCCCAATAAGATCGCACTAAGCCAATTACTTCAATGTAAATGAACATAAGCAAAAGGTCTGCCAAACTTATGTTTCTATTTTCATACATTGTATGAATTTCAAGAAAGAACGCAATTACGGTAGCAAATAGAACAATTAACACTGCAACTAGTTGAATATTTCGAATCGTTGAATTCATAACAATCTTCTAACAAATTTTTACTGTTTATGTAATTGTTTTGAGTGAAATTTTATGAATTTCTCAATTTTCGATTTCTTAAATGTTTTATTTTCCTCAAAAGAAACTTTCTTAAGCGAATAAGCTTTATTTTTTGATCTTCTCGATAAAATAGCGATGTTACCTTTATAGATTTTAAGAACCACTTCTCCATTTACATGATTTCTTTTTTTATCTACAATTTTTTGCAAATTTAATCTTTTTTTTGAAAACCAATAACCGTTATAAATCAATTCAGCATATAATGGCATAATTCTCTCTTTAGCATGCATAGTTGCCTTATCTAATGTCACGGACTCCATTGCTCTGTGAGCACAATATAAGATAGTACCTCCTGGCGTTTCATAAACTCCTCTAGACTTTATTCCAATAAATCTATTTTCTACAAGATCAACTCTGCCCACGCCATTTGCTCCCCCAATTTTATTTAATTTTTCTAAAAGTAATTCTGGTTTGTATTTTTTTCCATTAATAGATACTGGATCACTATTTTTAAAACCGATCTTAACCCTAGTAGATTTATTTTTCGCTTTTTCTGGTGAAATAGTTTTTTGAAAAATAAATTCTGGAGGAGAGTTTTTTGGGTTTTCAAGAACTTTTCCCTCGGTTGAAACGTGGAACAAATTGTCGTCCACAGAAAATGGAGGAGCCCCTTTTTTATCTTTAGGAATTGGAATTTTATATTTTTTAGCATATTTAATTAAATCTGTTCTTGATTGTAGCTTCCATTCTCTCCACGGAGCTATCACTTTAATTTTTTTTCCAAAGAAAGCATATCCAAGCTCAAATCTAACTTGATCATTTCCTTTTCCAGTAGCACCATGTGAAACAGCAAAAGCTTTGAACTTTTTTGCGATTTCTATTTGTCTCTTGGCTATCAAAGGTCTTGCTATTGAAGTTCCTAGTAAATAAACACCTTCATAAACAGCATGAGCTCTAATCATTGGAAATACATAATCCTTAACAAAAGTATTTTTTAAGTCCTCAATTATTATTTTTTTTACTCCAAGTCTTCTCGCATTTTGAATTATTTTTTTCTTATTTAAATCTTGACCTATATCTGAAGTATAAGCGATTACCTCTGCCTTGTAATTTATTTGTAACCATTTTAGAATTATTGAGGTATCTAAACCCCCAGAGTAAGCTAAAACAATTTTTTTCATTAACTACAAACTTTTTTAGCAGTATTATAAGCTTTTGTGAATCCCATCATGGAGTAATGGTCTGTTGTTTCAGCACCATCTTTTGTTTTACCTTTAATCATCAGATCTGTTGCTCTTTTCATTAATTTAATAAATTTTTTTTCTTCATTTTCATCTAGCAGCCATGCAAAATCTCCTTGAGAAAAAAAAGAAAAATTACTTTTCCCTGATTTTGCTGAAACAGTAGAATTTTTATAAGCATGACCACTTGTTATGCTTATTTCGTCTTTAATGTTTTCGCTTGGTCTAAATGTAACGAATATTCTTGAGTCTTTTCTTTTAATAGCTGCAGGAGCTCTTTTTACCGGTTTAGTTTGAGCAAAACAGACTTTTCCTTTATCAGTCATTAATGTAAAGCTTTCCCAATTCTTATACTTGCCGGACGATTTAGGTGTATTAGCAATTGCACTCGATGCCACTAAATAGGTTAAAAATAAAATAGTAATTAATTTTTTTATCATTATATCTTTTTTATACTAAAAAAAATCTAATTCAATCCTTGTATCAAGGAGCAGGATTAGGATTATTATTGTGAATTAAATTGATTTTATCTAACGTATCTTGATTTAATTCGATATTAATACTACCTATATTTTCTCTCAATTGGTCCATAGTTGTAGCTCCAATTATATTGCTTGTAACAAAAGGTCTTGAATTTACAAACGACTGTGCGAGTTGAACCATAGTAATATTGTTTTCTTTAGCTAATTTTTCATATTCTTCATATGCTTTCATTGCTAAGGGATTTAACATTCTATCCCATCCCTTAAACAAGCTCATTCTTGAATTTTTGGGCATTTTTCCATTTTTATATTTTCCTGAAAGAGCGCCAGCTGCTAAAGGATAATAAACAAGCAATCCACATTTTTCCCTAATCGATATTTCTGACATACCAATCTCATAAGTTCTATTAACTAAGCTGTAAGGGTTTTGAACTGACATCATTCTAGGCAGTTTTTTATTTTTTGACAATTCTAAATACTTTGATAATCCATATGGCGTTTCGTTTGACATTCCTATATATCTAATTTTTCCACTTTTAATAAATTTTTCCAAAGATTTAAGAATTGACTCAAAATCGTTCCATTCTCCCTCATTTTTATTAATAGAAAACTCTCTTCTGCCAAAACAATTGGTAGATCTCTCAGGCCAATGTAATTGATATAAATCTATGTATTCTGTTTTTAACCTTTTAAGACTATCGTTTAAAGCTTCAGTCATTTTTTTTTCTGAAAAGTTGTTTCCGCCACCTCTAATCCAGTCACAACCTGGGCCAGCGACTTTAGTAGCTAAAATTGTTTTACCCCTATTTTTTCTTTTTTCAAACCAGTTGCCTATCATTATCTCAGTTTTACCGTAGGAGTCTGGAGTAGGGGGAACAGAATAAAGTTCAGCTGTATCAATAAAGTTAATTCCTTGAGCAATAGAATAATCCATTTGTTCAAAAGCTTCTTTCTCAGTATTTTGAGTACCCCACGTCATTGTTCCAAGACAGATTAAGCTGACATTTAAATCGGTATTTCCTAATTTTTTATATTTCATAAAATTAATGCAATATTCTACGTTTTTTAATGCAAAAATTACCTATTGAAAAGTTATTAAAAGTTCATATATTGGATTTATGGTTTTTAATAAACAAAGTTCTGCAACAAGATCAGGAGTTTCTGAAGCAATTATAGATCAGGGCCTAAGAGCTTACATGCTCAAAGTCTATAACTACATGGCATCCGGAGTAGCTTTGACAGGTTTTATAGCTTTACTTCTATTTAAGATGGCAGTCGTTAGTGGTCCAAACGGAGAAATATTGGGACTAACTCAATTAGGAAACACATTATATAATTCTGGTTTTGCTTGGGTAGTGATGCTAGCCCCACTAGGAGTAGTATTTTACATGAGCTTTGGTATTGCAAAAATGAGCGCCTCAAAAGCTCAAACAGTTTTCTGGATTTTCGCAGCTTTAATGGGAGCTTCACTGTCTTCAATTTTTTTAGCTTACACAGGGACAAGTATTACAAGAGTATTTTTTATAACCGCAGGAACTTTTGGTGCGATGAGTATTTATGGTTACACTACTAAGAGAGACTTAACAAAGCTTGGTTCATTTTTAATGATGGGTTTAATAGGGATTATAATAGCTTCTCTAGTCAATATTTTCTTAAAGTCTTCAATGATGTATTTTGTTATATCTATAATCGGAGTTTTAGTTTTTGTTGGTCTAACAGCCTACGACACACAAAAAATAAAAAATATGTACCTTGCAAGCGATAGCGGGGAACTTATTGGAAAAAAAGCAGTAATGGGAGCTTTAACTCTTTATTTGGATTTCATTAATTTATTTATAATGCTTTTAAGACTATTTGGTCAGAGAAGATAATCACTTAACTAATTTAAGTTTTCCAATACTAGAGCTGTCAATCAAAAAATTTAGACTTTCAGACTTTTGTATAACTTTTCCATTTTTATCTTTAATTAAATATCTTTCGTTTTTATAAAAAGGTTTAAGATTTTTTAAAATTCTTAAAATTGGCTTTTCCGAAGCCCTTTTATAAACATTAAAAGAGATCTCTTTGTTGCCAGTACAGAGACTGTAATCTTTCCAAGTTCCATTGGATACCATTTTTGCGTATAAATTTAAAATTGTCTGTAATTCTTTTTTTACGAAGTAGGGCTGCTTTATTTTTTTTGTATTATTTACAACTAATTTAATATTCTTCATTATTTTTATGTTTATTAATCAAAGGTAATTGTAACGCCGTAAATAAAAAAGTTAAAGGTAAAATTCCCCATACTTTAAAATTTACCCAAATATACTCTTTCTCTGGAGCAAAGGATCTCCAAACCACCTCGTTAAGTAAAGCTAAAAAAATAAAGAAATACGCCCAACGCTTATTAAGCAATGTCCATCCTTGATTATTTAAATTAAATGCATTTTTTAGCATTAGCTTGAGTAAATTCTTATTTAAAAAGATATCACTAATTAAAAGCGCAGCAGCAAAAACTAGATTAATGATTGTTGGTTTTAAATAGATAAAAATGGGATTATCGAAATATAATGTTAATCCTCCAAATAAAGAAATTAATGCAGCTCCTATCAATGGAACATATGGTATTTTACGTTCGATCACATAAACTACAAAGACAGCAATAATTGTTGAGACTATTAAAGGTGGTATTGCGACACTTAATGTATTTCCGCTTTTTTTATAAAAGTAAAAGAATATAAGTAAAGGCCCGAAGTCAGTAATAAATTTTAATAAAGACTTATTCACACTAAAACCCTAACATAAAAATTTCCAATGTTAAATTTATATATTGATTTTAATAAAAAAATTATTAAGTATTAAATATGACAACAAATATTGCAAAATTTTCAATAGGTGAGGTGGTAAAGCATAGACACTTTGATTTTCGTGGAGTTATCTACGATGTAGACTTTGAATTTAATAACTCTGAGGAATGGTACCAATCTATACCAAAAGATGTAAGGCCAAGAAAAAACCAACCTTTCTATCATTTGCTTGCTGAAAGTAATGAGGTAACTTACGAAGCTTACGTATCTGAGCAAAATCTTTTAATTGATGATTCAAACGAACCTGTAAAGCATCCTTTGATTGAAGAAATATTTGTTGGAAAAAAAGGAACAAGCTATTTAAAGCCATCAAATTAATTTTCCGCCTTAAATTAAACATTATTGGTTCAAAACTCGGCCAAAAAATTATAACAAAATAATCCTGTTTAAGCCTAATTGGGGATTACTCATACTTCTTACTCCCTCTCAATTCTCAATTAGGCAAAAATGCACCTTCCCTTAAAAAAAATACTGTAGTAGTTAACTATTAATGGAATTCTTTTCTTTTGGAAATATAATAGTTTATATCGATAAATTTATTAAATTCATCAATTCAATTTTTTTTGTGATTTTAATAATTGGATTATCTTTTGCTTTGATTATTTCTCCTGTCGACTATCTACAAGGCGACTCAGTAAGAATTATGTATGTTCACGTTCCTTCAGCATGGATTGGGCTCTCAATCTTTTCGCTGATTGCAGTAAGTACAATATTAAATTTTTTATTTAAAATAAAAAACTTATTTTTATTTACAAAAAGCTTAGCACCAATAGGATTATTATTTACATGTCTTTCAATCGTTACCGGGTCTATATGGGGAAAACCAACTTGGGGAACCTGGTGGGCTTGGGACGCGAGACTTACTTCGATGTTAGTATTAATGTTATTCTATGTTTTATTTATTCTTACTTTAAAATATTTTAAGAATAATGAAAACTTAACAAAAATTTTGTCAATTTTATCAATTGTAGGAATAATTAATATTCCAATTATTAAATATTCAGTTGAGTGGTGGTCGACCCTACATCAGCCAGCTAGTATTAAATTTTTGGGTACATCTAGCATTCATACCAGTATGTTGATTCCATTATTCTTGATGTTATTGGTTTTATTGTTGTATTGTGCGTTAATTTTTCTAATGAAATATAAAACAGAAATCATTAAAATAAAGAAACAAAATATTAAAAGATTATGATTATTGAATTTTTAAAAATGGGAGGATATGGATTTTATGTCTGGTCATCCTTTTTGGTAGTTTTTACTTTTTGCACTTTACTTTTTTATAAAACAAGAAAAACTTTAAAAAAATATGAAAAAGAATTTGCTAAGGAATTAGAGAATTTACCAGCAGAACACAAAAAGAGAATTGCAAAATCATCTAAAGTTATTAGCAGTATTTTAGCATCGCAAAATAAATTAAGCTAAAGCATCTTGAATGCTTACACAAAAAATTAAAACAAGACTTTTATTTCTCGTCTCAATTATTTTAATCACTCTGTCTTTTTTGATTTTTATTTATCTTAATCTTAAACAAAACATATTATATTTTAAAACCCCGTCCGAAATTTTTATGAATGGCCCAATAGAGGGAAACTCTATGATTAGAGTGGGCGGGATGGTAAAAAAAGATTCTATTAGACAGAACAATAAAGAAATAAGGTTTACCTTAACAGATTATGAAAAAGAATTAATTGTTGTTTATAGTGGCACTGTTCCAAATTTATTCTCTGAGGAGCAAGGAGCAGTAGTTGAAGGAATTCTTAATGATAAAAAATATCTAATAGCAAATCGAATATTGGCTAAACACGATGAGAATTATATGCCCCCACAAATGAAAAAAATATTAAAGGAAAATGCTAAGTAACCTTGGAAACATTTTACTTTTTGGAAGTATTTTTATTACATTATCAATTATTTATTTTGCTTATCAAAATATTAAAGAAAGAAAATTCTTGATTGAAAAAAATTTAGTTTATCTCTCTTTTTTTCAAATAACATTTATTATTACATCATTTTTATTATTAATTTTTGCATTTGTTTTTTCAGATTTTTCACTTCTTGCCGTTTATCAAAACTCCCATACAGCAAAACCTATTTTTTATAAAATAGCAGGTGTTTGGGGCAATCATGAGGGCAGCTTACTATTATGGGTAAACATTATGGTAATCTTCTCTTTTTTATTTTTTTTATTTAATTATAAATTAAACAAAATTTATAGTCTTTATACTTTGTTGGTACAAAATATTTTGATTCTTGGCTTCTTAGTATTTTTAATTTCTAACTCTAATCCATTTTTTAAAATATTACCTATTCCATCAGAAGGTTTAGGATTAAATCCGATTTTACAAGATCCTGCTTTAGCTATACATCCACCATTGTTGTATTTAGGCTTTGTCGGATCATCAATTTATTTTTCTGCAGCAATGGCTGCAATACTTTCTAACAGTAACGGTAAAAATTTTGCCTCTTCAATAAAAGTTTGGGTATTAATCTCCTGGAGCTTTCAATCACTAGGTATAATTGTTGGCTCTATTTGGGCTTACTACGAATTAGGTTGGGGTGGGTTTTGGTTTTGGGATCCAGTTGAGAATGCATCTCTAATACCATGGTTTTGTATGACCTCATTAGTTCACTCAGTATTAGTTTTAGAAAAAAGAAACTATCTTTATAATTGGGTTTTAATTTTATCTATTATAACTTTTATTTCTAGTGTCACCGGAACCTTTTTAGTTAGATCTGGGATATTAAATTCTGTTCATACTTTTGCAAATGATCCAGCTCGGGGAATGTATATTTTAATATTTTTATCTTTAATGATATTTTTTTCCTTCGTAATTTTTTTTAAAAGAAAAATAAATGATAATTTTTATCTTGAGCCAATTAGTAAAGAAACTTTTATTCTAAGCAATAATTGGTTTATGATGTTTTATTTAGCAACTGTATTTATAGGTACAATTTATCCAATTTTTACTCAAGTTCTTTACGATACAAAAATTTCAGTTGGACCACCTTTTTACAATTCTGTAATCGCACCGATAATCATTCCATTTCTAATAATGATGGCAATCGGACCAAGAATAAGTTGGATTAAACAAAAATATAATGATTTTAAATCCTTAATTTTCATTTTAATTTTATCATGTGCTATTAATTTTTTAATTTTCACTTTTTTAAAAAGTTACAATTTATTATCAAATTTAATTATTATTTCATCTCTGTTTTTAATTTTACACTCACTAAAGGACTTTATAATAAATTCGAAAACTAAATCATATTACAACTTACCAAGTTTTTTATCTCACACTGGTTTTGGAATTTTAATGTTGTTTATAATTTTAAACCACAATTTTAGTAAAGAATATGACCTTAATATTAAAGTGGGTGAAACAAAAAAAATAGATAATATTGAAATTAAGTTTAAAGATTTGAAAATTGAAAAAAGAGAGAATTATAATGCTATAATAGGTGACTTTAATATTCTGGATTTAAACAAAAATTTTCAAAAAAATTTAAATCCTGAAATAAGAATTTACAACAATCCCCAAACATTAACTTTTGAGTCAGCGATAAAGACTAATCTTCAACAGGATCTGTATTTAACCATGAGCAATATTGATGGATCTGATTTTTATAATGTTAAATTTCAAATAAAGCCTTTTATGATATGGATTTGGTTTGCTGCATTACTTACAGCTAGCGGAGGTTTATTAAGAATTTTTTTAAAAAAATGAAAATAAGTTTTCCAAAAATAATTTCAATTTCTTTAGTAGCATTTTCTCTTATAGTTTTTTTCTTAGCTTTAAATATTGAGAAAAGATACAGCACTGAAAAAATAGTTGGAAAAAGTGTAGATAATTTTGAAATAAAATTTCTAAATAATGATGAGGTATTTAAAAAACAAGATTTAACTAATGATAAATATTATCTAATAAACATTTGGGCCTCTTGGTGCCTTCCATGCAGAAAAGAACATCCTATATTAATGACCTTAAAAAAAGAAAATAAATTAAAAATTATTGGCATAAATTTTAAAGATAAAAAATTAAATGCCAATAATTTTTTGGGAGAACTGGGTAATCCATATGATTTTTCTTTAAGCGATAAGGATGGAACAAAATCAATTTTATTTGGCGTTTATGGTATACCAGAAAGTATATTAATTGATAAAAAGCATAAAATTATTAGGAAATTTATTGGGCCTCTGAATGTCAAAGACTTTGAAGATATATTACAATTAGTAAATGAAAAATAAATTTATTATAATATTTTTTTATATTTTTTTCATAGAGCCTAGTGCTGCTGAAACAAATAAATTAGAGTCAAAAATTTTCAAAAGTCTTAGATGTATAGTCTGCCAAGGACAATCTATCGCAGAGTCCAATTCAGATTTCGCACAAACTATTAAAATTGTAGTTAGAGATAAAATCGATCAAGGAGATAATGAGAAAGAAATTTATGAATTTTTGGCCGAAAAGTATGGGGAATGGATTATTTATAAACCTAAATTTAATTATATAAATTCATTATTGTGGTTTTCTCCTTATATAGTTTTGGTTTTTGGTGGATTATTGATTTTTAAATATCTAAAAAGAAGAAAACAGTAATTTTGTCTTACTGACTATACATTTTTGAATTTACGTAGTAATTTGTAGTTATGAAATTAAAGTTTATTACATATTTTTTATTATTGTTCGTTTTTAAACAAACAGTAGTGTTAAGTGAAAATTTAGACATCTCAGTTTATACAGGAACATTTGATGTTATTGATAAAGAGGGAGATGATCAAACTACTCTTATAGGTGTCGAACACAGAAACACAGATTTATTTAGAAAAACTTTTCTTGGTAAAATGGCACCAGTTACAGGAGCTTTTGTTACAGGAAAAGACTCTATTTATTTTTATACAGGGATAGAGGGTCAGTACGATATTGGTCCAATGAAAATTTCTCCTAGCTTTACTCCTGGATATTATGAAAAAGGTAGTGGCAAGGATTTAGGTAGCGCATTAGAGTTTAAAAGTGAAATAAAAGTTGGATTTGATATCTTGAAAGAGTCAAAACTCGGTTACAGCTATAGTCATATTTCTAATAATGACTGGGGAAGCACAAATCCGGGAACTGATAATCAACAAATTACTTTTTCAACAAGGTTTTAAATGTCATTAAAAAATTGCCATAACTTTAGTGACTTTCGAAAACTAGCTAAGAGAAAATTACCTAGTCCAATATTTCATTACATTGATGGAGCAGCTGATGATGAAGTTACTTATGCTCGAAACACTAGTGCTTTTGATGATGTTGATTTAGTTCCAAATGTTTTACGAGGAGTTGAGAATGTTGATTTATCAACTACTATATTTGGAAAAAAACTAGACTTACCTTTTTACCTCGCACCAACTGCCTTACAACGACTCTTTCATTATGATGGAGAGAGAGCCGTAGGAAGAGCTGCGCAGAAATTTAATACAATGTTTGGAGTTTCTGCACTAGCAACGGTAAGTGTGGAAGAGATATCTTCTATGATTGATACTCCAAAAATGTTCCAGTTTTATTTTCACAAAGATAGAGGGCTTAACACTTCGTGTTTGGAGAGAGCTAAAGCTGCTAAATTTGATGTTATGGCCTTAACAGTTGATACTATAACAGGGGGAAACAGAGAAAGAGACTTAAGGACTGGCTTTACATCTCCTCCAAAATTAACTCTTGCAAGCTTATTTAGTTTTGCAACAAAACCAATGTGGGGGATCAATTATCTAACCAAAGGTAAGTTTGAATTACCACACATACAAGATCACCTTGAAGCTGGAACTAACACTAATACCTCAATAGGAAACTACTTTTCTACAATGTTAGATCAATCTATGAATTGGAAAGATGCTGAAAAACTTTGCGCTCAATGGGGAGGGCATTTTGCATTAAAAGGAGTTATGAGCGTTGAAGATGCCAAAAGAGCTGTAGACATTGGATGTACAGGAATTATGGTTTCAAATCATGGAGGAAGACAACTCGATGGATCAAGATCTCCTTTTGACCAATTGGCTGAAATTGTAGATGCCGTTGGAGATAAGCTGGATGTTATTTGTGAAGGAGGAATTCATCGAGGGACTCATATGCTTAAAGCTTTATCACTAGGTGCCAAAGCATGTTCAGGAGGAAGACTTTATCTATATGCTTTAGCAGCAGCCGGTCAAGCTGGAGTTGAAAGAGCCTTAGGGCAATATAAGGCTGAACTTGAGAGAGATATGAAGTTAATGGGATGTACAAAGATAAGCGAACTAAGTAGAAAAAATTTAAGATTCAGAAAGTAATGAGTCTTGAAGATAATTTTAATTTTGAAGATTTTAGAAGAGTAGCTAAAAAAAAATTACCCGCTCCAATATTTCACTATATCGATGGAGGATCTGACGATGAGGTAACTCTTAAAAGAAATACGGATTCTTTTTCAAAGTGTGATTTAGTACCCAATATTTTGGCTAGTGTAGGCGAGCCTGACTTAACAACTGAAGTTCTAGGATCTAAAATAGATATGCCTTTATTTCTATCGCCAGTAGCTATGCAAAGACTTTTTCATCACGAAGGAGATAAAGCTAGCGCAAGAGCTGCAGAAAAGTTTGGTACTTTTTATAGCATGTCAACAATGGCAACCTCTTCTATAGAAGAAATCGCAAATACAGCAAGCGGACCAAAAATGTTTCAAATATACATTCACAAAACTCAAGGATTAACAGATAATTTAATTGATAGATGTAAGAGCTCGGGTTTTAATGCAATGTGTCTTACCGTAGATACAATAGTTGCAGGTAACCGCGAAAGAGATCATAAATGGGGTTTTACAACACCGCCAAAATTAACTTTGAAAAGTTTAATAAGTTTTGCAACCCATCCAATGTGGACAATTAATTATCTTACTCATGAAAAATTTCAATTACCAAATGTTTCTCAGTTTGTAAAAAAAAGTTCTTCTATTGCTAAAGGAGTTATGGAATATATTAATGAACAATATGATCCAGCTATGAGTTGGAAGGATGCTGAATATTGTATTAAAAGATGGGGTGGACCATTTGCTTTAAAGGGCGTTATGTCAGTCGAGGACGCTAAAAGAGCTATTGATATAGGCGCCAGTGCAATAATGTTATCAAATCATGGAGGTAGACAACTTGATGGATCAAGAGCGCCGTTTGATCAGCTAGAAAAAATTGTTGATGCTGTCGGCGGCAAAATAGAGATAATAGTAGATGGAGGCATAAGAAGAGGAACTCATGTTTTAAAAGCTTTGTCTCTAGGGGCAACAGCCTGTAGCTTTGGAAAAGGATTTCTGTTTGCATTAAGTGCTGGAGGGCAAAAAGGTGTAGAAATTATGCTCCAAAGAATGAAAGAGGAACTAAGAAGAGATATGATACTTTTGGGCAAAAGAAACATAGGAGATTTGTCCAAAGAGAATATTGCATTTAGAGACTAAGGATTCTAATATTAGGTATGAAATTAGCAAAAAGTTTAAATAGATTAGGAACAGAAACTGCTTTTAGCGTGCTTGCAGAAGCAAAAAAATTAGAGGCAGCAGGAAAGCCGATGATCCATCTTGGACTAGGTCAGCCAGATTTTAAAACTCCAAAACATATAGTTGATGCTGCAAAGAAAGCTTTAGATGACGGTCATCACGGTTATGTTTTATCAAATGGAATTCTAGAATGCAGACAGGCAGTTACAAGAAAAATTAAAAAATTATACAATCAAGATATTGATCCAGAAAGAATTATAATAATGCCAGGCGGAAAGCCGACGATGAGTTATGCAATTCAATGTTTTGGCGAACCAGGTGTTGAAATAATTCATCCGACACCAGCATTTCCAATTTATGAGTCTATGATTAACTTTACAGGAGCAAAACCTGTTCCTTACGATTTAACTGAGGATAAAGATTTGAAATTTAATCCAGAAAAAATTTTATCATTAATTACTGAGAAAACTAGACTACTAGTTTTAATCAATCCAAATAATCCAACAGGAAGTTTTGTTGATAAATCTGATATTGATGTTTTAGCAGAGGGACTTAAAAAACATCCTCATGTTACTATTTTAAGTGATGAAATTTATAGTAGGCAAATATTTGACGGAAAAGAGATGCCAACATTTTTTAATTACCCCGAACTTAGAGAAAGGTTAATTGTTCTTGAGGGATGGAGCAAAGCTTACTCTATGACAGGATGGAGACTCGGTTGGAGTTTCTGGCCAGAAAAATTAGTGGAACATGTAAATAAATTATTAATTAATAGTGTTTCTTGTGTAAATGCAGCTGCTCAATTTGCAGGCATTGCCGCTTTAGATGGTTCGGACGAATCGATAGATCATATGATGAATAAGTTTACAATTAGAAGAAAACTTATTCATGATGGTTTAAACAATCTGCCAGGTGTAGAATGTAGTTTACCTGGTGGAGCTTTTTATGCTTTTCCAAAGGTTATTGGTACAGGGATGAATGGTGCGGAGTTCGCAAAAAAATGCATGCATGAAGCTGGTGTCGCTATAGTGCCTGGAACTGCATTTGGAAAGACCGCAAAAGATTATGTAAGGTTTAGTTTTGCTGCCTCACAAGCTAACATTTCACAAGCTCTTGAAAACATAAAAAAAATGCTAGCTAAATAAGCTGTATTTTCTTCAAATTTCAATTAATATCTCTTTTTATGAATGAACAAGTTCAATCAGAACTAAAAAAAATTTTTAATGGCAGATTTTCTACATCTGTCTCGACAAGATCTAACTATGCTAGAGGTGAGGACACCTTTGATCCAGTTTTATCTCAAGCAGTAGTTTTTCCAGAGACAAACGAAGAAGTTTCAAAAATTTTAAAACTTTGTAATCATCATAAAGTACCAGTTGTGCCATTTGGAACAGGAACATCCTTAGAGGGCAATGTTGTAGGAAACGACAAAGGCATTACTATTTCTTTAGAAAAGATGAATAAAATTTTAAGTGTAAACGTTGAAGATTTTGATTGTAGAGTTCAAGCATGTGTGACTAAAGAACAATTAAATGACTATTTAAGAGAGGACGGAGTTTTTTTCCCAATTGATCCTGGCGCTAATGCTGCAATTGGAGGTATGGCCTCAACCTCAGCTTCTGGAACGATGGCTGTAAAATATGGAACCATGAAAACAGTAATTACAGGCTTAACAGTTGTTCTTCCAAATGGTGATATAATTAATACTGGAAGTAGAACCAAAAAGACTTCAGCTGGATATAATTTAACAAATTTGTTTATTGGTTCAGAGGGCACGCTTGGAATAATCACTGAAATACAATTAAGATTATCCCCTATACCGGAGAGTATTATGAGTGCAGTTTGCCATTTCCAATCATTAGAAGATGCAGTTAAAACTGCACAACAGATTATTCAATACGGTGTGCCTATTGCAAGAATTGAAATGTTAAATAAAGATCAAATGGATATAAGTATTAACTATTCGAAGTTAAAGGATCTTAAAGTTTTACCAACATTGTTTTTTGAATTCCATGGATCAGAGTCTTCTAATAAAGAAAATATAAAAGTTGTTGAAGAAATATCTAATGACAATAATGGAAGTTCTTTCAAGTGGGCTAAAGATTTAGCAGAGAGAAACAAATTATGGCAGGCTCGATGGGATGTTTATTATTCAGTGAAAGCATTGATAAAAAATGGAAGAGTTTATTCAACAGATGTATGTCTTCCAATTTCAAAAATAACTGAGTGCGTAAATTTTGCTGAAGAGGAAACAAAAAAATTCGGACTAAGAGCTCCAATGGTTGGGCATTTAGGAGATGGTAATTTTCATGTGATTTTGCCCTATGATCCTCAAAAAAAGGAAACTTACAAAAAGATTAGAGAGTTCAGTGATTTACTAATTAAAAAAACATTAGAATTAAAAGGAACTATTACTGGTGAACATGGAATAGGACTTCATAAAAAAGAATATCTTTTAAAAGAACATGGAGATAATATCCCAGTAATGAAATCTATAAAACGAACTCTTGATCCTAATAATATTATGAATCCTGGCAAGATTTTTGATTTAAACTAATATTCTAAATGAAAAAAATTCTTATCACTAGAAGACTACTTAGATCTTGCGAAGACAAAGCTAGCAAAATTTTTGACGCAAAATTTAATTCTAATGACGAATTACATTCACAAGAAAAATTGATTAAGCTCAGTGAAGGATGTGATGGAATTTTATCTGCTCTAACGGATAAATTGGATGCTGCAACTATAAATAAATTACCAGAAAGTATTAAAATATTATCAAACTTTGCAGTAGGATTTGGAAATATTGATTTAGAAGCTGCAAAAAAAAGAAATATAATTGTAACTAACACCCCTGAAGTTTTGACTGACGCTACAGCTGAAATTGGAATTTTATTAATATTAGGTGCTTGCAGAAGAGCACCTGAAGGGATTGAAGCAGCAAAAAAGTCAAATTGGAAATGGTCTGCTGATTATTTAATAGGAAAACAATTAACAGGAACCAGATTAGGTATTCTAGGCATGGGAAGAATAGGTCAAAAAATAGCAAGTATTGCAAAATCCTTAGGAATGATAATACATTATCATAATCGATCAAAACTAAGTAAAGATAAAGAAAATGGAGCTGTCTACCATAAAGATCTGAAAAGTTTGATGAGCGTTTCTGATGTATTATCAGT
The DNA here is from genome assembly GCA_902582155.1 of uncultured Pelagibacteraceae bacterium. Lineage (GTDB taxonomy): Bacteria > Pseudomonadota > Alphaproteobacteria > Pelagibacterales > Pelagibacteraceae > Pelagilacustribacter. The sequence continues at coordinate 45,676 of CACHRI010000006.1, forward strand.
TTGTTGCCCTGCAACAAAGGAAACTACAAATTTGATTAATAAAAAAACTTTGGAATACTTACCCACTGGAGCTGTTGTAACAAATGTTGCAAGAGGTGACATCGTTGATGACGAAGCTTTAATCGAAGCTCTTAATTCTAGAAAAGTTTATGCTGTTGGATTAGACGTTTATCAGGGAGAGCCAAATTTAAATCCAGGCTATTTAAAACATAAGAGTGCTTTTATTCTTCCTCACTTAGGTAGCGCCTCAAAACAAACTCGAACTGCTATGGGGAATTTAGCGATAGATAATATAGATGAGTTTTTTAAAACTGGTAGCTGCAAAAACAAAGTAAATTAAACATTTATTCTTATATTCTAGTAAAGGTTGTAAGCGTCAAATTATTTAAATTTTGGTGAGACTCTCAAAAATTAATATGTTTAAATAATTTTAATTATTAATAATTAAGGGGGACAAATATGTCTAAAAAAATAAAAGGAGTTAAAACTCCTTCAAGACGTAAGTTCTTTAAAGCAGCGGCTGCAACAGGTGCAGCAGCAGCAGCAACTGTAGCAATGCCAAACATTGCTTTAGGAGCTCCTAAGACTTTAAAGATGCAAGCAGCTTGGCCTTCAGGAGCTAACATATTTTTTGAAATGGCAGGAGACTATGCAAAAATGGTTAGCGACATGTCTGGCGGACAATTAAAAATTGACCTTCAGCCAGTTGGTGCAGTTGTAAAAACATCAGAGATCGGACAAGCAGTAAGTTCTGGAGTTCTAGATATGGGACACTGGGTAACAGCTTACTGGTATGGAAAAAATCCAGCAGCATCTCTATTCGGAACAGGTCCGTCGTACGGTATGTCATCTCAAGAAGTAATGGGATGGATGGAGTACGGTGGAGGTAGAAAACTTTATGATGAAACACTTGCAAAAGTAGGTTTTGATTATATAGGTTTCTTCCATATGCCAATGCCTGCACAGCCATTTGGTTGGTTCAAAAAGAACGTAACTAAAGTGTCTGATGTTAAAGGTATGAAATATAGAACAGTTGGTTTAGCTACTAACGTTTTAACGGCTATGGGAATGGTTGTAAGACAACTTCCAGGTGGTGAAATTCAACCTGCAATGAAAACAGGTTTGATTGAAGCTGCGGAGTTTAACAACCCTACTTCAGACTCTCAGTTTGGTATGCAAGACGTTTCTAAGCATTATCACTTAGGAAGCTTCCACCAATCACAAGAGATGTTTGAAATTCCAGTAAATAAGAAAACGTTTAATGGATTAAGTCCTCAACATCAGGCAATCCTAAAAAACGCTGCTTATGCTGCAAACACAGACAACTACTTTAAAGCTCTAGTGAGATACTCAGCTGACTTATCTAAGTTGATGAACCAACATAAAGTAAATGTTTATCAAACTTCTGATGAGATTTTAGCTCAACAGCTTAAAGGTTGGGATAAAGTTATAGGTGACTTTAACAAAAAAGATCCTTTCTTTAAGAAGATAATAAACTCACAGAAAGCTTATGCTAAAAGAGTAATGAAGTACTTACTCATGAATCAGCCTAACTATAAATTGGCTTATGAAAATGAGTTTGGCTCTATAGCTAAAGTTAAAATCTAATATTTAACTAAAAAAATTTAGGGGGCATTTTTGCCCCCTTTTTTTATGGAAATTTTATAAAAATTAGAATAGTTTATTTTATGCGCTCTTTTATCTTTTTTGCAGATCATCTAAGTACATCAGTTGGGAAAGCATTCTCTTGGTGCATCGTGATTTTAATGGGAGGGACATGCTATGAAGTTTTCATGGCTAAAGCTTTTAATGCTCCAACACTGTGGAATTTTGACTTTAGCTTGCAGATGTACGGAGCAATATTTATGATGGCAGGTGCTTACACTTTATCCACTGAGGCTCACGTAAGAGGAGACGTAATTTACAGACTTTTTAAACCTAGAACACAAGGCTATATTGATTTAGTGTTATATTTTATATTTTTCTTTCCTGGTGTAATTGCACTTGCATTTTATGGTTATGAGTATGCGTCTTTAGCTTGGAAAATCAAAGAGACGAGCTGGAATAGTCCAGCACAAATACAAATTTATATGGCGAAATCTTTAATTCCAGCAGCTGGAATTTTATTAATTATACAGGGATTAAGCGAAGTTTTTAGATCAATTATATGTATACAGACAGGCCATTGGCCGGCACGAATGGTGGTAGCAGAAGAAACTGAAAAAATTTTAATGAGAACTTCTCAAGACGAGGATCAAAAAGATGTTATTTAGTTTAACTAATCCAGAAATTGCAATTTTAATGATGGTGATATTTTTATTTGCAGTTCTTCTTGGATTCCCAATTGCATTTACATTAATGGCAATGGGCGTTGGTTTTGGATACTACGCTTACTTTGATCCAACACGAATGGAACATTTATTAGATAATAGAATTTTTCAATTATTTGTTCAGAACACCTACACTGTAATGGATAATACAGTACTAACCGCCGTCCCGCTATTTTTATTTATGGGATATCTTGTAGAGCGAGCTGGAATAGTTTCAAGATTATTTTTTGCTATAAGATTGGCTTGCCACGGTCTTCCTGCTTCGATGGCTGTAGCAGCTTTAATTACTTGTGCTTTATTTTCAACGGCAACAGGAATTATTGGAGCTGTAGTAACATTAATGGGATTATTGGCATGGCCCGCGATGGTGAAAGCTGGTTATGATAAAAAATTTGCTTCAGGAGTTATCTGTTCAGGTGGTTGTTTAGGAATACTTATTCCACCAAGCATTATGCTTATAGTTTATTCTGTGATAGCACAGCTGTCACCTTTAAGATTATTTGCAGCTGCAATTTTTCCAGGGCTAATGTTAGCGGGTCTATATATAGTTTATGCAATTACTAGAGCTTATCTAAATCCCTCATTAGCGCCAAAACCGCCTGCGGAAGAGATACCTCCTAGATCAGTTATACTTAGAGAAGTTTTGGTATCTTTTTTGCCACTGTTTTCTCTAATCATACTTGTATTAGGCACAATTCTTGGAGGACTAGCTACACCAGCAGAAGCAGCAGCAGTTGGGGCATTTGGGTCTTTAGTCTTATCTTATTTTTATAAAACGCTTAAATGGAAAAACTTTAAAGAGTCAGTATTCCTAACAGCAAAAACAACAGCAATGATAATGTGGTTATTTATTGGTTCTTGGACATTTGCATCAGTATTCTCGTATTTAGGTGGCCATGAAGTATTTGAACATTTCTTTAAATCTATGAATTTGCAACCTTGGCAGTTTTTAGTTATTACACAGATAATAATTTTTCTCTTAGGCTGGCCATTAGAATGGACAGAAATTTTAATTATTTTTGTTCCAATCTTTCTACCACTTGTAGAATTTTTTGGAGTTAACCCGTATTTCTTCGCTATGTTAATTGCGCTTAACCTTCAAACTTCATTTTTAACTCCCCCCATGGCCATGTCAGCATATTATCTAAAGGGAGTACAAACTAAAAATGTTGAGTTAATGGAAATATTTAGAGGAATAATGCCATTTTTATCAATAGTAATTTTATCTATGGTTTTAATGTACCTTTTTCCAGGTATTGCATTGTGGTTACCTGACACTTTATTTGCAAATTAATTTTCCATGGAAAATATAACAACAACTTCGGCTCATGAATTAGTTGAGAAAATAAAAAAAGGGGAGATATCTTCAGTAGAAGTTTGTGAGGCTTATATAGAAAGAATTAAAAAATTCGATAAAGATGTAAAGGCCTGGGCTTTCTTTGACAAAAAACTTCTTATTGAAAAAGCAAAAGAAAAAGACGAGTATAGAAAGTCAGGTAAGCCTTTGGGCGCACTTCATGGCTTACCCATAGCCGTTAAAGATATTATAGGAACTTTTGACATGCCTACGGAATGTGGCACGGTTTTTCGAAAAAAAATGTCAAGCTCTCAAGACTCTGAAATAGTAAATCTTTTAAAAAATGCTGGTGCAATTGTTATGGGTAAAACGGTAACTTGTGAATTAGCATATATACATCCTAGCAAAACAACTAATCCTCACGATTACTCAAGAACTCCTGGTGGATCATCAAGTGGATCAGCTGCTGTAATCGCATCTCACATGGCCCACCTCTCTATAGGATCTCAAACAGGAGGCTCAATAATTAGACCAGCTTCATATTGTGGAGTAGTTGGATATAAACCTTCTTACGGACTAATTTCAAGAAGTGGGGTTCTTAAAACTTCCGAAAAACTAGATACAATTGGGGTATTTGGAAAAACAGTTAAAGATGTAGCTTTATTAGCAAAATCTTTGATTAAAAAAGATTTATATGACCCAGCCACAGTTCATTTTGCTGCAGATGATATGCTTAAAGTTTGTGATGAAGGACCACACTTTGAACCAAAATTCATTTTTTATAAAACTGATAAGTGGAAAAATATAGGTAAAGATTCTCAAAAAGCTTTTGAATTTTTGATTAAAAATTTCAAAAAAAATATTGAAATCTTTGATACCCCTTCATATTTCAAAGAAATTCCTAAATATCATCAAATAATTCATGAAACCGATTTAGCTAACAACTTTCAAGTTTATTATAATAAAGATAAAACAAAACTGTCAAAAGAGATGAGAGATGCGATTGGAAGGGGATTAAAATATTCTGCAAAAGAATATACTGACGCAATCGATTTTATGAAAAGAAGTTACGAATCCTACAAAGAAGTTTTTGAAGACTACCATGGTATTATTACTCCATCTGCCAGCGGAGTTGCAGACAAAGGCTTGAAGTCCACTGGTAGTGCTGATTTCCAAAAAGTCTGGACCTATATGGGATTACCGGCTATTTCACTTCCTTTACTTACTGGTGAAAATGACTTACCATTAGGCGTTCAGTTAGTTGGTGATAAGTTAGACGATTTAAGATTTTTAGGAACTGCTAATTGGCTTGAGAAAAATTGTAAAGATGAATAGAAAATTTGCTACTATTACCGGATGTGTTTTATGTATTGCTTTCCTACTTGGATTAGCAACTACCTTAACGAGATCTATGATGATTGGTTTCTTTGATGTTTTACCAGTTTACATTTTAATGGGAATAGTAATTGTCATGATGCTTTATGAAGCCTTCTACGACAAAAAATAACAATCTTTTTCCTTATATATTATTATTTGTACAGCCTATATTTATGGCAACAAACATTATTGTTGCTAGAGGTGGCGTAGAATACGTACCTCCGATTTCACTTGCTTTTTGGAGATGGTTTTTTGTATTTCTAATTTTATTACCTTTTTTTTATTCTGAAATTTATAAAAAAAGAAAATTTTTAAAAAAAGAATTTTATAAATTATTTTTCTTGGGTTTGATGGGGTGTGGAGTTTGTGGAGCATTCCCTTTTATTGCTGGTATGTCTACCACAATGGCTAATATGGGAATCATATATACCTCCTCTCCAGTTTTTATTGTAATTCTGTCAGTATTTTTGTTTAGTGAAAAAATTAGTTTAAATAGAATAGTAGGTCTCATAATTTGTTTAATCGGAGTTATCACCATCATTACAAAAGGTAATTTTAATTACCTAATAAATTTTAGTTTTACCACCGGAGATTTTTGGATGTTAGGTGCTGCAATTGGTTGGGCCCTATATTCAATTTATCTTTTAAACTGGAAAAGTAAATTTAGTTTAATGGGAAGATTTACTTTAATCGCCTTTTTTGGTTTCATCTCATTGTTTCCTTTTTATATATTAGAAGAATCTTTATTTTTTGATACCAAATTCAATTTTACTTTTTTAGCATGGGTTTTGTTTGCTGCTATTTCACCAGGTATAATCGCATTTAGTTTGTACACAAAGGTACAAAGATATTTAGGTGCATCGTTAACAGGATTCACGCTTTATTTGTTCGCTGTTTATGGCGCAATATTTGGAATTATTCTTTTTGAAGAAATGTTACTCCCTTTCCACTATTATGGAGGTGCATTAGTTTTTGCTGGTGTATATATAGCAAGAAAAATAAAAACAATATGAAATATATTTATATATTAATTTCTTCAGCATTAGTAATTTATTTGATTTTGTTAACTTTGATTTATGTAAATCAAAGAAAATTACTTTATCTTCCCAGCGAAAACAATTATTTAGACGATCCTATCAATTTTAATTACAAAGAACTTTTTATAGAAGTTGATAAAAATATTAAACTAAAATCTTGGTTGATTGAAAAAGATTTAAAAAAATATAAAACAATTTTATTTCTACACGGAAACGCAGGAAATTTATTTAATAGATCATACAAGCTCAACAGATTTAATGAATTAAACTTGAACGTTTTAATTATTTCTTGGAGAAGCTTTAGTGGTAACTCTGGAAAGCCTAATGAGGTCAATCTATATGAAGATGCAAAAAAGGCAGTGAAGTGGTTAAACGACAAGGGAGTCGCAACCGAAAACATTATATTATACGGGGAATCACTTGGAACAGGAGTTGCGGTTGAAATTGGTCAAACAAATGAATTTAATAGTATCATTTTGGAGTCACCATACACATCAATGGAAAAAGCAGCAAAAATTTATTATCCATATTTACCAGTGAAATTGTTATTAAAAGATAAATATAATTCAGAAAAAAAAATTAAAAACATAAAAACTCCAATTTTGATAATGCATGGTAAAAAGGACAACATCGTTCCATTCTATATGGGAAAAAGATTATTTGAAATTGCAAATAAACCAAAAAAATTTTTACAAGTAGAAGAGGATGATCACATGCTTACTTTCAATGATAATTTACTTTCAGAAATTAAAAACTTTATAAATAAATATTAATTAATTGAGAGCAAAGTTTTTGCAAACAAATCTGCTTTAAAGGGCTGAAGGTCGTCTTCTTTTTCTCCCATCCCAACAGCAATTATTGGTAATTTGTATTTCTTACAGATGGCTAAAACTATACCACCTTTTGCAGTACTATCTAATTTAGTAATTATTAAGCCAGTCAAGTTATGTATTTTAGAAAATTCTTCTACTTGGTTTAAAGCGTTTTGCCCTGTTGTAGCATCAAGAACTAAAATTATTTCATTAGGATAATCATTATCTATTTTTTTTAGAACATTGATTATTTTTTTATATTCCTCCATTAAGTTCTTTTTGTTTTGTAATCTTCCCGCTGTATCTATTAGTGCAATATCAATACGATTTTTTTTGGTGAATTCAGCAGTCTTGAAAGCTACAGACGCGGGATCGCTACCAGTTTCAGATTTGATAATATCCACTTTTATTTTTCTAGCCCAAAGCTCTAATTGATCAATAGCAGCAGCTCTGAAAGTATCTGCGGCTCCAAAAACAACTGACTTGTTATTGTCTTTAAAAAATTTTCCCATTTTTCCAATCGTTGTAGTCTTTCCAACTCCATTTACACCTGAGACAACAATAACTGCGGATTTATTATTTCCAAGGTCATTTAAATTCTTTTCGTACTTAAGTAGTTCTAGAGAAAGTTTATCAGCTAACAATTTAAGAATTTCTTTGTGATCATCTATTTTTTTATCTATTCTAAATTTTTCAAAATCATTCTTAAGATTTTGAGCAGTTTCAATACCAACATCTGAACTAATTAGTAAATCTTCAAATTCATGTAAAATATCTTGATCAACTTTTTTCTTTTTAAAGATGTTATTTATTCCCTCAGATAAAGAGGAGGAACTTTTATTTAATCCTAATTTAAATTTTTCTAATAAATTCATTATATTGAAATACTTAATTCATTAATTTTTGAAACAGGTCCAGTCATAAAAATATTTTTATCTTTATTATACTCAATTTTTAAAGATCCTTGATCAAAAGCAATTTGTACTTTTCTTTCAGTGAGATTTTTAGTAAAAGAAGCAACAGCAGTTGCACAAGCAGCTGTGCCACAAGCTTTTGTAAGTCCCGCACCACGTTCCCAAACATTAATTTTGATATTTTTTTTATCAATTACATTAGCAAATGTAACATTAGTTTTTTCTGGAAATAGATTATGATTTTCAATTTTAGGACCTATAATTCTTAAGTCATGCTTTAGATAATCTTTATCAAAAAAAATTATATGCGGATTTCCTACGTTTACACAAAAACCTTCAGAAAACGTTTGATCATTAATATCCAAAACTACGTTACTAGGATTAATTTTTTTCGAAAGCGGTATCTCTTCAGACCCAAATAAAGGTTTTCCCATTTCCAGCTCTACCTGAAAATCCCCAATTATTTTTGCATTAAGTAACCTGTTATTTGTTTTAATTTGTATTTTTTTTTTATTTAAGTTTTCACTTAAAAGATAAGCTACACATCTTGCTCCGTTTCCACACGCACTTACCTCTCCACCATCAGAGTTGTAAATTGTAATAGGATAGGAATCTTCTTTTTGTTTTTCGATAAAAATTATTTGATCAAAGCCAATATTAGCTCTGTTTCCAAGTTCAATAATTTTACTCTTTTTTATTTCTATAGATTTTTCTCTTCTATCTATGATGATAAAATCATTTCCTAATCCATCCATTCTATAAGCATTAATCGCTGCCATAATTGATTAGTATAATTATTCATTGACTTTTAAAACCCCTAATTGTAACTTCAGCCACTTTCCGCAAATACATGTGTTTTTGCGGTGCTCTTAGAAATAAGAGGATCGACACCAGTCAGCGAGGGTTCGCCCACTGGTGCGATAGGTGTTGGATGATTATAAATGTTTGAAAATTTAACAAATAGATTAGAAAATATTTTTTCTAAATTAAAACAAGCTCCTTCTTTAACAAAGGAGCAAGTAGATATCGGTTTAGTAGAAATTAGACAAGCGCTATTAGAAGCAGATGTCTCGCTTCAAGTCACAAAAAATTTTATAGAAAGAGTTAAGCCAAAAGCTATAGGACAAGAAATCATAGAGTCCACTACCCCTGGTCAAATGGTAGTTAAAATTGTTAATGATGAATTAATAAATTTATTGGGTAACAAAAATGAAGAAATAAATTTAAAATCTTCAAGCCCAGTAAGTTTATTAATTTTAGGACTACAAGGTTCTGGTAAAACAACAACTTCAGCAAAGTTAGCTCATTTTATAGAAAAAAAATTTAAGAAAAAGACTATGCTAGTGAGTTTGGATGTCTATAGACCTGCTGCTCAAGAACAATTAAAAATTCTTGCAGATAATAATGATATTTTAAGTTTACCAATTGTTCAAAATCAGCAACCCTCTGAAATTGCTAGTCGCGCAATGAATACAGCAAATCTAAATGGAGCAGATGTAATTATATTTGATACAGCAGGTAGAACTCAAATAGATTTACCAATGATGACAGAAGTAAAGCAAATCAAAAGTTTAGTGAAACCAACAGAAACAATATTAGTAGCAGACTCTCTTACTGGTCAGATAGCTGTAAATGTTGCAAGTGAATTTGATAAAGCAGTTAATATTTCAAGTATAATTTTAACCAGAGTAGATGGCGACGGAAGAGGTGGAGCCGCTTTAAGCATGAAGGAGGTTACCGGCAAACCAATAAAATTGATAGGTGTTGGCGAGAAGATTGACGAACTCGAGAGTTTTCATCCTGAAAGAATAGCTAAGCGTATTTTAGGGATGGGTGATATTGTTTCTTTAGTTGAGAAAGCAACTAAAGACCTTGATGAAAAAAAGTTAAAAGACACTGAAGCTCAATTAAAAGAGGGAATTTTCACAATGGAAAATTATCTATCTCAACTAAGACAAATGAAAAAAATGGGTGGCATGGGAAGTGTGATGTCTATGTTGCCTGGAGCTAATAAGATTAAACAACAAATGGAAAACTCATCGTTCGATGAAAAAATGTTAAGTGACAATGAAGCGATTATTCTTTCAATGACACCAAATGAAAGAGAAAATCCTAAAATTATAAGCGGATCAAGAAAAAAAAGAATAGCAACAGGCTGTGGCTTAGATATTTCTAAAATTAATAAACTTCTAAAACAATTTAAGATGATGTCAGACATGATGAAAAAAATGTCTAAAGGAAAAGGAATTCCATCAGGAAATATTCCTGATGAATTATTAAATCAACTAAAATGAGAGGTAACATATGTTAAAAATAAGACTATCAATGGGGGGAGTAAGAAAAAGACCGGTATACAAAATTGTTGTAGCCGACAGTAGAGCACCTAGAGATGGAAGATTTGTAGAAAAGATTGGATTGTTTAATCCACTTCTTCCGAAAGACAAGAAAGAGAGAATAAAGGTAGAGGCCGAAAGAGTAAAATATTGGATAAGTAAAGGGGCTAAGCCAACTTTAAGGGTTTCAAGAATTTTAGGTGAGGCTAAGTTAATGCCAATGCCAAAACCGGGTAATAATCCTCAAAAAGCTGTTCCGAAAAAAGAAAGAAAAAAAACGGATGAGCCCAAAAAAGATACTCCTAAACAAGAAGGTAAAGAA
>CACHRI010000007.1 GCA_902582155.1 uncultured Pelagibacteraceae bacterium
AAAGATTTAGAATTCATACTTTTATTTCAACAAGTCCATTACATATGAAACACAAACTAAATAAATCTCCAGAAGAAGTTTTGGGCTTAGTTAAAGAAAGCGTCACTTATGCAAGTAAGTTTACAGATGATGTTGAATGGTCTTGCGAGGATGGAACTAGAACAGATCTTGATTTTATGTGTAAATCAGTTGAGCTGGCGATTAAGTGTGGAGCTAAAACAATTAATATACCTGATACAGTTGGTTATTCGGTTCCATCAGAATTTAAAAAAATTATTGAAACTTTAATTAATAAAGTTCCAAATATAGATAAAGCAATTCTTTCAACTCATTGTCATAATGATTTAGGTTTAGCGGTAGCTAATTCATTAGCTGGAGTGATGGCGGGAGCTAGACAAATAGAGTGCACAATAAATGGAATAGGTGAGAGAGCAGGCAATGCAGCCTTAGAAGAAGTTGTTATGGCTATGAGAACTAGAAATGATTTAATGCCATATACAACAGGAATTAACACTAAACTTTTAAGCAAAGCATCAAAAATAGTTTCTAATGCAACAGGGTTTCCTGTGCAATTTAATAAAGCAGTGGTAGGAAAAAATGCATTTGCCCATGAGTCAGGAATACACCAAGATGGAATGTTAAAAAATAGGAATACTTATGAAATAATGACTCCAGAAAGTGTTGGAGTTAAAAAAACTTCTTTGGTAATGGGTAAACATTCTGGTAGGCACGCTTTCAGAGATAAATTAACAGATATGGGTTATGTTGATGTGACTGATGACATTATTGATATAGCTTTCGGTAAATTTAAAATTTTGGCTGATAAAAAGAAACATGTATACGATGAGGATATAGCCGCGCTAGTAGATGATAGTTTAATTAAAGAGGATAATGTTATCAGATTAAAATCTTTAAAAGTATACGCTGGTACAGGTGAACCCCAAAAAGCAATAATGAAACTTGAAGTTATGGGCGACGTAAAAGAAGCAACAGAGTCCGGAGATGGACCAGTTGATGCTATATTTAAATGTATTAAAAAACTTTACCCTCACGAAGTAAATTTGCAGCTCTACAATGTTCATGCTGTTACTGAGGGAACTGACGCTCAAGCGACAGTAAGTGTAAGAATTGAGGAAAATGGTAAAACTACAGTAGGGCAAGCTGCTAACACAGATACATTGGTTGCTTCTGCTGATGCATATTTAAATGCGCTCAATAAACTAATAATCAAAAGAAAAAAAACTGCTCCAGAACCAATGGACTTGAGCGGTTCAAAATATATAAGGGAAAAAGATGGCACTATTTAAATCATTATCAGGAATATCAGGCATGTGGTCTCAAGACATGGCTATTGATTTAGGAACAGCTAACACATTAGTTGTCTTAAAAAACCAGGGAGTAGTTCTAAATGAACCTTCTGTTGTGGCAGTAATTACCGACGGAGGAAAAAAATCAGTTCTAGCTGTTGGAGATGAGGCAAAAACAATGTTAGGAAGAACCCCAGGAAACATAGCAGCTATAAGACCTCTTAAAGATGGAGTAATAGCTGATTTCGTAGTAACTGAGGAAATGATAAAACACTTTATAAAAAAAGTTCATAAAAAAACAGCATTTGCTAATCCAAGAATATTAATTTGTGTTCCTACTGGGTCAACTCCTGTAGAGAGAAAAGCAATTCAAGACTCTGCATTAGCTGCAGGAGCTAGAAAAGTTCAATTAATTGAAGAGCCTATAGCAGCAGCAATTGGAGCTGGACTACCAATATCAGAGGCGACTGGTTCAATGGTCGTGGATATAGGCGGTGGAACAACTGAAATAGCAGTAATGTCTTTAGGAGGGGTCGTATATTCAAAATCTTTAAGAGTAGCAGGAGATGCAATGGATGGATCAATTATAAATTATATGAGGAAAAAATTTAATTTATTAATTGGAGACTCTACGGCAGAAAAAATTAAAAAAGAGATTGGAACAGCTGTTCCCACTGGAAGCAATACTTTTTTAATGAAGGGCAGAGATATTAGATCAGGAACTCCTAAAGAAATTTCATTGACAGAAGAGGACGCTTGTGAGGCTTTGATGCCTATTTTAAATCAAATGCTAGCAGGTATAAAAGAGGCTCTTGAAAATACTCCTCCAGAATTATCAGCTGACTTGGTTGATATGGGCCTTGTGCTTACTGGCGGAGGAGCTCTTCTAAGAAATATTGATAAGTTAATTTCTAAAGACACTGGTTTACCAGTAACAATCGCAGATGATCCTTTGTCATGCGTAGCTGTAGGAACTGGAAAAGCATTAGAAAATGAAGAATTGTTTTCTACAATGTTATCTGAATATTAATGGACAAAGAAAAAAATGTCCTCAAGCAGAGATGATTTTGGAATAGCGATACGTTCAGCTCTATTAAAAAAAGGAGCTAGACAAAGATTTTCTTTAGTATTTTTATTAATTATAGCAGTAATAATTTTTCTATTAGACTCACGTCAATTTAAGTTAGTTAAATTTACCAGAACATTAATTAACGATGGTATATACAGATTAACAAATATTTCTACTGCTCCATTTAAATTATTACCTTCTATAAACACAAAAATTGAAGCAATTTTTTTTGCTATGAATGAAAATAAAGAACTAAAAGTTAAATTGGAGGAACTAAAAAATAAAGAATTTCAAGTTGAGTTTCTAAAAAATCAAAATGATAGTTTAAGAAGGATATTAGAGTCGGATGTAAAAATTAAAGGTAAAAGTATCTTGGCTAAAGTTTTATTAGATAAAGATAGTCCTTTTCTAAAATCAATTGTAATTAATAGAGGTTCAAAATCTGGAATTAGCAAAGGCATGCCAGTTGTTGATGGAAATTACCTGGTAGGAAAAATAGTTGAAGTGAACTACTTGTCTTCAAGAGTTCTTCTTTTAAATGATCTCAATAGCAGAATCCCCATTACTTTTGGAGAAGATTCTATTCAGGCTATTTTATCTGGCAAAGGCGAAAGCAAACCAGTTTTAGAATATTTGCCTGATCTTTACGAGCCATATGGAAATCAAACAGTATTTACATCTGGAAAAGATGGAGTCTTTCTTCCAGGTATACCAGTAGGCAAAACTGAAATGGATGAATTAAATGTAAAAGTGAAATTATTCTCCGATCCCAATCAATTATCTTTCGTTACAGTTCAATTAATAAAAATGAGTAAGGATTTTTAATGGCAATTTTGTATAAAAATATAAGAGCTAATATTGTTAACTCCTTGCCATTAATAATTTTATATTATCTTTCTATTAGTGAGATAGATACACATTTTAGCAATATGTTTGAAATTTTATCATTTAATCTTCAAATTATAATTATTTATTATTGGATGTTAAAAAACTCTAGTGTTTTAGGAAATGGCCATATATTTTTCGCGGGCATTATAAATGATGTTGTGATGGGTTTACCGCTTGGTATAAGCTCAATATCTTATCTAACAGTTTCATTTGTTGCATCTTATATTCGCCAGGTAACAGTAAACATATCTTTGTTTACTGATTGGTTTACTTTCTTATTAGCTATATTTTTTTCAAATTTAGTTTATTTAGTATTAATTCTAAACTTTTCTGATCTTAAAATATCTTATGTAGATATTTCATATAATGCATTTTTTACTTTTCTATTTTACCCTTTTATTTGGGCAATTTTTAATATTTACAAAAAGATAATGGTTTTGAGGGCTGATGATTAACTTTGGATCTGGGAACACTGTTATAAAGTCAAAGTTAATTAGTAGAAGAATGTTTGTTTTGACTGCAGCTAAAACAATAGTTTTTTGTGGAATTTTTGGAAGATTAGTTTCATTACAAATAAATGAGGCAACTAAATATAAAACACTTTCGGACAAAAATCGTTTTAGAGAATGGAAATTAGCCCCTCAAAGAGGCGTTTTAAGAGATTATTTTGATAAAGAAATTGCATCTAATGAAAAAGTTTACCAACTACATATAACTCCTGAAAACTCACCAAATTTAGAAACACTCTTTTTTAGACTTAAAACAATTTTAAACCTAACTGATAAAAGAATATTTTACTTGAAAAGAAAAATTGCAAAGCAGAAACCTTGGGAACCGATAATAGTTTCAGACAACCTTACATGGTCAGAATTTTCTCGAATAAATTTATTCCTTCACGAGTTACCTGGAGTTGAGCCCATAGTGTCAGTTGCTCGTCAGTATCCAGATCAATCAACAGCCCATTTAGTTGGTTATGTTTCTCAAGTTAGTCAAAAAGATCTGCAAAAAAAACCATATTTAAAAGATATGTCAGTTGGAATAGCTGTAGGAAAAACTGGGTTAGAGAACAAACTTGATGAAGATATTATAGGCAAAGTTGGATTTCAACGATATGAAGTTAATGCCTTTGGAAAAAGAATAAAGCAAATTCAGGTTGATCCAGGTGAATCAGGAAAAAATTATAGAACTACAATAGATCTTGAAGTGCAAAAATATACTTCTGAAATTTTAGAAGATAAAGCAGCATCAGTTTGTGTAATGGATATTTATAATGGTGATATTATTACAATGGCATCATCACCAAGCTATGATCCGAATGCTTTTGTACATGGGATTGACAAAAAATATTGGAATAAATTAATTTCTAATGAAAAAAAACCCTTAAATAACAAAGCTATCGCAGGACTGTATCCTCCAGGCTCAACTATTAAAATAATAGTTGCACTAAGTGCTTTAGAAAACGGAATATGGAATCCAAAAAAATATTTAAATTGTAGCGGGGTAACGGAACTTTATGGTGAAAAGTTCCATTGCTGGAAAAAAAAGGGTCACGGTCCTATGAACATGAGATCAGCTATACAAAGATCTTGCGATGTTTATTTTTATGAAGTAGCCAGAATACTTGGTGTAGATAGATTATCCGAAACTGCGAAAAAGTTTGGATTAGGAAAAAAAGTTTTAGATGGATTCATTGAAGAGAGAACAGGAGTAGTTCCTAGCACTTCATGGAAAAGGAAATATATTGGGAAAAGTTGGTACCTAGGAGAAACATTGCACTCTGGAATAGGACAAGGTTATTTTCAAAGTACACCTCTACAGTTATGTTTAATGACTGCCCAAATCGCCAATGGTGGATTTGAAATTAAACCTAGAGTTTTAGTTAAAGATAATAAAAATAATTTACGTGAGTACATAAAATATAAAAATGAAAACCCAAATGAACCTTTACCGTTAGACATGTTAGTATCAAATTTTGATCTAAAACCTTTATTTAGAAATCAAGAAAATATTAATTTTGTTAAAGATGCAATGTTTGCGGCAACTAATGAGGCAGGCGGAACATCCTTCAGATCAAGATATAGCGATCAAAAATTTATGTTCGCAGGAAAAACTGGATCATCTCAGATAAAAAGATTTACAGAAGAACAAAGAGAACTTGAAATCAAACAAAAAGATATTGTTTATAAAGATCGAGACCATGCTCTTTTTGTTGCATTCGCACCATATAAAGATCCTAAATATGCTATTAGCGTTGTCGTAGAGCACGGAGGAACAGGAAGTGGTTCAGCAGCTCCTATTGCAAAAAAGGTAATTAAAAAAGTTTTAGAGAGAGATCAATTAAGAGAAAATGTTAAAAGTTTAACCGGAGAAGAGATATAATGTTTCAGCCGAGATCCATTCAATCATCAATGACATTTAGAGATAAAATCCTCTCTATGGATTTTGTTTTGCTTTTTTCAATACTTTTATTAGGAATTATAAGTATGTTTGCCATGTATTCTACAGATGGAGGTAAATTTGATTATCATACTAAAAGCCATATCTTAAGATTTGGAATTTTTTTCTGGATGTTTCTGATAATATCTTTATTTCAAATAAGATTTTGGTATCAAACAAGTACGTTATTATATCTTGCGTTTTTTATTTTGCTTTTAGGAGTTAAATACTTTGGTCTTACTTCTTCTGGATCTCAAAGGTGGCTTAACTTCTACTTTATGAATCTTCAACCATCAGAGTTAATGAAAATTGGTTTAATTTTATTTTTAGCAAAATATTATCATCGTATATCAACACAAGACGTCAATAGAATTAAATTTTTGTTTCTTCCTGTGGTCGCTCTTGTTGCCCCTGTTTTATTGGTTGTTGCCCAGCCAGATTTAGGAACTTCGATACTTATAGCATTAGGAGGAGTAGTAGTTTCTTGGCTTGCTGGGGTCCGTATTAAATTTTTTGCCTACGCCTCAATTTTATTTATTTCATTAACTCCTATAGCAATCGCTTTCTTGAAGCCTTATCAAAAGTCAAGAATTTTGACTTTTCTAAATCCTGACAGGGATCCACTGGGCGCTGGCTATCAAATAATACAATCAAAAATAGCCATAGGGTCTGGCGGTCTATTCGGAAAAGGGTACTTAAATGGGTCACAAAGTTATTTAGATTATCTTCCAGAAAAGCATACAGATTTTATATTCACTTTATTTTCAGAGGAATTTGGGTTTGTTGGCTCTTTATTTATATTATTACTTTATAGTGTCATAATCTTAAGATTAATAAGGATTGGCGATATAACAAGAAGCAGTTTTGGAAAGCTCTATTGTTACAGTTTTGCCACTGCTTTTTTCATATATGTCGCTGTAAATATGGGTATGGTATTAGGGTTACTACCAATTGTAGGTGCTCCTCTCCCGATTATGTCTTATGGAGGGTCCTCAATGATGGCAATCATGCTGGGTTTAGGAATTGCCATGTCATGCAAAATTTATAAAGATACGCCAGTTAACTAATTTCTAGCCCCTCTTATTGGACCAAAATGAACTAAAATTAAAAAAATTAGTGCTTGCTTTAATAAGTTATAGATGATCTAATTTTATAAAATAAATTATGTTTGGAGATAAAAAATCAATAAAAGACTCAGAGAGATCACTAATAAGTGAGACCGTAAGCATTGACGGTACAGTAAATAGCTCTGGCGCTATAGATGTAGCGGGCTTAGTAAAGGGTCCAGTTTATTCAAAAGAGATAGTAATTAAAGAAACAGGATCTATTTCTGGTGGAGTTGAAGCTGAGACAGTTGAAATTCATGGTCACTTAGATGGAAAAGTTTCTGCGGATAACGTGGTTATAGGTTCTTCAGGAGTAGTTAAAGGTGATATTGAGTTTTCTAATAACCTTAGAACAGAAAACGGTGCAGACATAGAAGGATATATTAAAAAAACAGCGTCAAAAAGCAAAATCACAGGAGACTTTTTATTTTCCAAGTCCAAAGAAGAGAAAAAATCAAAAAAGAACGGTAAACCAGAGGCAGTTGTAAATAAAGAGAGCGAAGCTTTAGTCTAATCTATCGCACTGTAAATATTTCAAAAATTAAACTATATTTAATACATGAGTAATTATAAATGTAACTCTGTAGGTATTATAGGTGCGGGAATACAAGGCGTTTGTATTGGTCTCCAACTTGTTAAAAAAGGAATACCAGTTACTTTATTCGACAAAAACGATCCAGGCAGCATGAGCTCCTATGGGAATGCGGGTCATTTTTCTCCTTATGCAGTGGTACAATTAAATAGACCAGATGTGATTTATGACATTCCTAAAATGTTATTGAGCTCATATGGACCTTTAGCGCTTAAATGGAATTATATCCCAAAAATGATACCTTGGATTTTAAAATATTTAAAATCATCAACAAAAAAATCAATGATGCACACTACAAAGTATATGCACCAAATCTTAAATCTATCTTTAGATGCTTATGATGAAATTTTAAGTGAAATTGATACAACTAACTTAGTTGAAAGAAAAGGCATAATATATATTTGGACAAATAAAAATATTAAAAGTAGAAAAATGGAGATAAAAATTAGAAATGACCTAGGAATTAAGCAAAGGCTTTTAAATAGAGATGAAATTTTAGAATTAGAACCAAATCTCAGCCCAGTGTTTGATGCTGGGGTAATTTATGATTATGCTTACCACGCAAGGGATCCAAAAGAAATAACAAAAAAACTTTTTGAACTTTTTTTAAAGTTAGGTGGAAAATTTAAGAAAGAGGAAGTTATTAATGTTGAACAAACGAAATACAATCAGACGCAAATTAAAACAAATTCAGAAAAATTTGATTTTGAAAAAATTGTATTAGCGTGTGGTGCTTTTTCAAAAAAACTTACCGATCAGTTAGGAGAAAAAATTCCTTTAGATACCGAAAGGGGATATCATATACATTATAAAAATATGGATCATCTTCTTAAAAGACCTGTAATTTTCCTTGACAGAGGCTTTGGTATGACACCAATGAACCAAGGTTTAAGAGCAGTAGGAACTGTAGAGTTAGGCGGTTTTGATAATCCAATATCAAAAAAAAGAATAGACTACATAGACAAATGCGCGAAAGAATTATTACCTCAACTTGGAAATTTTCAGGATGAGTGGTTAGGTTTTAGACCAACGCTTCCAGATTTCTTACCAGTAATTGGACCTTCACTAAAAAATAGAAATATAATCTATGCTTTTGGGCATCACCATTTAGGCTGGACTCTAGGTGCAATTACTGGAAAGATCGTTTCTGGAATTGTTAATGAGGAGAAAACAAATTTAAATTTATCCCCTTATAGTTCCGCTAGATTTAACTAAGGATTAAATTGTCAAAAAATTACTTAGCATATTCACTACTTGTGTTTGCGACTTTATGTTGGTCTGGCAATTTTATAGTAGGTAAATTTGCCTATCTATTTGAAGTACCTCCATTAACTTTAAATTTTTTAAGATGGCTTTCAGTTTGGATAATTTTAATTCCATTTACTTATAAAGAAATTTTCAACAATTTTAATTACATTAAAAAAAATTGGATGGTAATAAGTTTTATGGGAGTTATTACTATAAGCACGTTTAACTCTGTAGTATATTTTGCGCTGAATTATACCCAAGTAATAAACGCAGTATTAGTTCTTGCTGCAATTCCAGCTATAACGATAATTATTTCATCCATAATGAAAGTAGATAAAACAAATATTTTTCAAGTAATAGGATTATTTTTATCAATTTTAGGAATTAGCGCAATTATTTCAAATGCTGACCTAAATAGGATCCTATCTTTAAGCTTTAATAAAGGGGATATATGGATGTTGGTTTGTGTTCTTTCTTGGTCAATTTATTCAACATTACTTAAGAAACATAGTTTTAAATTTTCTCAATTCACTTTGATACAATTAATGGTCACGGCTGGAATAATATTTTTAATTCCACAATTTTTTTATGAAAGATCAATCGGTCTAGAAGTAAATTTCAATAAAGCGTTTTTCGTTATTCTTTTTTATGTTGTAATTTTCCCTGCGTTAGCAGCTTATTACTGCTGGCAAAAAGGTGTAGAGATAGTCGGGCCAAATCGAGCAACAATGTTTGTTCAATTAATGCCATTACTTAGCGCTATATTAGCAATTATAATATTTAGAGAAAAACTTGAATTATACCACTTTATAGGTGCCTCATTTATTTTGTCAGGTATTTATTTATCAAACAGGAAATCAAATGCTTAAAGTTGCGGTTTTAGATGATTATCAAAATATTTTCAGTCAGATTGTTAATTTAGATGAGTATAAATCAAAATATGAGTTTACAATTTTCAATGAACCTTTCCAAAATGAATTAGAAACTATTGAGGCTTTAAAAGGTTTTGAAGCTATGTTTATTATGAGAGAAAGGACGAAAATTACCAAAACTTTAATTTCAAATTTATCCAAACTCAAATTTATTATGACATCAGGAATGAGAAATAAAGCTATAGATTTAGTTGCGGCAAAAGAAAAAAATATATTGGTTTGCGGCACTGAAATTAATTCAAATCCTGCAGCTGAAGTTACATGGACTCTAATACTTGGATTACTCAGAAACGTAAGGCAAGAAGTTGACAATATGTTTCAAGGATACTGGCAAACAACTATTGGTTATGAATTAAAAGGTAAAAGACTTGGAATTATTGGTTTAGGAAAAATTGGAAGTCAAGTCGCCAAAATTGGTCAAGCCTTTGGAATGGAAGTTTCGGCGTGGAGTGAAAACCTAAATTTATCTAATGCTAATAATTTAAATGTTTTACCAATGAGCAAAGAAGATTTAATTAAGACATCAGATATATTAACCATACATGTTGTTTTGGGTGATAGATATAAAAATTTAATAACTAAAAAAGAATTTCAATTAATGAAAAAATCATCTTTTTTAATAAACACATCTAGAGGAGAGATAATTAATGAAAAAGATTTAATTGAAGCTTTAGAAAATAATTATATAGCAGGTGTAGGTTTAGATGTTTATAATCAAGAACCTTTACCTCAAGATCACAAACTTAGATTTTTACCAAATACTTTCTTATTGCCGCACTTGGGATATGTTACTGTGGAGAATTACTCAAAATTTTATTCTCAGATGATAGAAAACCTCAATTCGTGTATGAATAATAAGCCAATTCGAGTGATTTCTTAAAAAAAGATTACAATTTGAGGTTGTTTTTGATAAGCTCAATGTGAGCAAGTTAATGTTTTTAAGCATTTATTAAAGTGTATAAGGTCTTAAAAAAAAGAGAGGGAAGATTGAAAAAAATTATAACTAACCTAATGCTAATAGTGTTTCTCACAGGATGTGCCGAAACCATAGCTTTATTAGGACCAGCTTCTACGTCTATAGGCGGAGGAAATGTAGCTCAATCAGCTTTCTCATCAGCAGTAAATTATGGAGTAAAAAAACAAACAGGCAAAAGTGCAATGGAACATGCAATTGCATATGCTGAAAAACACAATCCAGATAGAAAAAAAGTAAAATGTGTTAATTTTCTTGAAATCACCGAAACTGAAGTTTGCTCCCTTCTTAAAAAAAGAGTTTCTGAGCTAAGAAGAAAAATAGACACCAATTCAAAAATTAAGATTTTAGATTAATTAACTAGCTGATACTTAAATTTTTTGGTAATTTAAGTTGTGAAAAAAAAATATTCTATAGCAAGTATTGTAAAAAACTCTTTTTCAAATAATGAAAATTGGGGAAAGATGTGGAGAAACCCTAATCCAAAAAAACATTACGATGTAATAATTGTAGGGGGAGGTGGTCACGGACTAGGTACTGCCTATTATTTAGCAAAACATCATGGAGTTAAGAATATTGCAGTAATAGAGAAAGGCTGGTTAGGCAGTGGAAACACTGGTAGGAATACAACAATTATTAGATCTAATTATTTGTGGGACGAAAGCGCTTACCTTTACGATCATGCTGTAAAACTTTGGGAAAATTTATCTGAAGACTTAAATTACAACATGATGTTCAGCCAAAGAGGTGTTTTAAATTTAGCTCACAATGAGCACGATATTAAAGAAATTAAAAGAAGAGTTTCTGCTAACAGATTAAATGGACTTGATACAATGTGGTTAGATAAAAACGAAGTAAAAGATTTAGTTCCAATCATGAATACAGATAATTTAAGATATCCAGTTCTTGGAGCGGCCTATCAGCCAAGAGGTGGAGTAGCTAGACACGATGCTGTTGCTTGGGGATATGCTATGAGAGCTGACGAATTAGGAGTAGATATAATTCAAAATTGTGAAGTAAAAGGAATTAAAACTGATAATTATAAAGTAGAAGGAGTTGAAACAACAAAAGGTTTTATTAAATCTAGTAAAATTGGTGTCGTAGCCTCAGGTCACACAAGTGTGCTTGCTGCAACAGCAGGAATACGATTACCTTTACAAAGTAGACCTTTGCAAGCTTTAGTTTCTGAACCAATCAAACCAGTCATAAATACAGTAGTTATGTCTAATGCTGTTCATGCTTATGTCAGTCAATCTGACAAAGGAGAATTAGTAATTGGAGCTGGTACAGACGGTTACAATTCTTTCACTCAAAGAGGTGGTTACGACGTTATCGAAGAAACAGTTAGAGCCATCGTTGAGCTTTATCCAATTTTTGGAAAAATGAAAATGTTAAGACAATGGGGAGGCATAGTAGACATTTGTCCAGACGCAAGTCCGATTATAAGCAAATGTGATGTTGAGGGTTTATATTTTAATTGTGGTTGGGGAACTGGCGGTTTCAAAGCTACACCAGGTAGTGCAAACGTATTTGCTCATACTATTGCTAAAGACGAGCCACACAAAATAAACGCTCCCTTCGCATTAAGCAGATTTTCTGATGGCAGATTAATAGACGAACATGGTGCAGCGGCCGTAGCCCATTAAAAATGATTCTTATAAAATGTCCATATTGCGGTGAAAGAGATCAATCAGAGTTTGCTAATGGTGGAGAGGCTCACGTAATTCGACCTAAAAATCCAGAAAGTTTGTCAGATAAAGATTGGGGAGAGTATGTTTTCTATAGAAATAACCCTAAAGGAATTTTTTATGAGAGATGGGTACACTCTCATGGATGTAAAAAATGGTTTAATGCAATAAGAAATACATCCACTGACCAAATATTAAAGGTTTACAAAGTGAGTGAAAAAAGACCTGATCTTAGTGAATTTAAAAATACTCTTAAATCACCATCTGGCGAGCCACCAGTGGGATCAGGGAATTTTTCAGTAAAGAAGTAAAGTATGTCAGCAATAAACAATAAATGTGAATATATATCTAAAAACCAAATTAAAATTACTTTTGACGGTAAAACTTATAGTGCATTTGAGGGAGATACTATCGCTTCTGCACTTTTGAGAAATAACATTAGATTAGTTGGCAGAAGTTTTAAATATCATAGACCAAGAGGTATATATACGTGCGGAATTGAAGAACCTAATGCTTTAGTCCAAATAATAAGCGAACATAATGAACCTAACACTAGAGCAACAATTAAACGAATTTATGATGGAATGGAGATAACAAGCCAAAATCGTTGGCCGTCTTTGAGATACGATTTTGGAGCAATAAATAATATTTTATCTCCAATATTTTCAGCTGGTTTTTATTACAAAACTTTCATGGGTCCAAAAGGTTTTTGGAAAAATCTTTATGAGCCTTTAATTAGACGTTCAGCTGGATTAGGTAAACCACCAAAAAATTTCAGGTCTAAAAGCACACACCAATATCACAATAGTGACATAGTTATCATAGGGGCAGGGTTGAGTGGATTAGCTGCAGCTAAAAAATTTATAAACACGAAATATAAAGTTTTGCTTATTGAACAAGATAGCTATTTGGGAGGCGTACTAAAAAATTCAAATAAAGTTAAAACCATAAATGGTTTGACCCCTCAAGAGTGGATAAGTGAAACTGAGGAATTAATTTTAAATTCAAAAAATATTACTATATTAAAAAATACTTTAGTAACAACATATAACTTTACAAATCATCTTATAGCTTTGGAAGATAAGTTTGCTGGAAAAAAAATTGATTTAAATAAATCAGAGCTTACACTTCACAAAATCAGAACTTCAAACACGATAATTACCAACGGCCATATAGAAAGATTTATCTCTTTTAGAAATAATGATTTGCCTGGAGTAATGTTAGCGTCCTCATTTGAAAAATATATTCATAGATACGGTGTTGTTCCCGAAAAGGAACCAGTTATATTTACAAATAATTCATCTTCATTAAGCCTTCTTAAAAAGTTAATTAGTCTAGGTTGCAAACCAAAAGCTTACGTTGACTCTAGAAAAAAAGACAATATTGAAACTGAAATAAAAAAAATTTTAAAAGATAAAGAAATTCCATTTTTTAGCGATGCAGAAA
Organism: uncultured Pelagibacteraceae bacterium; assembly: GCA_902582155.1. Lineage (GTDB taxonomy): Bacteria > Pseudomonadota > Alphaproteobacteria > Pelagibacterales > Pelagibacteraceae > Pelagilacustribacter. Next base: position 13,686 of record CACHRI010000007.1, read on the forward strand.
TAGAAGGATGTGATGGTAATAAAAAAGTAGAGACCATTACTATTAGACAAGGTAAATCATTTAATAAACTTAAGTCATCAATGTTATGTGTTTCGGGTGGATACAATCCTGATATACATTTATTTACACAATCAAAAGGTTTGGTTAAATGGGATAAAAATATACTTTCATTTAAACCTGATACACCTTTTCAAAAAACCATCACTCTAGGATCAACAAGTGGAAATTATAATTTTAAAAAGTTATGTGATGAAATTAATGAAAAGCTTTCAATTTTTAAAACAAAAAAAGTGTCATTAGATATTAACTTAAACGTACCAAATAAATTTTCAATTAAGGAATTGTGGGAAACGAAAAAGAAGAACAATTCTAATTGGTCAAAATCTTTTATTGACCTTCATAACGATGTTACAACTAAAGATTTGAAACAGGCTATAACAGAGGGATTTGATCGTATTGAACATTTAAAAAGATACACAACAAACAGTATGGGAACAGACCAAGGTAAAATTAGTAGTATTAATTCACTTGCGATAGTCTCAAAGATATTAAAAAAAGAAATATCAGAGGTTGGAACTACTACTTATAGACCGCCTTATGCGCCATTGAGCTTTGCAGCTATCGCAGGAAGAAGTACTTACGAATTTTATGATCCTGAAAGAAAAACTTCAATTCATTCATGGCATTTAAAAAATAATGCTGTTTTCGAAGATGTAGGGCAGTGGAAACGACCTTGGTATTTTAAAGCAAGTGAAAACGAAACCATGCATCAAGCAGTGCAAAGAGAGTCAAAAATGTTAAGAGAAAATGCTGGAATTTTAGATGGAAGTACCTTAGGGAAAATTGAAATTAAAGGAAGAGATGCTTTGGAATTTATGAATTTAATGTACACCAATGCATTTTCAAAAATGAAACCAATGACATCTAGATACGCTATGATGCTAGGTGAGGATGGCATGATAAAAGATGACGGGATAATCTGTAAGATAAGTGATCAGCATTTTATAGCTACTACTACATCAAGTGGAGCACCAAAAGTACTTGCTGACATGGAAGAATATTTACAAACAGAATGGCCTCATTTACAAGTCTATTTAAACTCTATTACTGAGCAGTTTTCTACATTTAACATTAGCGGACCTAAAACGAGGGAAATTATGATGAAAGTATTTCCTGATATTGATTTTAGTAATGATGCTTTCCCGTTTATGACTTTTAAAAACTTTGATTATAAAGAAACTAAAATCAGAATTATGAGAGCTAGCTTTACAGGTGAATTAGGTTATGAAATTTATATTCCTCCTAAATTCGGTTTAGAGCTCTGGGAAGAAATATTTTCTTGCGGCAAAGAGTTTAATTTAATTCCATACGGAACTGAAACAATGCATTTACTTAGAGCAGAAAAGGGATACATAGTTATTGGTCAAGAAACCGATGGCACAGTCACCCCTATAGACCTTAATTATAATTGGATGATAGGTAAAAATAAAAAAGACTTTATTGGCAAAAGATCTCTATCCCGTCCTGATACCTCTAGAGAAGACAGAAAACAACTTGTTGGTCTTTCACCGATCAATAAAAAAGATATTATAGAAGAAGGACAACATATAGTCGAATTAAACGAGTTACCAAAAAAAATTAAAAATCCGATAAAATATCTTGGACATGTTTCCTCAGGTTATCACAGTCCAAACTTAAATCATTCAATTGGTCTTGCTATGATAAGAGGTGGTAAAAATTTACTTGGGCAGAAATTTTTTGTCACTGCCACGGGAAAGACTAAGAATATTCCTGTGGAAATAGTAAATCCAGTATTTATTGATCCAGAAAATAAAAGGCTAACTTCATGACAAATATATTATCAATTCCTGGCGTTAAAGTTTCCCAAAAAGATTATCATCAAATAATAGTTAGAGGGAATGGACTTGAAAAATTTAATAATACAATAGAGGAGAAAACCTCAATTAAACCTCCATCAAAAAACTTGGAGGTTAAGTACGATTTAAATTATTTATTTGCAAAAAATTCTTTTGATCAGTGGAGTTTAATTTTAACAGAAAAAAAAGACCATAATCAAATTTTAAACTTGGTATCATCGATTAATACTAACGAAAATATGCTAGCCTCTGATTACTCATATGGGCAAGTATACTTTGAAATTGAAGGAGAAAATAAAGACTCCTTTTTAAACCAATTAACCCATTTCGATTTAAGAGAAGAAAAATTTCCAAAATCTACTATGGCTCAAACTGTAATAGCAAGAATTGAGTGCTCAATATATAATTTAGGAAATAAATATATTATTACATGCAATAAATCTTTTGAAGATTATTTTCAGCAAAGACTCAAAGATACTGCTAGCTTAAATTAACTTTTTTTATTTTCAGTATTAGACAAATCAACACCCGTCTCTGGATCTAATTCAATTCCCAATGGAGTAATATTGGTTGGTAAAGGTGTAAAAGTTGAATCAGGATTGTCTTCATATTTTCTTTGGTTCATTCTGTATAATCCAAAAATAATTATTAAAACAAAGAAAATTAAAAAGTGGACAAATAATCCGTTTGGTCCAAGTAAATTCATCAACGCTGAACACATTATCGGGCCTGCTATCGCTCCTATTCCAAAAATAATATTAAGACCCCCTCCTGCGGCAACGAACTTTTCTTTGGGTATTTGGTCATTTACTAAAGCTAAGTTTAATGAGAATAGAGGAAGCGTAGTTCCAGATAAAAGAATAATAAACAAAAAGAGTTTCGTTTTATCCATTGTGGTTGAGAAATAATTAAAACTTACTGTAGTCTCAACAAATAAATTTGGTATAGAAGCACCAGCACCTGAAACAATTACTGAAAAAACAGCAAATACTGAGGCTGCAATTGAACATCCAATAATAATTATTCTTCTGTCATATTTATCTGATAATGATCCAATCGGCCATTGAAACAAAGCTCCAGCTAACATTGTTCCAACAAGCAACAAAGAAGTTTCAAATATAGAAAGTTTCATTGTAATTGCGTACACCGATAAAAGTGTAAATATTGGTGCAAATATAAAGCCAGTGCAAATCATAGAAAAACTACCAAAAGGGGAGATTTTAAATAACTCTTTAATTTTTATTGAGGTAGTTTTTTTAAATTTAGGAGGTTTTCTTTTTGTTAAAAGTATTGGAATTAAAGCTATAGAAAATAATAAAGAAATTAAAATGAATGGCTCGTAGTTTTTTGGATTACTGACGTTAAGTAATAGGTTTCCAAGAGCAAGACCAGCAAAAGTAATGAACATATATAAAGATAATACTTTTCCTCTAGTTTTATTATTTGCTCTATCATTTAACCAGCTTTCAACGATAACAAATATACCTATCATGCTAAATCCAGTTAAAAATCTTGCAAGCACCCAAATCAAAGGATCAACGAAAACTACATGCACTAAAGAGCTTAATGAGGCCATCGAAGCAAATGCTGCAAATACTCTTATGTGTCCAACTTTAGATACTAGATTAGGTATGATGTAAGCTCCCACAAAAAAACCAGCAAAATAACCAGACATCATTGTTCCAGTTGCGATATAATTAAAATTTTCTAAAACCGATCTAATTCCTAAAAGGTTTCCCTGAAATCCATGTGAAATAATGATAATTGTAAAACCGGTGAAAAGGGCCCATGAATTTTTTATAATCTTATACATTACCAGCCGTATAGACCAATCCAATACAAAAGCAACAAGTATTATTTACATATTGCCATATTTGGGTCCACCGCCACCTTCAGGACAAACCCAGGTGATGTTTTGGGAAGGCTCTTTAATATCACATGTTTTACAATGGATACAGTTTTGAGAATTAATAATAAACTTCTCCTTTTGAACTTCATACACTCCAACTGGACAGTATCTTTGAGCAGGTTCATCATATTTTTGAAGTGTATACTTAATAGGTAATTCGGGGTCCTTTAATTTTAAATGGACAGGTTGATTTTCTGTGTGATTTGTTCCTGTTAAGTAAACTGAGCTTGTCTTATCAAAAGTAAGTTTACCATCAGGTTTCGGGTATTCAATTTTAGGCATTTCTTTTGCAGGTTTTAAAGCTTCATGGTCTGCATGCTTATGCTTTAAGGTGAATGGCAATTTTCCTCTAAATAAAATCTGGTCGATACCTGTAAAAATAATGCCTAGTATTAACCCCCAACTAAAACTTGGTTTAACATTTCTAGCTGCATGTAATTCTTTATATGCCCAGCTATCTTTAAATTTCTTTTCATAAATTGATAGATCAGATTTATTTTTGATATTTTCTACAATTGCTTCTGCAGCAACTATTCCGCTTTTCATAGCAGTATGAGAACCTTTTATTTTTGGCATATTTAAAGTTCCAGCATCACAACCTATTAACAAAGCTCCAGGCATATACATTTTAGGCAAACTTTGAATTCCACCTTCAATTAAAGCTCTTGCACCAAACGAAATTCTTTTACCACCCTCAAACATTTTTCTTATAGCTGGATGTGTTTTAAATCTTTGAAATTCATCAAAAGGAGAAAGGTAAGGATTTTGGTAATCTAAACCTATTACATAGCCTAAATATATTTGTCTATTTTCTGCATGATAAATGAAACTTCCACCATAAGTTTTGTTGTCTAAAGGCCAGCCTGCTGTATGCATAACTAAGCCTTCTTGATGTTGTTGTTCGCTAACTTCCCAAATTTCTTTAAGTCCGATACCGTATTGCTGAGGGTTTTTTCCTTCATCTAAATTAAATTTTTTTATTAGTTGCTTTCCTAAATGACCTCTGCATCCTTCTGAAAAAACAGTAACTTTAGCATGCAATTCCATACCTTCTTGATAGGTATCTTTTTTATTACCTTCTTTGTCTAGACCCATATCTAATGTAGCTACACCTTTTACAGATCCATCATCGTTATAAAGAACTTCACTTGCTGGAAATCCAGGAAAAATTTCTACACCCAATTTTTCAGCTTGTTCTGCTAACCAACGACAGAAATTAGCAAGACTAATAATGTAATTTTTATGATTTTTTTGTACTGCTGGCAAAAGCCAAGTAGGCCAACTTAAAGATGATTTTTTACCTAAAAATAGGAACTTCTCCTTTGAAACTTTTGTTTTAATTGGAGCATTTTCATTCCTCCAATTTGGAATTAACTCATCAAGAGCTTTAGTTTCAAATACATTTCCACTTAAAATATGCGCTCCAACTTCAGAACCTTTTTCAAGTATGCAAACACTTAAATTCGGATCGAGTTGTTTAAGTTTAATCGCAGTAGTTAATCCTGCTGGACCTGCACCAACGATAACCACATCATATTCCATTGCTTCTCTTGCCATGAAATGACTATATCAAACTAATTATTTTTGGATAGTATTCAGTTTGTTCAACTCAGCTAAAAACTCAGGAAGAGCTTTAAATAAATCTGCTTCTAAACCATAGTCTGCAACACTAAAAATTGGAGCTTCACCATCTTTGTTAATTGCGACAATTATTTTACTCTCTTTCATACCAGCTAAGTGTTGAATTGCACCAGAGATTCCTACAGCAATGTATAAATCGGGAACTACAACTTTACCTGTTTGCCCAACTTGATGATCATTACTTATGTAACCTGCATCGACAGCAGCTCGTGATGCACCAACAGCAGCATTAAGCTTATCAGCGATATCTGTAATTAATTTAAAATTTTCTCCACTTTCTAATCCTCTACCACCTGAAACAACTATTCTTGCAGTTCCAAGTTCAGGTCTTTCTGATTTAGTTTCTTCTCTTTTAATAAATTTTGATGTATTCGGCACATCAACAGCTTCAATTTTTTCAACTTGAGCAGAGCCGCCATTTTTTTCAGCAGGGTCAAAAGAAGTTGGTCTTATTGTTACGCACTTCTTTTTGTCATTGCTTTTGACTGTAGCAAAAGCATTCCCAGCATAAATAGGTCTTATAAAAGTATCAGGACTTGATACTTTAATGATATCACTTACTTGTGAAATATCTAACGCAGCAGCTACTCTCGGCATAAAATTTTTTCCAAATGTATTTGCAGATGCAACGATGTGATCATATTTTTCTGCAGTCTTTGTTACTAAAGGTGCTAAATTTTCAGGCAAATAATTTTGATAATTTGGCGAGTCACACCATAAAACTTTTTTAACAAGTGGAACACTCGCTGCTTCTTTAGTAACATTTTCACAATTTGCCCCAGCTACTAAAACATGAACATCACCATCAATTTTTGATGCAGCTGTAATAGCATTCAGGGTAAATGGTTTTAATTTTGAATTATCATGCTCTGCAATTAATAGTACTGACATTATAATACTTTAGCCTCATTTTTAAGTTTACTTACTAACTCAGCAACGTTTGCAACTTTAATTCCAGCTTTTCTTTTAGGTGGTTCTTCAACTTTTATTTGCTGAATTCTATTCGTAAGATCTATTCCTAAATCTTTTGCATTTATTTGTTCCATTGGTTTCTTTTTTGCCTTCATGATATTCGGCAAAGATGCAAACCTTGGTTCGTTTAATCTTAAATCACAAGAAACTACAGCTGGTAAATTAACCTCAATTGTTTCTAATCCTTCATCAATTTCTCTAACTATCTCAAGAGACTTATCTTTTAAATTTACTTTAGAAGTAAAAGTGGCTTGAGGCCAATTAAGCATTGCAGCTAACATTTGACCAGTTTGATTACAATCATCATCAATAGCTTGTTTGCCCAAAAAAACCATATCCGGTTTTTCTTTTTCTACAATTTTTTTTAATATTTTTGCTATTCCTAACGGTTCTATATAGTTATCAGCTTTAACGTGAATTCCTTTATCAGCGCCAACTGCAAGAGCTTTTCTTATTGTTTCTTGTGCTTTATCTTCACCAATTGAAATAGCGACAACTTCTTTTACTTTGCCAGACTCTTTAAGTTTTACTGACTCTTCCACAGCATTATCATCAGGTGGATTAGTTGACATTTTTACATTATCTGTATGAACACCAGAGCCGTCCTCTTTAACTCTAATTTGAACGTTGTAATCAATAACTCTTTTAACTGCTACTAAGATTTTCATTAGGCTCTGAGTAATTTATTTTCGGCATCGTAAGGAGAGTCTTCAACTATAGAAGCCTCATGCATTTTACCAAGAATATCAATTTTTAATTTTTTTCCTACTTTTGCTAGCTCAGGCTTAACCATTCCTAAAGCTATCGATTTATTTAACCTAAATCCAAAATCACCACCTGTAGCTCTTCCAACTACTGATCCATTATCGTAAATTGGATTATTTCCTAAAACATCAGCATCTGTAACACCATGAATCTCCATAGTTACCAATTTATTTGAAAAGCCTTTTGCTCTCCATTTGTCTAATGCCGCACGACCTATAAAATCTCCCTTATTAGGATGAATAAATCTATCTAAACCAGACTCGTAAGGAGAATATTCAATTGATAATTCTGTACCCACTAGTTTGTAAGATTTCTCCACTCTCAAACTATTCATTGCTCTAATGCCGTATGGTTTAATACCGAACTCTTTTCCAGCCTCCATAAGTTGATCGAAAATATGATTTTGATACTCAATCGGGTGATGCAATTCCCACCCCAATTCACCTACAAAGTTTACTCTCATAGCATTACAAGGTGCTAATCCAATATTAATATTTTGAGCACTTAACCATTTAAATCTCTCATTAGAAAAATCTGATCTTGAAACCTTCTGCATTAGTTGTCTTGCTTTAGGACCGGTCACAACTAAAACTCCCATACTATTCGTTAAATTTTCATATTGAACAGTGCCGTCTTCTGGCATCCATTTTTGTATCCAATCGTGATCAAGCCTTTGATAGGCACCAGCAGAAACTAAATAAAAACTATCTTCAGCTTCTCTCATTATGGTAAATTCTGAGTGAACTCCACCTTTTGTATTCAATGCGTGACAAAGATTAATTCTTCCTATTTTTTTTGGTAATTTATTGGCAACTAATTTGTCTAAAAATTCTTCTGCGCCAGGACCTTTAATTCTACATTTACCAAATGCAGTCATATCAAGCAACCCAACATTCTCTTTAACATTTTTACATTCACGCTCGACATTTTTAAACCACTTAGATCTTCTAAAAGACCAATCGTCTTCTTGTTTCTCTCCTTTTTCTGCAAAAAAGTTAGCTCGCTCCCAACCAAACTTTGATCCAAAAACTGCTCCTAGCTTTTTCAATCTATCATAACAAGGTGCTTGCCTTAGAGGTCGACCAGCTTCACGTTCTTCATCAGGATAGTGTACGGTAAATACGTTAGCGTAAGCTTCTTCATTTTTAGCTTTTAAATAAGATTTTGTAACGTATGCACCATATCTTCTTGGTTCAACTCCTAACATATCTATTGTTGGTTCTCCGTCTATTATCCACTCAGCTAATTGCCATCCAGCACCACCTGCAGCAGTAATACCAAAACTATGTCCTTCATTAATCCAAAAGTTTTTTAAACCCCAAGCAGGTCCAACAATTGGATTTCCATCAGGAGTATATGCAATTGCTCCATTATAAACTTTTTTTACTCCGACTTCACCGAATGCCGGCACTCTTTTAATTGCTCCCTCTATATGTGGAGCTAATCTGTCTAAATCTTCTTGAAATAATTCGTACTCGCTATCTTTTGAAGGTCCATCGACATAACAACATGGAGCGCCTTTTTCATAAGGACCGAGTAATAATCCGCCAGCTTCTTCTCTCATGTACCAAGAATTATCGCTATCTCTTAAAACTCCCATTTCTGGTTTACCTTCTTTTTTTCTTTTTTGAATTTCTGGATGTGGTTCAGTTACTATATATTGGTGTTCGACCGGCATAACTGGAACTTCTAATCCTACCATTCTTCCTGTTTGTCTTGCAAAGTTACCACTACATGAAACTACATGTTCGCAAGTTATATCCCCTTTATCTGTCTGAACTACCCATCCATCTTTAGTTTGTTTTATTCCTAAGACAGTTGTGTTTCTATAAATTTCTGCACCGTGATTTCTTGCACCAGTTGCCATAGCTTGTGTCAAATCTGCTGGCTGAATATACCCATCTTCTGGATGCTGAATTGCTCCTACTAAACCTTCTATATTACATAAAGGCCAAATTTCTTTTACTTGTTCTGGTTTTAAAAATTTAACATCAACCCCTATTGTTTTTGCGACACCTGCGTATTGATGATACTCATCCATCCTATCTTGAGTTTGAGCTAAACGTATATTTGAGACAACACTAAAACCAACATTTTTACCTGTTTCTTTTTCTAAAGATTTATAAAGTTGAACAGCATATCTGTGGAGTTGACCAACAGAATAACTCATATTAAATAAAGGTAATAAACCAGCTGCGTGCCAAGTTGAACCAGATGTAAGTTCTTTTCGTTCAATAAGAACTACGTCTGACCAACCTTTTTTAGCCAGGTGATAAAGCGTGCTGACGCCAACAACACCTCCACCAACTACAACTACTTTAGCTTTTGATTTCATAGAAAATATACGAAATCTTATTTTGAAGATGTTGTCACGTCAAGCAAATCTAATTCACAAAGCAATTATGCTGCTAAAGCTTGTTCAATATCAGCAATAATATCGTCAGGATGCTCAATACCAATGGACAATCTGACATACCCTGGTGTTACACCCGCTTCAGCCAACTGCTTGTCATTTAATTGACTATGAGTTGTTGATGCTGGATGAATAGCTAAACTTCTAGCATCACCAATGTTTGCAACATGATAAAGCAGCTTTAAATTATCGATAAATTTGGCACCAGCTTCTTTAGATCCTAAGTCCATTCCAACAAGAGAACCATAACCACCATTCATATATCTTTTAGCTCTTTCTCTTATCTCACCTTGGTGATTTGTTGGATAGATGACGTTTTTAACTTTTTTCTGAGACTCTAAAAACTTAACAACTTTTTCTGCGTTGGCGCAATGTTGTTTCATTCGTAAAGCAACTGTTTCTAAACCTTGTATAATTTGAAAAGCATTAAACGGTGAAAGTGGAGCACCTAAGTCTCTTAACAAAACTACACGAGCTCTTATTGCGAAAGGAATATTTGCACCAGTTAGTTTTGGAACATCTCGTCCCCACACAGCTCCATTATAACTTGGATCTGGTTCATTAAACAAAGGCTGTCTCTTAGCATTTTTAACCCAATCAAAAGTTCCACCATCAACTATTATTCCACCAATTGATGTACCATGTCCTGCAATATACTTTGTTAAAGAGTGCATCACTACAGCAGCACCATGTTCCAAAGGTTTACAAATTACTGGAGCGGCAGTGTTATCAATTATAAGTGGGATACCATGTTTTTTACCGATATCTGCAACTTCCTTAATAGGAAAAACTCTAAGGTATGGATTAGGACAAGACTCACCGTAATAAGCTCTTGTTTTTTCATCAGTTAATTTCTCAAAGTTTTTTGGATCAGTTGGATCAGCAAATCTAACTTCTATACCTTGCATTCTTAAAGTATTTTTAAATAAATTTACAGTTCCTCCGTACAGATCAGTAGATGAAACAATGTTGTCACCTGCTTGAGCAACATTCTGAACACAAAATGCTGATGCAGCTTGACCTGATCCCACTGCTACTGCAGCCATTCCACCCTCTAATGCTGCAACTCTTTTTTCCAATACATCACAAGTTGGATTCATTATTCTTGTATAAATATTTCCAAATTCTTTTAGTCCAAATAAATTTGCCGCTGTTTCAGCATTTTTAAATTGATAAGAAGTAGTTTGATAGATTGGTACCGCAACAGATGTTGTTGCTGGATCAGCTCTATAATCACCTCCATGTAAACCAATTGTTTCTGGATGTTTAATTTTTTTTGTCATTTTTTTCTCCTTTTTTAGTACTTCGACGAAATGTCAGGTGTACAATACAGTTCAAATACCCGGTTTTAATTTTGTTAAAAAAAAACCACCGACTAAAGCGGTGGTCTGAGACTTAACGCTTTAGCTGGATTTGTTAAGCGCCCGCAATTTGTATTAACTCGGCGCTATAAGATAATTATATCAAGTTTAATGAACACTAGTCAATGACTAATTCTTCATCGTTTTAAGCTCTAAAACGTTACCATGTGGATCTTCTATAAAGAATGTTTCTTGTTCTTCTTTTTGACCCTTAAACCTAGTGTAAGGATTATCTAGATAATTTACTTTATCGTGTTGTTCTATATTTTTTTTAATTTTATTGAATACATCTGAATTTAAATGAACTCCAAAATGAGGCACAGGAACTTTTCCCATATCTACGTCATGTCTCTCTCTTGGAAGCTTAGTTTCAGTTTTGTGCAGAGTAAGTTCGTTTCCCCAAAAATCAACATCAATCCACTTATCTTTTTCTCCATTACCTAATTTGCATCCAAGAACGTTCTTATAGAAATCAATAGCAGTATCTAAATTACCTGCTGGAATAGCTAAATGAAAAGGTTTGCTCATAATTCAGGACGTTATAAATAATTCTTTAAATTTTTCAAGTAGTCATTATATACATACTATGATCGATTATTTAGAATCTATAAAATCTAGAGACCCTGCGGCAAAATCTTTAGTGAGTATCATTCTCACTTACCCAGGTGTGAAAGCTGTATTTTTTCATAAAATAGCAAATTTTTTCTTTGTTGCAGGATTTGATTTAATTGCCAGAATTATTTCTCAAACAGCAAGATTTTTCACCGGGATAGAAATACATCCAGGAGCGAAAATTGGAAAAAATTTATTTATAGATCATGGAATGGGAGTAGTGATTGGTGAAACTTCAGAGATTGGAGATAATGTTACAATTTATCATGCCGTTACATTAGGAGGTATTTCACCAAGTATCGATAGCGAGAGACAAAGGCATGAAAAAAGACATCCTTCAATTGGAAACAATGTTGTAATTGGATCAGGAGCTCAAATTTTAGGTCCAGTAAAAATTGGAGACAATGCAAGAGTAGCTGCTAATGCTGTTGTGGTTAACGATGTCAAAGAAAATGCAACTGTAATAGGAATCCCTGCTAAAGAAATTAAAATTGGAAACAAGGGCACATTCAAACCTTACGGCGTTGATGACAAAGTTAAAGATGAAAAGTAAAGATTGGGATAGTAATTTAACTCCTGAGCAGAATTATATATTAAAACAAGAGGGCACAGAGCCTCCAGGATCAAGTCTTTTAAATAACGAAAAAAGAGAAGGCACTTATCATTGTGCTGGATGTGGAATAAAATTATTTGAGTCCAATATGAAATTTGATAGCGGAACTGGCTGGCCATCATTTTTTAAATCACTTCCGAATGTATTTGAAACAAAAACTGACAACTTAATTGGTTATCCAAGAACTGAATACCATTGTAAAAATTGTAAAGGACATCACGGACACTTATTTGACGACGGTCCAAAGCCTACAGGCAAAAGATATTGTAATAATGGCACATGTTTAGTTTTTAAACCAAAAAAATGAAAAAAATCTTACTACTTTTAATTTTTTTTCAACTCTTCACTTATAAAAATTTAATCGCAAAAGATTTATGGGTTGAAGCAAAAGAGGGAGATAAAATAATATTAATTAGACATGCGTTAGCTCCTGGAGGTGGAGATCCACCAGGATTTAAAATTGATGATTGTAAAACACAACGAAACCTAGATAAGGTTGGAATTGAACAATCGAAAGCTATAGGCAAACTGTTCAAAAAAAACAAAATTCCTGTAGATAAAGTTTTAAGTAGCCAGTGGTGTAGATGTAAAGATACGGCAAAATATGCCTTTAAAAATTATTTTGAGTTTCCTGCTTTAAATTCAACTTTCCAATCATCTTTTGCAAAAAATGAACCAAAACAACTTAAACAACTTCAAACATTTGTAAACAACTGGGATGGTGATGGAGGTAATTTAGTTTTAATAACTCATTACAGTATAATAACTGCTATTACTAATGCAGTTCCTAGTTCAGGTGAAATAGTAATAACAGATAAAAAATTTAATGTGCTAAGCACTATTCCTACAGATTAAAAGAAAACAAAATATACAATAAAGGCGATCAAAGTGTATTCAAATACAGTTTTTATTTTAATAAGGTTTTCTTGTCCTATTTTTTTACTTAAATAATTAGATAAAAAGAAAAAACCTAGGTGAACCATAACCACAGCTGCAGCTATTCCAATTAATGTTGCTTTAAATGAAAAGTTTTTGTAACCAAAATAACATGCTGCAATAAAAGTAAACCAAGATACTTTCGAAATAAAAACTTTAAATAATAATGCGGTTTTATTACTAAAAATTGATTGTGTTCTTATAAATGAGTAGGACCATATTAACCCTAGTAAAAAACTTACATATTTTATAATCATCATAATAATTGTATCATTAAATTATGTTAATTAAATCTTTCTTAGCGTTCGGTGCAGGTTTTATCAGTTTTCTAACTCCTTGTGTTTTGCCTATAATACCAGGTTACATATCTTATATTACAGGTAAAAAACTTGATGAAATAGATAAAGACAAAAAGATTGTTTTAATCAAAACAATTATTTTCGCATTAGGATTTTCTTTTGTTTTTATTAGCTTAGGAATGGCAGCTTCATTTTTAGGAAATGTTTTAATCTTTTTTGGCAAAGAACTAAGGATAGCTGCTGGAATTATAATTATTCTATTTTCATTAAATTTTATAGGTATATTAAATTTTAATTTTCTAAATCAAGACAAAAAAATAGACACGGGAAGTTACAAAGATAATTTCGTTTTCCCTTTTGTCGTTGGTTCCGCATTCGCTTTTGGATGGACGCCTTGTATAGGTCCAGTATTAGGTTCAATTTTAGCTTTGTCCGCTACTGAAACAACTATAGTCAGTGGAGTGATATTACTCTCTTTTTATTCACTTGGTTTAGCAATACCGTTCATACTTTCTGGATATTATATGACAATTTTTCTAAACTCCAAAAAGGGGTTTAGCAAACATTACTCAAAAGTTAAAAAAGGTGGTGGAATAATTTTATTGATCACTGGTGTTTTAATACTTACAAATTCAATACAGGTAATAAGCTATTATATTTTGACAACTTTTCCTTTTCTCACTAAGCTTGGTTAATGAGTGAAGTTACTGTTCTAGGTATATTTGTTGCAGACTTAAGTTTTTCAGCAAATAAAATTCCAACAACCGGTGAAACTATTCTTGGTGATAAATATAATATTGGCCCAGGTGGCAAGGGCTGTAATCAAGCAATAGCTCTAGCAAGATTAGGATGTAATGTTAATTTTATTTCTAAAATTGGGGATGATGACTACGGTAAACTTGCTTTAAATTCTCTTAAACAAAATAAGATAAATACATCCAACATTATAATTTCAAAAGAGCATCAAACAGGAGTAGCAGGTATTCATGTTGATAGTAATACTGGACAAAATGCGATTACCGTTATCAGAGGGGCACCAGCGAGTTTTACCAAAGATGACATAGACATTAATATAATAAAAAAATCAAAAATATTCTTAACACAATTAGAAGTTCCAATAGAAGTAACATTGCATTGTTTAAAAGTAGCTAAAGAAAGTGGTTTAATTAATATATTAAATCCTGCTCCTGCATGTAAATTAGATAAAGAATTTTTTAGTTTATCTGATTATTTTACTCCAAATGAAGCTGAGGCAGAATTTTATACCGGAGTTAAAATAAAAAATGAAAGTGATGCAAAAGAAAGTGCAAAAAAACTTTTAGCATTAGGACTTAAAAAAGTAATAATTACTTTAGGTGAAAAGGGACTTTTTTATTCTGATGGTAAAGAAGAAATCTATATTAAGGCTCTACCATTTAAAAAAGTTGAAGACACGACAGGTGCAGGCGACGCTTTTAATGGTGGTCTGGCATATGCCTTGTCGAAAAATAAAAGTATTAAAGAGTGTTTAAACATTGCCAATCAAGTGGCAGGTTTATCAACTTTAAAACTTGGGGCAGGTAACTCGATGCCTTTATTAACAGATTTAAAATAAGATTAAGATAATAATTTGTCTAATTCACCACTTCTATTTGCAGACTGAAGCTTATCATTACCACCAATATAATGGTCACCAATAAAAATTTGAGGTATGGTTTTAGCACCATTTGTTCTTTGAATCATTTCTTTTGCTTTTGCAGGATCTTTCCAAATATCAAATTCTTCAATTTCAACATTTTTTGTTTTTAAAAGTGCTTTTGCAGCTTCACAAAATGAGCACGGGCTTCCAGTATACATGGTAACTTTTTTCATAATTAACTTATATCACTTATCCTTATTTTTTCTCTGATTTTTTTTCTTTCAAACTTAAATTTTTTTCTATGTTTAATACTAGTGTTGTGAACCCTTTTTCTCCAAAGTCTAAATGCAGAGGGTTTTAAGTTTTTCCTCATTATTTTAATTACATCTGACTCACTATTTCCAGTTTTCTCTTTTATTTCTTCAAAAGTAATTCTGTCTGCCCAAGCAGCCCAAATAACCCAATCAGTGCCTTTTTTTTTAGGTTCAGGATTTTTAACTTTTGTTTGGGGAATATAACTTTTCTTCTTCATATATTCATATATAGTCATAAAAATAATGTTTCCCACTGATTTTTTAATATTTTTACAAATAATTTTATTTTTATTTATTACTCCAGGACCACCGCGTGTTGTAATAGTTTCTCATACATTAAATTACGGAATTAAAAAATCTGTTTGGACAGCATTTGGAGATATATCTGCAAATTTTTGTCAGGGTATTCTAGTCGTATTTTTTATTGGAACTTTTTTAAGTGATAATCCGGATATTCTTCAAATGTTAAAATGGGCTGGAATTTTATATATTATCTACTTGGCTTATGACACTTACACTTCAAAAATAAAAATGATTAGTTCTGGAAATAAAAATTTAAAGTCTATTTTTTCCTTTTATAGAGACGGGTTTCTTGTTGCAGGATTGAGCCCTAAATCAATAATATTTTTTGGTACAATTTTTACTTCGTTTATTGATTTTACATCAAACTATACTGCTCAATTTTCAATTTTGATTATTACATATGTATCTTTAGATTTTTTAACTTTGATGATTTATGCATTTGCAGCAAACAAAGTATCAATTTGGTTAAAAGACAATCCTAAAGTATTAAATACAATCTCAGCGTGTGTATTAATAATTATAGCTTTATATGTCGCGGCATCTCAAAACTATTAATCAATACTTACTGTTGCCATTTTTAAAAATTCTTGTTTTAATTTGTTATTAATTAATTAATTAACGAAGGAGAAATAATGAATAAATTAGTAAAACTAATTATTACATCTATTTCAGCTATTACATTAGCACTTGTATCTTTTACTTCTTCTTTTGCAAAAGTAGACGGTGAATACATTGTGTTAGGTTCTGCAATATCTCTTACAGGAAAATATTCTTCTAACGGAGTACACACTCAAAACGGTTATAACATGGCCGTTGACAGAATTAACAAAATGGGTGGCGTAAAAGTTGGTGGAAAAAGTTACAAGTTTGAAATCATTTATTACGATGATGAGTCAAACCCTAAAAGAGCTGCTCAGTTAGCTGAAAGATTAATCAAACAAGACGGCGTTCATTACATGCTTGGACCATACAGTTCAGGTTTAACGAAAGCCATTGCACCAGTAACCGAGAAATATAAAATTCCTATGGTTGAAGCGAATGGTGCATCAAGATCTTTATTTACTAAAGGATATAAATATTTGTTCGCGGTGTTATCACCAGCTAACCAATACCTTGAAGTAGCAATCGATCTTGCTGTTGAAAAAAATGGTGGTAAGCCAGTTAGAATAGCACAAGCATTTGAACAAGATGCGTTCTCACAAGACGTGAGACTTGGTATCTTAGATGCAGCTAAAAGAACTGGATCTGAAATCATCATTGATGACAAATTACCAAAAGAGTTAAATGATATGGCTGCTACATTGGCTAAAGTTAAAGCAACTAAACCCGATGTACTTGTTGTATCAGGCCACACAAAAGGTGCGTTAACTGCAATCAGACAAATTTCTGAGATGAAAGTAGACGTTCCAATGTTGGCGATGACACACTGTGATGCTGCAAAACTTTCTAAACAACACGGAAAGAATTCAGAATACGCTTTATGTGCTTCTCAGTGGCATAAAAACTTAAGCTACAAAGATAAGTTTTTTGGTACAGGTAAAAAGTATGACAAAGACTTTAAAAAAGAATTTGGTTATGCACCGCCGTACCAATCAGCTGAGTCATCTGCAGCTTTATTAGTATTCAAAGATGCGTTCGAAAGAGCAAATTCATTTGATAGAGATAAAGTTAGAGATGCGCTTAAGACTACAGAAATGCAAACTTTCTATGGAAACATTAAATTTGGACCTGGCGGACAAAATACTGCTAAGCCAATGATCTTGTTCCAAGTAAGATGTAAAGGTGATACGTGTGAGAATAAAGTTGTTGCTCCAACAAAATGGGCTTCAGACAAATTCTACCACCCAATACCTAAGTGGTCAGAGCGAGGCTAATAACTAATTAATGTATTGACAAGCCCCTGGTTTTCCGGGGGCTTTTCTTTTAAAAGGTTATAATCTTTTATGGATTTTTTAATTTTTAAAGCCCCAATGCTAATGGTCCAAGCTTCATTGGACGGAATTCTCTTAGGAATTTTATTTGCTTTAATTGCATACGGTATGGCTCTTCAGTGGGGAGTAATGAACATAATCAATATTGCCCAAGGTGATTTAGTAATACTCGGAGGATATATTGCATACACAATGTATCTTGCTGGAATTCATCCAGCTTGGGGAGTTATTGTCTCTCCAATTATAATGTTTTTTGTTGGTTGGGCACTTTATAAGTTAGTTATTAATAAAGTTGTAGACCGCGATTTATTTATTTCAATTTTAGCAACTTTTGGTATCGCAATCGTATTTCAACAATTAATGAATTTTATTTTTGGTGCAGACGTTGTGGTTGCTCAATCAGGATATGGAACAACGATGTTGTTTGATAATTCAGTAACCCTTCCAAATTCAAAAATATTTTCTGCTGTAATAAGTGTTTTATACGCAATCGCCTTAGTTATATATATGAAAAAATCTAGACTTGGACGAGCTATCAGAGCCACAGCACAAAATGCTAGAGCTGCAAAAATTCTTGGTGTAGATACAGAAAAAGTTTATGCTGCAACTTTTGGTATCAACGCTGCATTATGTGGAATCGCAGGAGCTCTGATTTCAATCACTCTTACTCTTCATCCCTATGTAGGACTTCCTTATACTGTTAGATCTTTCATGATAGTAATTGTAGCTGGCCTTGGTAATTTACCAGCAGTAGCTGTTTCAGGAATGGGATTAGGATTATTCGAAGAGTTTGCAGATTATATTTTAGGAACAGAATTTAGAATTGGTGCAGTATTTATGCTGCTAGTTTTCATATTGGTTTACAGAAGATTTAAGCTTTCAAAGAAAAGGGAGTATTTAAAATAAATGAATAAAGTTAAACAAAAAGATCTAATCTTATATTCAGGCCTAATAATCTTAGGTTTAGCTGCGCCTTTCCTGTTCTCTGCTTTTAAAGTTCAGCTTACCTATCTTTGTGTTTTGATCGTTCTAGCGATGACTTGGAATTTACAAGGTGGAGAGATGGGTTACAATTCTTTTGGAAATATTCTTTTTTATGGTCTTGGAATGTATCTAACTGCTTCAGTTCAAGTGGGTATGTTTTTCCCGTTAGCAGAATGGACAGAAAGTGGTGGAGAAAAAACATTCGTACATACTACAGCACAATATTTTCAAGGAATAGGCGTCGGCTTATTAGTTGCAGCTATTGTTCCTACCATTGTTGCTGGCGCGATTGGTTATGCTATTTTAGGTTTAAGAGGTCATTACTTTGCGATTTGTACTTTAGGTTTAGGTATCGCAGCAGGTGAAATCGCTGGCGGAATAGAAATTATTGGTGCAGGTCAAGGCTTCACAACACCACCTTTCCCAGCAGAAATAGTTGATCCTGAAGCAAGAGGACAATTTTTTTACTTCTTAAGTTTCCTAGTATTAGTTCTAGCATTTATTTTTGTTAAATATATTTACGGCTCTAGGTTTAGATTAATTTTAAATGCGATAAGAGATAACGAAGATAAAGCAGAAGCAATGGGCATTCAAACAATGAAATATAAAATTGTTGGCTGGATGTGTTCTGCATTTTTCTGTGGTCTAGCTGGTGGAATTATGGGTGGACTAATTGGATATATAGATTCTACCGATGTTGCATTTGATGGAAGAGAGATGGGTGTATTCATGGTTTTAATGGCGATACTTGGCGGCAAAGGAACTTTATGGGGACCAATTATTGGCGCAACTTTATTCCATTTCTTCAAAGAGGGACTTTGGACTTTTATATTAGGTTGGCAATATGTTGCGCTAGGAGTTTTAATCGTTGTGATCGTGGTTTATTTCCCAGAAGGATTAATGGGCTGGTTAAGAGAAAAGTACCCAGAAAGATTTGGTGAAGTAATTGATGATAAAGATCGTAAAGCACAGGTAGAATTAAAATGAGTATTTTAGAAGTTAAAAGTGTAAGTAAATCTTTTGGCGGTGTTCAGGCCAACGTAGATATTTCTGTTTCAGTAGAACAAGGATCAATTGTTGGTTTAATTGGACCAAATGGTTCAGGTAAAACTACTTTATTTAATTCCATTGTAGGAACTCATCCAATAGATAAAGGATCTATTGTTTTTGACAATACAGAAGTATCAGAAATGCCTGTTCCAGCAGTAGCTAAACTTGGTTTGTTAAGAACCTTTCAACAAACAAGAATTTATTCAAAACTAAATTGCGTAGAAAACATGCTTATAAGTCACAAGGCTAGCGACTCTGGTTTTATTTTTGCAAAAATACCTACTGAGCTTACTGAAAAAGCAGAAAACCTTTTAAACTTTGTAGGCCTTTACCAAAAAAGAAATTTGAGAGCGGGAGATCTATCATTTGGACAGCAAAAATTATTAGAATTAGCAATGGCTTTAATGAATGAACCTAAAATGCTTTTACTAGATGAGCCTACAGCTGGAATTAACCCAACTCTAATTAACGGAATTATAGATAGATTGATCAAAATAAACAAAGATTATGGAATTACTTTATTGGTTATAGAACACAATATGAAAGTGATTATGAGTTTAGCTCAAAAAATTTTCTGTTTAGCGCATGGAAAAATGTTAGCAGATGGTACACCTGATCAAATTAAAAATGATAAGCGAGTTGTTGATGCTTATCTAGGAGCTCAGTAATGGCAAATCAATATGATGTTTTAGGTAAAGCACCTGGTTTAGAAGACCTTAATAAACTATCTCCTAACGATGTTCATCTAACTATCAGAGGATTAAAAGCTGGGTATGGAAAAATGGAAATCCTTCACAACTTTGATTTGACCGTCAGTAAAGCCCAATCGTTATGTTTAATTGGTCCTAACGGAGCAGGAAAATCAACAATACTTCATTCTATTTATGGCTTTACGAATATTTTTGATGGAAAAATTGAATTAGAAGGTGATGAAATTACAAAATTAACTCCTGCACAAAAACTAAGTAAAGTTGGTATAGCTTACATCTTACAAGATAATTCAGTGTTCCCCGATATGACAGTTGAGGAAAATCTTTTAATGGGCGGTTATATTAAAGATAAACAGGACGAGGCCTACGAAGAAGCTGAAAGAATTTTTCAAAAATATGAAAGATTAAGAAATAGAAGAAATCAACCTGCAAAAGTTTTATCGGGCGGAGAGAGAAGATTGTTAGAGATCTCCAGAGCTTTAGTGATGAAACCTTCTATATTACTAGTAGATGAACCGTCAATCGGCTTAGAACCTAAATACATAAATATGGTTTTTGAAATTTTAGAAGACCTTCAAAAAGCTGAAAAGAAAACTATTATTCTTGTAGAACAAAACGCAAAAAAAGGTTTAGAGTTTGCTGATATTGGATATGTTTTAGTTTCTGGTCAAACTGCAATTGCAGGAAAAGGTGACGATCTTTTAAAAAATCCAGACGTTGGAAGATTATTCCTTGGCGGATGATAAATTCAAAAATTTTTTTTAAAGGACTTAAATCATTAATAGGAATTAGAAGTCCAGCGATACCATTAGCTGCATGTTTTGTTGCACTTGGTGCTCTACTTAAGGATGCAGGTTTAAACATTCAACAAAGTGCTGCATCAAGTTTTTTTACTTACGCTTTACCAGGTCAACTTGTTATGGCCGAGTCTTTATTGATTGGCGCATCAATAATTAATATTTTCATAGCTGTTTGGTTAGTAAATTTTAGACTATATCCAATGACCGTATCTCTTTTCCCTTTACTTAAACATAAGTCTCAACCTAGATGGAAATATTATTTATCATGTCATTTTCTTGCAATATCATCTTGGCTCATAGCTAAAGACACTTATAAAAAAATTGATCAGAAATACAGAATTGACTTTTGGATGGGTATAGGCTTTGGAACATGGACTACTGCAATTGTAACAACTTTAATAGGTTTTACTTTAGCAGACTATCTAAACAAAGATATTATTATAGGATTAGCAATCGTAAATCCTGTTTATTTCTTTTGCATGATGATTGGGGCAATGAATAACTTAAAAATTTCTTTAGCTATTATATTAGGAACTATTTTAGGCCCTGTGTTTTTTTTATTTTCAAGCGAGTGGGCTATTCTATTTGCTGGCCTAACAGCTGGCTCAATATCATATTTATTTGGAGTGAGAGATGGATCCTAATCAAATTATTATATTAGCTATTATCGCAACATCAGTTGCTACTTTTATATCACGTTTTTTAGGGGCTTTAACTTCTGAAAAAGTCGATGCTAGTTCAAAACTTTTTGATTGGTTTAATTTAGTTGCTTACTCAACTCTAGCAGCTTTGCTTGGTAGAATTATAATTTTTCCTGCTGGGGTATTAGCTGATGCTGACATCATAATACGTTTGATAGTCCTTATTAGCTGTATATTTATTTTCATAATAATGAAGAAAAATTTGGTTATACCAACAATATTTTCTGCTATACTTTTATCTGTTTTAACAAGTATATGAGTTTAAAAATTGAAGATCATAGAAATTCTAAGCGAGTAAAGGTTATAAAAATAACCGAAGAGGATTTAGATAGATTAGTATTTCCATTTAAAAAACACTCCATTACATCATTAGAATACAAACCCTTTACAAGGTTTACCATTGCTAAAAGTTTAGACGAATTATTTAAAAATGAATTAAGCAAACAACTTAACAAAGTTCTTAATGATAGAAATTCAGGAACAGCAATTATTGAACCTGAGATGAAAAATAATAAATTTGATAAAGAATTTTTAGTTAAACTATCAACATCTTTAGCCTATCTTGTTGGCACCCCTAATTTTGATTCAATGTCAGGTAAATACTACGCAAGATTTGAGGTGAAACATGTAGATCAAAGCGACTCTTACTTACGAAAAGCTTATAACAACCTAGACCTTCATACAGACGGGACTTACGTAAAAGAGAAAACAGACTGGTTAATAATGACTAAGATGGAGGAGCAAAATGTTTCAGGAGGAGAGAGTGTAATACTTCACTTAGATGATTGGGAGTATTTAGAAGATTTAAGTAAAGACCCAATAGGCAGGCAAAATTTCATTTGGGGATCACCCAAAAGCAAGAATGTAGAATACAAAGTTGAACACCCCGTATTTTCAAATGACGATAAAGGCAAACCAATTATTTCTTATATTGACCAATTTCCTGAACCTAAAAATATGCAACAAGGTCTATTCTTACAAAAATTATCTGATGCATTGGAGGAAAGTAAAAATAAAATAGTTTTCCCCCTACCAGTTGGTTCAACAATCTTCTCTAACAATTATTTTTGGCTACACGGTAGAAAAGCTTTTAAAGAGCATTCTGGGTTATCTAGAGAACTATTAAGAATTAGAGGAACTTTTTTCCATTAAATTATATTGACTCTTACTCATTAATTATTTTTAATCATAATAATTAACAAACAATGGGGGAAACAAATGTTAAGTAAATTTAAAAAACTTATCAGTCTTGTATTTGCTACCGTTCTTTTAACTTCAATCTCATCAACTAGTTTTGCTATCGACAAATTACACTTTGTAATTGGCGGTGGAGCTGGTGGTGGTTGGGATGGAACTGCTAGAGGAACTGGAGAAGCGCTTACAAAAGCTGGTTTCTTAAAGAGCGCGTCATTTGAAAATATGTCAGGTGGTGGTGGAGGTAAAGCTTTATCATTCATGATTAATACTAAACCTTCTGGTACAGTATTAGTTCAATCAACACCTTTAGTATTAAGATCAATCACAAGACACAAAGGTTACGTGAGTGGTAGTGGCGTTCTTTCATACAAAGATGTTGTACCAATAGCTGGAGTAATAGGTGACTATGGTGCAATCGCTGTTGCAAAAAATTCACCGTATAAAAACTTTAAAGATGTAGTTGCTGCTTATAAATCTAATCCAAAATCTGTTAAGATGGCAGGTGGATCTGTTAGAGGAAGCATGGACCATTTAATTGGTGCTTTAGCGTTCCAAGAAGCAGGAGCTGATCCGAATAAAGTTGTATACGTACCTTACGATGCTGGCGGAAAAGCATTAGCAGGTTTACTTTCAGGAGAAACTCAAATTCTTTCAACTGGTTTGGGAGAAGTAATGGGAGCACGAGACCAAGTAAGAATAATTGGTATAACTGCGCCTAGCAGAGTTGCAGATGCTCCAGAAGTACCAACGCTTAAAGAACAAGGCTTTGATGTTCAGTTCGTAAACTGGAGAGGATTCTTTGGTCCACCAAACATGAGTAGTGCAGATAAAAAGAAAATAGCAAAAATGTTAGGTGATGTTCAAAAAACTCCAGAGTGGGAAGCTGTTAGAAAAAGAAATGCTTGGGTTAATATCTATAATCCAGACAAAAAGTTTGTGAAGTTTTTAAAAACACAAACTAAAGAAATGACAGCTCTAATGAAAAAACTTGGAGTAATTTAATTACTTACTAATTAGGAGGAGCAGTGCAAATAAGTCCAGTTAAGATTATTTCACTGCTCTTCTTTGTTTTTTCAGGATTTTATTTATATCACGCATATCAAATTAGAGTTTTTGCCTTTGATGAAAACGCTCCTTTTAATGCAAAAACTTTTCCAATTTTATTAGGTTACGCAGGAATTTTCTTTTCAGGTCTCTATATTGCTTTACCTGAGAAAAGACCTGCAAATGTTAATCTTTCAGTCTTAGATTATAAAAGAACAATTACACTTGTCGTTTTAATGATAATTTATGGAGTTACAATTTTAAAAGCAGGATATTTTCTTTCTACCTCTATTTTTTTGGTTCTATCTTATATAACACTTGGTGAAAAAAGATGGTTTTGGGTTTTTGCACTCTCCTTTCCTTTTGTTGCAATCTTTATGTTTCTTTTACACGGTTTATTAGACATTTACTTACGTGATCCACTTTTAAAATACCTAGGAATAATAGGATGATTGAAGGAATTCTTATCGGTTTAACTACCGCGCTATCAATAAAAAATATCATTA
This sequence comes from uncultured Pelagibacteraceae bacterium, assembly GCA_902582155.1. GTDB lineage: Bacteria > Pseudomonadota > Alphaproteobacteria > Pelagibacterales > Pelagibacteraceae > Pelagilacustribacter. Next base: position 38,242 of record CACHRI010000007.1, read on the forward strand.
TGGTGATGATAGGGTGTTTTGCTGGAACTATAATTGGAATGCTTCCAGGATTGGGACCTATGACAGCGATAGCTCTTATGATCCCAATTACTTATGGTTTTGAACCTTCAACTGGATTAATTTTGATGGCAGGAGTTTATTACGGAGCAGTATTCGGTGGTTCAACATCTTCAATACTAATTAATGCTCCTGGAATTCCTGGAACTGTAGCTACGTCTTTTGATGGTTACCCAATGGCTCAACAAGGAAAAGCTGGTAAAGCTTTAGCGATCGCAGCTTATAGTTCCTTTGCCGGAGGAACAATCGCAGCAATTTTTTTATTGTTTGCTGCACCAAGTTTATCAAAAGTAAGTTTAGCTTTTAGATCACCAGATTATTTTGGTCTGATGATTTTAGGTTTAACTGCAGTATCAGCATTTTCTGCAAAAGGACATTTTTTAAAAGCCATGATGATGGTTGTATTGGGATTGATGTTAGCCTCAGTTGGACAAGATACATTATCGGATATACCAAGATTTGTTTTTAATAATATGAATTTGGCAGATGGTATAAGCTTTGTCCTTGTTGTTATGGCTACATTTGCAATGAGTGAGGCTCTTTCAATTATTTTTAAAGGAAGCGATCCAACACAAGCTGCGAAACAAATTTCATTATCGAAACTTGGATCAATAAGACTTGATAAAGAAGAAACAAAAAAAATGGTTACAACTATACCTCGGTCTTCAATAATTGGCTTTATAGTGGGTGTGCTACCTGGAGCAGGTTCAACTATTGCTTCTTTTTTGGCTTATGGAATGGAAAGAAATTTCGTTAAAGATGAAGAAAAACAAAAATTTGGAAAAGGAAGTGTCAACGGATTAGCAGCACCAGAAACTGCAAATAATGCTGCTTGTTCTGGTTCATTTGTTCCTTTGTTGACTCTAGGTATTCCTGGAAGCGGAACTACCGCTGTAATGTTAGGAGCCTTACTCGGTTTTGGTATTCAACCTGGACCGAGACTTTATCAAACAAATCCAGAGATTTTTTGGTCAGTAATAATGTCAATGTATATTGGGATGGTTATTTTATTAATTTTGAATTTACCTCTAATACCATACATAGCAAGAATATTAGCTGTACCTCGAGCTTTTTTAATTCCTTTAATATTATTTTTCTCGGTCACAGGAATTTATTTAATGTCTTTTAATAATTTTGATATTTATTTAATGATTGGAATAGCTGTAGTAGCAACTATTTTACGTTTATATGAGTTTCCTATGCCACCTTTAATATTAGCATTTGTACTTGGAGGACTCATGGAAGAAAATTTAAGACGATCGCTACTCATTAGTGATGGATCTTGGGCTTTTCTCTGGGATAGGCCACTAACTCTTTGTATAATGGTTACAATAGTTCTTATAGTCGTTTGGCAAATATATAATAGTTATTTCAAAAAAAGGTAAATTACTTATAAACGAACGTATTTTTTTTTCTTTTCTAAAGAGAAGTCTTTTGCGCCATTAACAACTAAAAATAACATACCGCCGGAAAGACCTACATTTTTTAAGAATGCTATGATTTGCATTTGATTAGAGAAATCAAAATGGAATATAAAAGCTGTCAGCAATGAAAATAATAATAAACCGCCAGCTGCAATTCGAGTTTGATATCCTACAATAATCATAAGCGGAAATAGTATTTCAATTATAATTGCTGGGATTAAAAGAATTCCTGGTATACCAAAGCCTTCCATCCATCCGACAGTACCATCATAATTAAAAATTTTGTTAATTCCGCTAAATAGAAAAATAGCTGAAATCATTATTCTTCCAAGTAAGTCAAAAAAATTTGCCATTCCAAATTTAACTCTAAATTTTAATTAATGTCAAAAACCAGTGGTTAAAATTAGGTTTTTTTCTGCATTAACCGCAAGATTACTGGCACAATGAACAAGATCATTAATAATCTAATAATATGGTGAAAGGATACAAATTCAGGGTCCAGATCAAAAAAAATTGCAATTACTGCAACTTCATAAATTCCACCGGGGCAATAGGATAATAACAGAGTAAAGAAATTTTTATCTATCACTAAACTTGCTACATACGCAGCCAAAAAACCTAGAACAACTAAAAAAAAGGTAGCAACAAAACTATGTAAAGCATTTTTTCCTATTTCACTAAAAGTTTTGTTTGCAAATCTGCAACCCACTGAGGAACCAAGTATTAATAAACAAAAATCAATTATACCAGGAGACAATTTATAACTTGCTACTTCTGTAATTTGTAAAAATCCACTGGCTACAAGTGTGCCTGCTAAAAGTGCTGCAGGTACTTTAATTTTATCAAAAATAAAAATAATTAATAAAGATGAAATTATTAAAATTAGCAAGTCATAAATATTTTGTTCAAAGATCACATCTATCTTTTCAATTTTATTTTGGTCGTAGAAATTATCTACGATAAATGGGAATACAGTTATTATAATAATTAGCCTTATTAAATGTGAAGTTGCAACTTGACTTAAGTCAGATTTTTCATCCTCAGCTAAAATAAGTAGTGGACCCAAAGCTCCTGGAGCGGCAGAGAAAATTGATGTTTTTTTTCCATATCCTGAAAATTTTTCTAGATACTTTGAAACTAATAAGACACTTAAAATTATATATCCTAACATAATTAATGATGTCCAAATCCATTGATGCATTTGAGAAAATAAATTTTTATCAATGTAATTACCTATATAAAGACCAAGTAATACTAAAATTATACTTAATACCAATCTGGGCATTACTAATTTTAGACCTAATAAAGATAATAAAGATGTTACAATCATTGGACCTAAAAACCATGCTAGGGGAATATTAAAATATTCAGCTATTATTGCTGCAGGAGAAGAAAATATTATTACCAAAATAAATTCTTTAGAAAAAATCAGTTTAAAATTTTCTTTATTAATTGGTATAGACTGGTTATTCTGCATTTATTATGAATATTGGTTTTTTAGGCTCAGGACATATTACATCTTCTATGATTGAAGGTATTTTTAAATCCAAGCTTAAAATCAAAAAAATTTATATCTCCCCTCGAAATAAATTAATATCAAAAAAAATAAGCAAAAGATTTAAAAAAGTGACTATTGCAATTAACAATCAACAGGTAATTGATAGATCCAATTGGGTTTTTTTAGCAGTAACACCTCAAGTAGGAAACAAGATTTTAAATAAACTAAAATTTAGTAAAAATAAAAAAATAATTAGTCTTATATCAACAATAAATTTAGAAAAATTAAAAAAATATACAAAAAATAAAAACATATGTAGAGTTATTCCTTTACCATTTATAGGTATGTGTAAAGGGCCTATAATAATTTGTCCTAAGAATAATCAATTAAAAAATTTTTTTAAACACCTCGGTAAAGTAATAGAATTGAATAATGAAAAAACTTCAAAAGCTTTTTGGTCAACCTCTTCGTTCATGGCTTCCTTTTACTTTTTGTTAAATCAAACTAGTAGTTGGTTAACCTCTAAAGGTATAAAGAGAAAAGATGCGGACGATTATACTAGAGAACTTTTTTTGGCATTGTCTGAGGACGCAATGAATAAAAACAAAATTTCATTAAATCAACTGGTGCTAGAATCACAAACACCTGGCGGAACCAATGCTTACGTGCTTAAACAGCTTAAAAAAAAGAAATTTTACAAAGTCCAACAAAAAGTTTTAAATAGCATCTTTAAAAAATTTTAAAACTTAAACTATGGATACTGCATATTTCTTACAACAACTAATCAACGGCGTAACTCTAGGTTCAGTTTATGGATTGATAGCCATTGGTTACACTATGGTTTACGGAATTATAGGAATGATAAATTTCGCTCACGGTGATATTTTTATGGTGGGTGCTTTTATTGCTTTAATATCTTTTATACTATTTGCTTTAACAAGTATCGCTCTTCCAATTGTATTATTGCTTACACTTTTAATAGCAATGGTATTTACAGCTTGTTACGGGTGGACAGTTGAAAAACTGGCTTATAAACCTTTAAGAAAATCTTTTAGGTTAGCTCCTCTTATTTCAGCTTTAGGAATGTCTATAGTTTTACAAAATTATGTTCAAGCAGCTCAAGGAGCAAGAATAAAAACATTACAGCCAGTAATTCAAGGTGGTTTTACTTTCATGGAAGATACAGGTTTCACAGTATCGTTAAGCTACTTACAAATTTTTATAATTTTAGTAACAATTGTTTTAATGGCAGTTTTTACTTTACTTATTACCAGAACAGCTCTTGGCCGTGCTCAGAGAGCATGCGAGCAAGATAGAACAATGACTGCATTAATGGGAATTAATGTAGACAGAACTATATCAATAACTTTTATAATTGGTTCATCACTCGCCTCAGTCGCTGGAATGATGTTTGTAATGTATTATGGTGTCATAGATTTTTATATAGGTTTTCTTGCAGGGATCAAAGCATTTACCGCTGCTGTGCTCGGAGGAATAGGTTCTATACCTGGAGCAATGCTTGGGGGATTGTTAATAGGTTTAATAGAAGTTTTTTGGTCAGGATATATTTCAATAGAATATAAAGATATAGCTGCATTTACGGTTTTAGTAGTTGTTTTAATATTTTATCCAACCGGATTTCTAGGCAAGCCTGATATTGAAAAAGTTTAAATGAAAAAAAATTTTCTATATTCATCTATTAAAGATAGTCTTTTTACAGGATTAATTGCTCTAGCTTTATTCGGTCCAATAGTAGGTTTAAGAACAGTTGCTAAAAATGAGGTTCTAGTTGTAAGCCCTAAATGGTTTATCGTGTTAGTTATTGTTATAGTTTGTGCTTTAGGAAGATTTCTTACTAACTTGTATATTTATAATAGAGATCAAAAATATGGAATACAATCAACTATTGGCAAATCAATTACGAATTTTTTAGACACAAAAGGAACTCAAATTGCTTTAAGTGCAATTATTTTCTCAGTTATTTTTCCTTTCCTTCCTTTTACTGATCGATATCTGATGGATATAGCCATTATGATGTTGACTTATATTATGTTGGGATGGGGTTTAAATATTGTAATAGGATTAGCTGGGTTACTTGATTTAGGTTATGTTGCCTTTTATGCGGTAGGCGCTTATTCCTACGCGTTGTTTGCAATACATTTTGGATGGTCTTTTTGGATATGTTTACCAATTGCAGGAATTTTTGCTGCGATGTTTGGAGTTTTGTTAGGTTTTCCAGTTTTAAGACTAAGGGGTGACTATCTCGCAATTGTAACATTGGCATTTGGTGAAATGATAAGAATCCTTTTATTAAACTGGTATCAGCTTACAAAAGGCCCAGACGGCTTAACGGGCATACCCAGACCATCTTTTTTTGGCTTGCCGTTTAAAAGTTTTCCAGAGGAAGGGGAGCAAACATTTCATACATTCTTTGGTTTAGAATATAGTCCTATGCAAAGAATAATATTTTTATATTATTTAATATTAGTCTTAGCTTTAATTACAAATCTTTTTACGATTAAAATAAGGAAATTGCCTATAGGTAGGGCCTGGGAGGCTTTAAGAGAAGATGAAATAGCATGCAAGTCATTAGGTGTTAACCCAAGAAATACAAAACTTACAGCGTTTGCCATTGGTGCAATGTTCGGAGGTTTTGCAGGTTCTTTTTTTGCAACTAGACAAGCTTTTATAAGCCCAGAAAGTTTTACTTTTATTGAGTCAGCGATAATAGTTGCAATTGTGGTGCTTGGAGGCATGGGTTCACAAACAGGTGTAGTTTTAGCGACTGTCTTTTTAATTGGGTTAATTGAAGTTTTTAGAGATTTTGAGTCTTACAGAATGATAGCCTTTGGCGGAGCAATGGTTCTTATAATGATTTTTAGACCTAGAGGAATTTTAGCAACAAGAAAACCAACAATAATTCTTCACAAAAAAGAGGTTACTAAATGACACAAAAATTATTAGATGTTGAAAATTTGACTATGAGATTTGGAGGATTATTAGCGATAGACGACCTATCTTTCTCAGCATCCAAAGATCAGATTACCTCAATCATCGGACCTAATGGCGCTGGAAAAACAACTGTATTTAATTGTTTAACGGGCTTTTATAAAGCTACTGCAGGCTCAATGTTTCTTAATAAAGAAAATGAGAGGTTGAATTTAAAAAAATTTTCGGATTTTAAAGTTGCTCAGAAAGCAGGTGTAGCTAGAACTTTTCAAAATATTAGGCTTTTTCCACAAATGTCCGTATTAGAAAATTTAATGGTTGCTCAACATAATAAACTAATGGACGCATCAGGATTTACAATTTTTGGATTATTTAATGCACCCTCTTTTGTAAAAAAAGAAAAGGAAGCAATAGAAATTTCAAAATACTGGCTAGACATAATAGGTCTTACCCATAGAGCTGACGATGATGCAGGTGATTTACCTTATGGGGATCAAAGAAAACTAGAAATAGTAAGAGCAATGTGTATTAACCCTTATTTACTATGTTTAGATGAACCGGCGGCTGGATTAAATGCAAAAGAATCTGCTGAATTAAATAAGTTACTTCTATTTATAAAAAAAGAAAAAAAAACTGGTATTTTGTTAATTGAACATGACATGAGCGTCGTAATGGAGATTTCTGATCATGTAGTTGTTTTAAATTACGGAAAGAAAATATTTCAAGGATCTGCAAAAGAAACGAAAAATAGCCCAGCAGTTATTGAGGCATATTTAGGAACAGAGGAATAAAATGTTATTAATATCAAAAGTTGAAACCTTTTATGGAAATATTCAGGCTTTAAGAGGAGTAGATGTAAAAGTAAATAGCGGAGAAATTGTTACTTTGATTGGTTCTAATGGAGCAGGTAAATCAACTTTATTAATGACAATAAGTGGTGTTAATAAAGCTTCAACCGGTGAAATTTTATTTGATGATCAACACATAGAAAATTTACCTCCACACGAAATAGTAAATCTTGGAATTTCACAAGTTCCAGAAGGAAGAAGAATTTTTTCAAGGCTTTCTGTAGAAGATAACTTGAGGCTAGGAGCTTCAGCTTATGAAAAAGGAAAGAATTTTGATACCGATGTAAAAGATGTTTATGATCTTTTTCCGGTTCTTAAAGATAGATTAAATCAAAGAGGAGGAACTCTCTCTGGGGGAGAACAACAAATGTTAGCTATTGGCAGAGCAATGATGGCTAGACCAAAAATGCTTTTGTTAGATGAGCCATCTCTTGGTATAGCTCCGAAACTTGTAAATCAAATTTTTATTGCTATTAAAAATATTAATAAACAAAAAAAAGTGACAATTTTCTTAGTTGAGCAAAATGCTAAAAAAGCTTTAGAACTTGCAGATCGAGGATACGTTTTAGTTAATGGAAATGTTACTTTAGAAGGAACTGGTCAAGACCTATTGAAAAACAAGGATATTCAAGCCGCTTATTTAGAGGGTGGTGGAAAAAAATAACATTTTTCCATATTTACAAAAAAGCTTAGGTAGTGTTCAATAATCAATATTAATTAATTAATTAACAACAAAAAGAGGAACATATGTTTAAGATTATGAAAAATATTCTTTCAATAATTGCTTCAATCTTTTTATTAGGATCAATAACTGCAAAAGCTGACGTTGTAGTAGCTTCTGCTGGACCAATGAGTGGTCAATACGCATCTTTCGGTGCTCAGTTAAAAGCTGGTGCTGAAATGTGGTTAAAAGATACTAATGCAAAAGGTGGTATTTTGGGAGAAAAAGTTAAACTAGTAATAGGTGATGATGCTTGTGATCCAAAACAAGCTGTAGCAGTTGCAAATAAATTTGCAGGTCAAGGAGTAACTTATGTTGCAGGACACTTCTGTTCAGGATCTTCAATACCAGCTTCTAAAGTTTACACTGAAGAAGGTATTATCCAAGTATCTCCAGCATCAACTAATCCAGCGTTCACAGACAAAGGTGGACCGAATGTATTTAGAGTTTGCGGTAGAGATGACCAGCAAGGTGAAGTTGCTGGCGCATTCTTAGCAAAAGAATACAGTGGAAAAAAAGTTGCAATTATTCATGATAAAACTGCTTATGGAAAAGGTTTAGCAGATGCCACAAAGAAAAACATGAATAAAGGTGGATTAAAAGAAACTATGTACGAAGCATTTACAGCAGGTGAAAAAGATTACTCTGCTTTAGTTTCTAAACTAAAATCAAACGGTATCGACGCTGTTTATCTTGGAGGTTACCATACTGAAGGTGGTCTAATCGTAAGACAAATGAGAGATCAAGGTATGAAAACTAAATTGATTAGTGGAGATGCACTAGTAACTGCAGAGTATTGGCAAATTACTGGTGATGCTGGTGAAGGTACTTTAATGACTTTCAGTCCAGACCCAAGAAATAATCCAGAAGCTGCACCATTAGTAAAAAAATTTAAAGCTGCTGGAATTGAGCCAGAAGGTTATGTGCTTTACTCATATGCTGCGTTACAAGTATTTGAACAAGCTGCAACTCAAGCTGGATCTCTTGACAGAAAAAAAGTTCTTAAAGCAATGAAAAAAGGAAAATTTAATACAGTGCTTGGAACTTTAAGCTTCGATAAAAAAGGTGACGTAAGTTTACCAGGTTACGTTTTTTATGAGTGGAGCAAAGGTAATTATAAACAATTATAATTATTTAACTTAAAATTTAAAAGGGGGCGTAAGCCCCCTTTTTTTTATAAGGAGATAAAATGGAAATTAACTATGAAGATTTTAAAAAGGTCTCAATAAAAGTCGGCACAGTTTTAGAAGTAAAAAAAAACGAAAAAGCAAGAAAACCATCTTTAATAATAAAAGTTGATTTTGGAAAAGAAATTGGAATTAAACAATCTTCAGCTCAAATCACACATTACTATAACGCTGAAAATCTCATAGGCAAACAAGTTATTGGAGTATGTAATTTCCCAAATAAGAATATAGCTGGTGTTGTATCAGAAGTATTAGTGCTTGGCGCAATAGAAAAAGATGGCAAAGTTGTCCTAGTGCATCCATCTCAGAAAACTGATAATGGTTTAGATATAGCTTGAATAAATTTTGGAAAATCACATGTTTTTAAAAAATTTTATTAAGTCGGTAATAATATTAATTTTTTCAGTATCATTTTTTTATACTTTCACCTTTGTTTCAGACCAAAAAAATGTTTTAGCAAATATAAAAGATAAAAAACAAAATGTTGAAGTTTTTAAAACCCCTTCTTGTGGATGTTGTTATGGATATGTTTTGTTTTTAGAAAAAGAGCAATTTAATGTTAAGCAGACAGATATGAGAAGCCTTCATTCGATAAAACAAAAATATAATATTCCACTAGAAATGCAGTCATGCCATACTACTATTATTGGCAAATATTTTATAGAGGGACATGTTCCACTCGAGGCAGTAAATAAGTTATTAAAAGAGCAACCTGATATTGATGGTATAGCTTTACCTGGAATGCCAATAGGGACACCAGGAATGCCTGGAAAAAAAGAGGAGCCTTTTGTTGTTTATCAACTAATTGATGGGAAATTCTCTATATTCATGACAATATAAAATATGAAAAAAAATAATGTTGAATTATTGTTAATGATTTAATAATAAACTAAGAATTCCACACAAAACAAAATGCAAATTCTTCCATTAATCTTATTTGGTATTGCTACAGCTTTTTCACCTGGACCTAATAATATAATGACATCTTATACAGCGTTTAACTTTGGCTTTAGGAAAGCTATACCTACAATGCTTGGTGTAATAATTGGATGGACACTTTTAATAATACTCTTGCAACTAACATCTGCTGCAGTTTTTGAAAAATATCAATTTATTCAAACAATAATTAAAATTCTTGGATCAATTTATCTCTTGTATATGTCATACAAACTATCTTTTGGGGGGCAAACAAAGGATAAAAGAATTGATCCAAAACCGGTAACTTTTCTGAATACTTTCTGGTTTCAATTTGTAAATCCAAAAAGCATTATTGTTGGACTGACTTCTATTTCTCTTTTTATAGATACTGAAAATAATTATTTAAGAGATTCAATTATTTTGACATCAGTTTGGTTTTGTATGGCTGTTGGAAGTCAGACAGCTTGGTGTTTAATGGGAAAA
>CACHRI010000008.1 GCA_902582155.1 uncultured Pelagibacteraceae bacterium
AATTATATTTTTTTTATTGTATTCAACCTCTATTTCTCTTCCATGAATTACATTCAAAACTAAAACTATCCCTTTATTACCATTCTGAGTTTTAATATTGATGGGATAACAATTGTTCGAAATATCCATTCCAACAATTTTTGTCCAATTATCAACAATTGATGAAAAATTAAAGCCATTTCTCTTTAATATTTTTTTTAATTTTACCGGTAATGTGTTAGCTAACGGTCTTAATCCTTGAATGAATGTTTTACTTAAATTATTATCTATTTTTTTTTTATGCATCTAACATTCAATTTAACAAAAAAAATTTTAGCTTGGTATGATAATAACAAGCGCACTTTACCTTGGCGTGTTGGTAAAAAATCGCAGAATTTGCTTTATTATAGAGTTTTAAGTGAATTTATGCTGCAACAAACACAGGTAAAAACTGTAATACCTTATTTTGAGGTATTTATCAAAAAATTTCAAACACTGGAGTCACTATCTCAAGCAAAAGAAAAAAAAGTTTTAAAATTATGGGAAGGACTAGGGTATTATAGAAGAGCTAGAAATCTTTTAGCTACATCGAAAATTCTAGTCAATAAGCATAATTCAAAATTACCCAAATGTATTAATGAAATTAAAACTTTACCAGGTATCGGTGAATATACTGCTAATGTATTAATTGCTTTAATATATAATAAACCAACACTAGCTTTTGATGGAAATGTAAAAAGGGTAATTTCAAGAATTTTTAATGTTGATGAAAAAAAATTTGATTTTAAAAATTTTAAAAATCTAAATACAAAAAAATTATTTAATACTAAAAGAAACTCTGATTTAGTAGAGGCAATAATGGAGTTTGGTGCTTTAATATGTAATGCTAAAACTCCAAAATGCATTAAATGTCCAATTAAAAAATATTGCAAATTTTTTAAGTCACCGCACAAAACTTACAAAATCAAAAAAAATAAAATCAGAAAAAACGTTAATATTTTTTGTTACTTATCTAAGAATGGAAAAATAGCTTTAACTAAAAATAATAATGTTGGTTTTTTAAACACTTTTAATTTACCACAAATAGAAAATGCAAGTAACAAAAAAACTTTTAAAGATTGGAGACTTCTTTCAAAATATAAAAACTCTATATCAAACAAAAAGTTAAATATAAATTTATATTATAAATTTTCTAAAAATATACCTTTGAATTATACTTGGTACTCTATTAAAACTTATAAAGATTTTATGCCTTCGTTCACAAAAAGAATATTTAGACAAGTCTCAGTTTTATTTTGATGAGAAAAAAAATTGCTATAATTGGATCTGGAATAGCTGGTTTAACACTAGCAAATTTATTATATAAAAATAAAAATCACGAGTTTACAGTTTATGAAAAAAATGAAAGCTTATCTCTTGATGAAGGCTACGGGATCCAAATGTCCGTAAATAGTGTAAAGATTTTGAATCAAATCGGTTTTCAAAAAATTGACATTAATAAAAGATTTCATCCAGCAGGAGTGGATTTTTATAATATTCAAAATAAAAAAATATGTGATTTAGATTTAATTCAATTTAATACAAAAGATTATAAGTATACAACATTACTAAGATCTTCTTTAATTGAGTTTTTAAAAGATGATATTTATACACAGCACATAAGATTTGGAAAAAGAATTAAGGAAGTATCTGAGTTAAAGGGAAAAGTTCTAATTAAATTTGACGACAATACGAACGATCTTGTTGATATGGTTGTTGGTGCAGATGGAATTTTTTCTAACACTCGATCATTTTTTGAAAAGAAAAAGAATAAACCAATTTTTAAAAATGCTGTAGCAATTAGAGCAATCCTTAATTCTAATTCAGGTTTAAATTTAGATGAAACAAGAATAAGTTTAATGATGGGTAAAAATTGTCATCTAGTTTTTTATCCGATTAATAAAAATAAAGACCTGAACTTTGTTTGTATAGTTAGAGTTAAGAAATATAACCCTGATAATATTAAATCTTTAGTAGATAAGGTGGTAAGCCAAAACTCGATTTTAGAAGAAGTTTTTAAAAAAGATCTGAAATCTTGGCCGTTGTATGCAACATCTAAAATAATTCCTTCATCTAATAGTAGAGTATTTTACATAGGCGATGCATTTAATGGTTTTTTACCGACCTTAGCTCAAGGAGCAGGGCAATCAATAGAAAGTGCTTATGAACTGTTTAATTTAATGGATGAAGAAAAAAATATTATTCAAAGTAAATATTTTGAAAAAAGGTTAATGAAAGTGAAAATTGTTAGAAGAAGATCAAACTTAAATTTTTTTGCATTTCATTTCTCTAGTAAAATTATGCAAAGTTTAAGAAATCTAATTATGAAATTTCTGTTAAAAAGAAAGGGTTTTATTAATTCGTATTTAGGCTCAGTTTATAAAAGTTAAATTTGTTTTTCTGCTATAAACTTTTGTCTTAAACTGTCAATTAATACAATAGATCCATTAAAATTATAATGCCAATACGTCCAACCATTAAAACTTTCTGCTCCCATTATTTTTGCGGCCACTTTATGTATTGAACCTTCAGACTCTTTATATTTTATACTTCCATCTGCCATTATTTTTGCATTTATTTTTTTCTTTGGATCAAATAAATTTGTTCCAGGTTTTATTATTCCCATTTCTACTAACGATCCAAAAGGAACTCTAGGTTTTGATTTATTATTTTGAATTGTATCGAGATAATCATCTTCGATTTTTACAGCCTTATTTATTCTCTCCTTTGCTGAATTGAAATATTTTTTATCTTTTTCAATTCCATAATACTGTCTACCAAGCTTCTTAGATACAACAGCTGTTGTTCCAGTTCCTAAAAAAGGATCAAAAACCACATCACCTTTATTTGTGGTAGCTAATATAATTCTATAAAGTAATGCTTCGGGTTTTTGTGTTGAGTGAATTTTTTTTCCATTTTTTTTCAATCTCTCTTTGCCATTACAAATTGGCAGTGTCCAATCTGATCTCATTTGCAGATCATCGTTAAGACACTTTAGAGACTGATAATTAAAAGTATATTTTGACTTTTTACTTTTAGAGGCCCAAATCAGAGTTTCATGAGCATTAGTGAATCTTGTGCCTTTGAAATTAGGCATTGGATTTTTTTTTCTCCAAATGACATCGTTTAGTAACCAATACCTCAAGTTTTGAAGGTGATAACCTAATCGAAAAATATTATGATAAGAGCCTATTACCCAGATACTGCCATTGTCTTTTAAAACTCTTCTACATTCAACAAGCCAGGATTGACAAAATTTGTCGTAATGTTTGAAACTATCAAATTGATCCCATTTATCATTAACTCCATTAACTTTACTAGAATCTGGGCGTACTAATTTTTTACCTATTTGCATATTGTAAGGTGGATCAGCAAATATTAAGTCAAAAGAATTATCTGGAATTTTTTTTAATTCTTTTAAGCAATCACCATTAACAATGTTATTGAGAAATTTTGACATTTTAAGATTCAACCTTAAATTGAATCTGAGGTCAATTATTTTTACGTGAAAAAAGGAGTTTTTAGTTACTTAAAATTTATTTTAACAACATCTTGTGTATTGGTCTGAAATTTTTTCTATGCATTGTAGTAAGACCGTATTTTTTTAACCCTAAAAGATGTTGTTTAGTTCCATATCCAAAATTCTTGTCCCAATAATAATTTTTAAATTTTTTTGACATTTCAATCATAATTTTATCCCTATAAACTTTAGCTAAAATAGAGGCTGCGCTTATACATTTAATTTTTTCATCTCCCTTAATAATTGTTTTACATTGATGAGAGACTTTAGGTGCAAAAATACCATCAACAAGCACTAAATCAGGTTTTTTGGATAGGCTTAGAATAGCTCTTTTCATCGAAAGCAAAGATGCTTGCAAAATATTTAATTTTTCAATCTCCCGAACTGAAGATATTCCAATAGAAAAAATGGAGCAATTTTTAATTTCTTCTGAAAATTCCAATCTTTGCTTGAAGCTTAATTTTTTTGAGTCTTTTAAATTATGAATTCTTGCACCTTTGTTTAGAATTACCGCTGCTGAGACTACTGGGCCAGCCAAACATCCACGACCCACTTCATCAACACCAGCAATTAATTTAAATTTTTTCAATTTTAATACTCAAATTTTTTATTTTATCCCTAATCATTTTTAGATCTACCCATGAAAGCTTTTTTTGATCTGGCTGTCTTAAAAGATAAGCTGGATGGAATGACACAATAAAATAAGGTTTTATTTTATTAATAGAGATTTTATACCATTTGCCTCTCACTTTTGAAATAACATCATCACCATTGATAATAGCATTCATTGCAGTACTACCTAACAATAAGACTATTTTTGGATTAATTATTTCTATGTGTTTTTTAAGAAAAGGAAGATATCTTTCTATCTCTTGATCAGTAGGCCTTCTGTTTTCTGGCGGTCTATAATTTACAACATTTGTAATATATACGTTATTTCTATTTAAATTAATTGCATGAAGCATTTTATCTAGTAGTTGACCAGCTCTCCCTACAAATGGCAAACCCTCTAAATCTTCATTGGCGCCTGGACCCTCTCCAATGATCATAATTTTTGATTTTGGATTACCATCTGAAAAAACAATTTTTGTCGCATTTTCCTTAAGTTTACAGTTTTTTATCTCTAAAATTTCATTTTTCAAAATCTCTAATTTTTTAACTAAATTCAGAGGTGAACCAAGATTTTTTTGAGCATACCTATTAATTGCTTTATTATTGAAGATCAAATTGTGATTAATTAAACTATAGTATTTAATTAACTTTGTTAATTTGGTATTTATTTTTTTTGACATAATGATTAAAATTTTTAAACTAAATATCTTACTATTACAAACGCTCTTTTTGTATTTTTTTTTATTAACTCCCACGTTAATGGGAATAGAGAAAATATATAAAAGAGATTTTGTTTCTAATTATTTTTCTGGTGTCGTTGCTTTAGCTGACAATGATTATGAAGAGTCCTACAATTTTTTAAAAAGTATCGAAAATTTGGAAACTACTCATTTACAGTATTCTAGATCATATGTTGAAACCTTAGTTAATAATTTCAAAATAAATGAAGGTTTCAGATATTCCATTAACTTAAAAAAAAAAAAATTAAATTTCTACTCAAGTGATATTATTATCGCTAGTAAATACATAAAAAATAGTGATTTTTTAAAAGCATACGAACATTTAAACAGCGTGAATAAAGATTACTATTCTCCTCTACAACAGATATTAAGCAAAGTCATCTTTAATTGGATAGCTGTAGAAAATAAGCAATTAAATTTTAAAGATGCAGAAAATTTATTTCAATCTGTAAATCCTCGGTATAAAAATATTAAAAAAATAAATGATGTTTTTTTAAATTGCTACTTTGATACATCAAAAACAGATAATAAATTTAAATCTCTGATAAATGAAGAAAATACCGATTTTTCTAGATACACTTTTTTTTATGTGAATTATTTAATTAAAAAAAATTTACCTTCTAAAGCAAAAATAGTTTTAAATGAAAAATTAAAAAATGTACCAAGAAATCTCATACTCAACCAACTTAAATTAGATATTTTCTCTGGTAACAAAAACTTTTTGTTTAACAGTTTTGATTGTAAAAATATATCCAATATTATTGCAGAAGTATTTTATATTACAGCTAACGCTTTATCCACACAGTCAATTTATAGTTTATCTAATTTTTATATTAATTTATCAAAATATTTAAATCAAAATTTTATATCCTATAACACACTCTTGGCCGAAAATATGGTAATGACTGGAGATTATGAGAAAGCAAAATTAATTTATAAACTTTTATCTAAGTCAGGTGAAATTTATAATTGGCATTCAACTAAACAATTAGCATTAATTGAATTGGAGCAGGACAAAAAAAATAATGCTGAAAGAGTGATGGAAAATGGATATATTAAACTAAAAAAACCAAATATTTATCAAACTTACGATTTAGCAAATTTTTTTAAAAATAATCAAAAATTTAATCAATCAATTAAATATTATTCAAAAGTTATAAATAAAATTTCAGAGAGTCACGAATTGTATCCCAAGGCAAAAGATGGAAGAGGAATATCTTATGAAAGAGTTGGAGAGTGGCAAAAAGCTGAAAAAGATTTTCTAGACTCGCTAAGAGCAAAACCTAATCAAGCTTATGTTATAAATTATTTGGCTTATACCTGGATAGAAAAAGGCATTAAAATTGAAAAATCTTTAAAAATGTTAGAGGAAGCTAATCGATTAAAAAAAAATGATGGATATATCACAGATTCCCTTGGGTGGGCACTATATAAACTTGAAGAGTATAAAGATGCAAAACGTTATTTGCAAAAAGCTGTACAATTAATGCCATCAGATCCAATTGTAAACGATCATTTTGGTGATGTGTTATGGAAAACAGGCAAAAAAATACAGGCAAGGTATTATTGGGATTATGTTTTAAATTTAGAAGAGACTGAAGATGACCTGAAGAAAAAAATTAAGAAAAAAATGTTAAATGGCCCTGAAATAATAAATTAAATGAACATCAATTCTTATGCAAAAATAAATTTAACATTAAGAATAATCAATAAACTAAAAAACAGAATGCATAACATTGAAACAGTTTCTGTTTTAGTTGGTTTAAATGATAAAATTAACATCACAGAATCCAAAAAGGACAAGGTAATTTTTACAGGAAAATTTAAAAGTAAAATTAATAAAAGTAAAAATACTATTTTAGATACTTTAGATGTATTAAGAAAGCTCAAATTAATAAATAAATTTTATAGTGTTGTTGTAAAAAAAAATATTCCTGTGTTTGCTGGGCTAGGAGGGGGCACAAGCAATTCTTTCAGTCTAGTGAAATATTTACTGAAAAAAAAAAAAATTAATGAAAAATATATCTGTTTTATTGAAAAAAAGATTGGTTCAGATTTTAGATTATTCTTTAACAATTGCTCATATCAAAAAAAATTAAAAAAAGTTGACAAAATAAACCATAAGCTAAAATATTATTTTGTTTTACTATACCCTAATATAAATTGTAAAACCAAGGAGATATATAAAAAAGTAAAAAAATTTAGCAAACCTTCAAATTATTCTGGTTTTAAAAAGGTTGACAAAAAGAAATTTTTTGATGCGATTATAAAAGACAAAAATGACTTGCAAAAAATTATAGAAAAAAAACATCCTAAAATTAAAAATATTATTAACTCAATTTACAGTCAAAATGGATGTGTCTTTTCGAGAATGACTGGTTCCGGCTCCGTTTGTTATGGAGTTTTTAATTCAAAAAAAAACGCTGAATTTGCAATGAATTATTTGAAAAGAAAATACACCAAATTCTGGTGCGTTATTACAAAAACTATTTAAATTAAATTATTTATGATATATGAAGCAATGAATTGGGGCATAGCCAAGCGGTAAGGCAGCGGTTTTTGGTACCGCCATCCTAGGTTCGAATCCTAGTGCCCCAGCCAAATAAATGAAAAAACTTTTTAAAAACTTATCTATATATATTAATAATTTTTTTTTCCCTTTTTATAAGTCAAAAGATTTAAAACTTCTCTTTAAAAATTTAGAAAAAGATGAAAAAGGCGATAAAGAAGTAGCAATGTTTGTCGGTGGATGTGTAAGAAATTTCCTCAAGTCAAAAAAAATCGATGATATTGATATAGCTACAATTTTTTCACCAGATCAAATTAAAATAAAATTATCACGTTCAAATTTTAGAGTGATAGATACTGGTATTGAGCATGGTTCTGTGACAGTGGTAGCTAATAACAAAAAATTTGAATTAACTACATTAAGAAAAGATTTAAATACAGATGGCAGACATGCCGACATAGAAATTATTGATAACTGGCAGGAGGACTCTAAAAGAAGAGACTTTACCATTAATGCTATTTATCTAAATAAAAAAGGTAAAATTTTTGATCCTCAACAAGGTGTAAATGATTTAAATAATAACTCAGTAAAGTTTATAGGGGATCCTCAAACTAGGATTGAGGAGGATTTTTTAAGAATAATAAGATTCCTTAGATTTTCTTTACAATATAAATCGCAAATTGATCAATCTACTGCTAAAGCAATTAAAATAAATTTAAATGGTATTAAAAATTTATCTAAAGAGAGAATATTGTCTGAGTTATTTAAAATAATAAATCTAAAAAATTTTGATGAAATTATTAGCGATAAGGAACTATTAAATATCTTTAAATTAATTTTTCCTGAGTTCGTTAAAATTGAAAGATTAAAAAAATTTAAATTACTAAAAAATTTCGTCAAAATCTCAAATGAGTTATATTTATCAATTTTGTTAGTAGATAATAAAAAAAATCATGAGTATTTTTCTCATAAATATAGAGTATCAGGAAAGACTAGTGAAACACTAAGTATTTTGGGAGATAACTATATTAATTGTATTAACGATAAAGATTTTTTTAAAAAAAAACTTAAATTGAATCTTTACAATATTGGTGCCGAAAACCTTAAGACAGTTTTTTGTTTATATTTATTAGACAAAAAAAATCTTTCTAAAAAGGATATTGCATTCTTTAAAATAATTGACGGAATATCGATACCTAAATTTCCGTATGATGGACAATATTTAATCAAAAAAGGTGTGAAGGAAGGTAAAGCTATAGGAAAAATTTTAAAAGCTGCAAAGCAAGGTTGGATAGAAAATGATTTTAGTCTTTCTCAATTAGAATTGGACAATATGATAAAAAATACAAAGTAAGTTAAATATACTCAACTTTTAAAATTTCAAAATTCCTTTCACCAGATGGTGCTGCAACACTAACTATTTCATTACAATCTTTTCCAATCAAAGCTTTACCTATAGGGCTTTTAAAATAAATTAAATTTTCATTAATATTTGCCTCATCTTTTCCAACCAATTTATATTTAATTTTTTTTTTTGTTTCTAAATCTTCAACCGTGATCGTTGAACCAAATATTACTTTACCATTATTATCAATTTTTGTAATGTCAATTACATTTGCTCTTGCGATAGTATCATTAATCGATAATATTCTTCCTTCTAATTGAGCTTGTTGTTCTTTTGCTGCATGATATTCAGCGTTTTCTTTTAGGTCACCGTGAGACCTTGCCTCTGCTATTGCTGCAACAATTCTTGGACGCTCTTTAATCTTTAAATGTTCTAATTCTTTCTTAAGTTTTTCTAAACCTAATTTTGTAACTGGTTCCTTGTCCATTTAAATTACCATTTTGCTTTTGGAGGCAAAGACATTAGTATTGCTTCAGTATTACCCCCTGAGTTTAATCCAAATTTAGTTCCTCTGTCATACAAAAGATTAAATTCGATATATCTTCCTCTTTTATACATTTGTTTGTCTTTATCTCTCTTATTATATGAAACTTTCATTTTTTTTAAAATTATATTGCTTGAAAGATCTAAAAAATTTAAACCCACTTCTCTTATAAATTTAAAGTCTTTTTCCCAATTACCGTTTTCATAATCAAAAAATATACCACCTATACCTCTTGGTTCTTTTCTATGAGGTAAATAGAAATATCGATCACACCACAACTTAAATCTTTTGTAATTTTTTTTATTATCTTTGCATACTTTTTTTAGTTTAGAGTGGAAGTATTTTTTCTCATTAAAATCAGAAAAGCTTGGAGTTAAATCTATTCCTCCTCCAAACCAACTTTTTGATGTTACTATAAATCTTGTATTAAAGTGCATTGCTGGAATTTTAGGATTTTTCATATGGGCAACTACAGAAATCCCCGAGGCCCAATATTTTCCGTTTGAGTTGGCCCCAGGTATATTTCTACGGAATTTTTTTGAAAAAATTCCGGATACAGTTGATTTATTTACCCCAACTTTATCGAATATATTCCCGTTTCTTAATATTTTATATACTCCACCTCCCTCATTTTTTATATTTTTGTACCAATAAGTCGTCACAAACTTTTTTGAACTTCTTGATTTAGCTTCAAGACTTTCAAAATTATTACATATTTGTGACTGTAGATACGAAAACCACTTTTCTGAGTAAGCCTTTTTATCTTGAATATCCATTTTATATTTCTCTAATTTGTCTCAGTGCCTCTGCCGCAGAAATTGATGCTGATATGGCCACATTAAGTGATCTTGTTTTTGAGGAAATTGGAATCTTTAACTTATTCTTTAAATCTTTATGAATGTATAGAGGAACACCTTTGCTTTCTCTTCCTAAAAGAAGAATATCAGTTTTTCTAAATTTAAAATTAAATAAGCTTTTTTCGGCTTTAGTTGTCATTAGTATAACTCGAGAATTTTTATTTTTTTTTGTGAAATCTTCATAACTTTCATATCTTATAATACTACTTAAGTTAATATAATCCATAACCACTCTTTTAAATCTAGAATCGTTAATATTAAAGGCGCAAGGTTCGATAATATGCAGTTTTATTCCAAAGCAAGCACAGACCCTAAGAATTGAGGCGGTGTTTTGAGGCATATCTGGTTTATAAACGGCAATACTAATCATAATTAATAATATTATGTGTCATTCTGACCCTAGATAATCTTAATTTTCTGTCTTATTTAATAAATAAGAGTATAAACATCATTATGGATAAACCAGAGAAAAAAACAACCAGAAGAGACTTTTTATTTACTACCAGCTATACGGTCGGAGCAGTAGGTCTAGGAGCAGTGGTATGGCCACTGATAGATCAGATGAATCCAGACAAAGCTCAAAAAGCACTAGCCACAACTGAAGTTGATATTAGTCAAATCGAGCCGGGAAAATCAATTACTGTTTTATGGAGAGGAAAACCAGTTTTCTTAAAAAGAAGAACTCAAGAGGAGATAGCTGAAGCTAGATCAGTATCGCTAAGCGACCTTCCTCATCCAGAAAAAGATGAGGAAAGAGTTAAGGATGGTAAAGATGAATGGCTTGTGATGCTTGGTGTATGTACGCATCTTGGATGTGTGCCATTATCTAATAAAGGCGATTACAAAGGTTGGTTTTGTCCTTGTCATGGTTCTCACTATGATGTTTCTGGCAGGATAAGAAAAGGTCCGGCGCCAAAAAATATGGAAATACCAAAATATGAATTTGTTGACAGCAATACTATTAAGATTGGATAATTTTTATGAGTGAACACGAATACGTACCAAAATCAAAAATTGGAAAATGGTTTAATGATAGATTGCCATTATTATCTTTGGCGTCTCATTTGACTGACTACCCAACACCAAAAAATTTAAACTATTGGTGGACATTCGGTGGAATTTTAACTTTTTGTCTTCTAACGCAAATAATTACCGGAGTTGTTTTGGCTATGCATTATGTAGCCCATGCAGATCTCGCCTTCGCAAGTGTTGAACATATAATGAGAGATGTAAATTATGGTTGGTTGATCAGATATATACATAGTAACGGTGCCTCAATGTTTTTCCTAGCAGTGTACATACATATTTTTAGAGCATTATTTTATGGATCTTATAAATCTCCAAGAGAGGTAATTTGGATAATTGGTTTAGCGATATATCTTCTAATGATGGCCGCTGCATTCATGGGTTATGTTCTACCATGGGGCCAAATGAGTTTTTGGGGAGCAACAGTTATAACAAATCTTTTTAGTGCTATCCCATTAGTTGGAGATAGTATAACTACTTGGTTATGGGGTGCTTACTCGGTAGACAATCCAACGCTTAATAGATTTTTTAGTTTGCATTACTTAATTCCTTTTTTAATTTTAGGGTTAGTAGTGCTGCATATTTGGGCTTTACATATTCCAGGAAATAATAATCCAGTTGGTATCGATATAAAAAAACCATCTAAAGATACTGTGCCTTTTCATCCATACATAACCATTAAGGACACGTTTGCTTTACTTTTATTTATGATAATTTTTGCTGGATTTGTATTTTTTGCACCAAATGTTTTAGGTCACTCAGATAATTATATACAAGCAAATCCAATGGTAACACCTGCCCACATTGTTCCCGAGTGGTATCTATTACCATTTTATGCAATTTTAAGATCAGTGCCTGACAAATTAGGCGGAGTAATTTTAATGTTCGGTGCAATATTTATTCTATTTGTTTTACCATGGTTAGATACATCAAAAGTAAGGTCAGCAGTTTTTAGACCAATATACAGACAATTTTTTTGGATATTGGTGGTGGATGTTCTTATGCTTGGTTACATGGGCGCTATGCCAGCTGAAGGTATTTATTTAGTTTTAGCTAGAGTAGGGACAATTTATTACTTCTTACACTTTATAGTAATTTTACCAGTCGTTGGTTATTTGGAAAAAACAGAACCAGTGCCATTAAGTATATCTGAACCAGTTCTTGGTGGAACAGCAGATTATTCAATGGCAAAAAAAGATAATGAAAAAATTTAAATTTTTATTTTATATCTTTTTTTTGCTAAATATAATTTATCCTTTAAAATCCGCAGAGCAGATTGACCCAATCAAAGTTGATTGGAGTTTTAAAGGATTGCTAGGAAAATTTGATAGATCTTCTTTACAAAGAGGTTTTCAAGTCTATAAAGAAGTTTGTGCTTCGTGCCACTCAATGCAGTATTTGAGTTACAGAAATCTTGGAGAGCCAGGCGGACCTGAGTTTTCCGAAGAAGAGGTTAAAGCAATAGCATCTACTTTTGAAGTGACTGATGGACCAAATGATCAAGGAGAAATGTTTACAAGACCAGGAAGACCATCAGATAAATTTGTAAATCCCTATCCAAATGTTAAAGCTGCAGCTGCAGCAAATGGAGGTGCTTACCCACCTGATATGTCAGTCCTAGTAAAAGCTAGAAAAGGTGGAGCCAATTATATTTATTCGGTCTTAGTAGGTTATGAAGACCCACCTGCTGGTGTTACTTTAGATGAAGGTGTGTATTATAATAAGTACATGATAGGCAACAAGATTAAAATGCCAAATAATCTATCCGACGGACTTGTTGATTATTCAGATGGGACTGAGGCTACAGTAGATCAAATGGCAAAAGATGTAACAACTTTTTTAAGTTGGGCTGCTGAACCTGAATTAGAAAGCAGACACAAGACTGGAGTTAAAGTTATATTGTATTTAACTTTACTATCTATTTTAGTTTTTTTAAGTATGAAAAGAATATGGTCAAGGGTTAACTCTAAAATATAAAACATCACCATCTTTCACAACATAGTCTTTACCTTCAATTCTTAGCTTTCCATTTTCTTTACATTTTTCCATGCTGCCAAATTTTATAAAATCTTCCGTGTTCACTGTCTCAGCTCTTATAAAATTTTTTTTGAAATCTGAATGAATTATTCCAGCAGCATCTGGTGCACAAGTATTTTTTTTCACTGTCCAAGCTCTACTTTCTTCTTTGCCAGATGTAAAAAATGTTTCCAAATCTAAAAGATCATAGCCCTCTTTAATAAGTTTGCTAATACCCATTCTTTCTAAACCAATTTCTTTCATAAATTTTAGTTTTTCATCTTGATTTAAGCTAGACAATTGGTCTTCAATATCTGCACATATATTTATAATTTTTTCTTTCGGGTATTTTCTTAATATTTCTTTAGTGTAACTATTTCCCTCATTTAATGATGACTCATCAACATTACAAACAAGAATTTTTGGCTTTATGCTAAGTAGCCCCAAACGATTTAAAAAAATTTTATTATTTCCCTCTTGTAAATCTAAATCCTCACCTTTGTTTAGTAATTCTAAAGACTTTTTAAGTATTTCTATTTCTTTTTCACTTAGAAGTTTTTTTTTTGATTTTTCCATTTTTTTTTGAATTGTATCTATATCTGATAATAATATCTCTGTTTTAATGGTTTCAAAATCTTCAACTGGGTTAATTTTATTGTTTACATGTTGAATATTTTCTTTTTCAAAACAACGCACCAAGTGAATTATTGCGTCAACTTCTCTTATGTGGGATAAAAATTTATTTCCTAAACCTTCACCTTTTGAGGCACCTTTTACCAACCCTGCAATATCAACAAAAGTAATACTAGTATATATTTTTTTTTTTGAATTAGATAATTTTGCTAACTCGTCAAGCCTATGATCTGGAACTTCCACCACCCCAACATTTGGATCTATAGTACAGAATGGAAAATTTGCTGCTTCGGCATTTTTTGTAGAAGTTAATGCGTTAAAAAGAGTAGACTTACCTACGTTGGGCAAACCAACAATTCCACATTTAAATCCCATTTAGGTTTTGATTTACCTTGCTAGAGAAGAGATCAATTTTTTTGTCAATTAGAGTTGGAACTAATTTGACAATGCTTTCAGTTATCTCTTTAATTTTCTCCTCTTCGTCTTCTTTAAAATCATCAAGTACGTGGTTGTTTACACTTTTTCTCTCCTTAGGGTGTCCAATACCTACTCTTACACGTGAATAATCTGTTCCTATAAACTTGTCTATTGATTTAATACCGTTATGCCCGGCACTTGATCCCCCAATTTTGGCTTTTACTTTACCAAAGTCGATATCAAGATCATCATGAAAAACAATTACATTTTTTGCATCGATCTTAAAGTAGTCTATTAATTCTTTTATAGCTGTGCCAGAATTATTCATGAAAGTTAATGGTTTTATAGCATAAACTTTTTTTGACTCTATATTACCAGTAGTTAATAGGCCTTTAAATTTAGGTTTCTGTTTTGAAAGTTTGAAGTGTGAGTTAATAGCATCAATTATTTTAAATCCAATATTATGTCTATTATTCTCACTATCGGGTCCAGGGTTTCCTAATCCAACAAGTAAAAGCATATTTAATTATTTTTTCTCAACAGGTTTTTTCTCAGCAGGTTTTTTATCGGTAGGTTTTTTATCTCCCGATGCTTCTTTGCCTTTATCATCTTTTTTTGCAGTCTCACCGTCTTTACCAGCTGCCTCTGTAGCTGCTTCAGCACCTTCAGCTGCAGTTTCTCCTTCAGCTCCCTCTGCTACATCTCCCTCAGCAGGTTTTTCAGGTTCTTTTATTACTGTTGGCGCAGCCACTGTGGCTATTACAAAGTCTCTGTCAGTAATTACTGGTATAACATTTTCTGGTAATTTCACCGAAGATATCTTTATGCTAGTTCCTATATCAGTGCCCGCTAAATCAATAGTAATGTCTTCAGGAATATTATCCGCTGGACATCTTAATTCTACTTTACGTCTTACTATATTTAAAACACCACCTCTTTTCAGTCCAGGAGAGTCATCGTTATTTTTAAATTTAACTGGTATTTCAATAACTATCTTCGCTCCAGAAACTATTCTCATTAAATCTAAGTGAATTGGTTCATTTGTTGTTACATGATATGCAACATCTCGTGGCAGGACTTTTTCTTTTTTTCCATTTAAATCAATTTCAAATACTGTAGACAAAAAAGACTCTTTTTGTATAAAATTTTTTAAATCTTTTTTAGCAATAGAAATTTTTTCGTTTTCTTCTTTGCCACCATACAATATAGCAGGAATAAAACCTTCAAGCCTTAGCTTATTCGTATAACCAGTTGTAGATTTATCTCTTTTGTTAGCTTTAATATTAATCATAATTATAATATTTTGAGAGGCTATTTAACTCAACTTTGAAAATAAAACAAGTGTTAATTGAATAAATCTGACACCGAAGTAGAGTTTGAAATTCTTTTAATAGCTTCTGCCATTAAAGAAGATATGGATAATACCTCAATTTTGTTGTTATTTTTAATTTTTTGATAGTTATCTATTGTATCTGTTATTACTAATTTTTTAATTTTAGATTTTTTAATTTTATTTGCTGCATCACCACTTAAAACAGCATGAGTAATAAAGACATATACTTCTGTTGCACCATTTTTTTTTAAAGCATCAACGGCATTTATAATAGTGCCTCCGCTGTCGATAATATCATCTACTATTATACAAGTTTTGCCTTTTACATCTCCAATAATGTTCATTACTTGTGATTTACCCGGCCTAGGTCTTCTTTTATCTATAATTGCTAAATCAGCTTTAATTTTTGTCGCTAAACCTCTTGTTCTTTGAACTCCACCTACATCTGGTGATACACATATTAATTTTTTACTCTTAAGTTTTCTTTTAATATATCTCGCAAACAGAGGTGTAGTAAAAAGATTGTCGACAGGCATATCAAAAAATCCTTGTATCTGCCCTGCGTGCAAGTCAACAGTAACCACTCTACTCGCACCGGCGTTAGTTATTAAATTTGCAACAACTTTTGCTGAAATAGAAGTTCTTGGTACAACCTTCCTATCTTGTCTAGCATATCCATAATAAGGGATAACAGCTGTAATATTTTTTGCTGAGGATCTTCTAAGAGCGTCTATACAAAGCAACAATTCCATCAGGTTATCATTTGCCGGATTAGAAGTTGACTGAATAACAAATACACTATTGCCCCTTATATTTTCGTTAATTTCAATATAGATTTCCCCGTCTGAAAATCTTTTTATGTTAGTATTAACCAGTTTAAGCCTAAGTAATTTTGAAATTTCTTTACTGAGTTTAAGATTGCTTGTTCCAGATAAAATTTTCATGAAATGTAATTACTTATACAATTATTTTGTATCCTTTTCCAGTTGTTGTTGAAGATTTTATTATTTATAAGAGCTTTAACAATTGTTAATATAGTTATTAATTTTGGCTAAAGTTAGACATGCTTATTACCGAAATACATCTCCCATAATCATTTTCACCTAAAATTTGAGATCTTCGATAACTGTAGAAATTTAAACTCTCTTTTAGCGTGTCATGATTTATGTGATCAATTTTTACATTTAACTTTCGTAATTTATCATTAACATATTTCCTAAGATTAAATAATTTTTTCTTTTTACCTTTCTCTTTAAAATAAATTGAGTTTTTTTTAAATCTGGAAACAAATTTTTTGTAAAAATTAATGTCAACCTCATAACTCCTTTTTCCAATACACGGCCCTATAGAGGCAAAAATCTGATTTTTTGAATTAAGTTGCCTAAATTTTTTAATTGTATTTTCAATTATTCCAAAGAAAGCACCTTTCCAACCTGCATGAATACAACCAATTATTTGATTTTTTTTATCAAAAAGTATGATCGGCACACAATCTGCAGTTACTACTCCTAAACCTATGCCTTTTAACTTTGTTAATATAGCGTCACATTTAAATTTTTTTAAGTTCATATTTTTTTTAGTAATTTCAATAACTTTATTACTATGTGTTTGGTACATTAAAGCTAACTTTCCTTTTTTTAGGTTCATTTTTTTTGAAACATAAGATAAATTTTTTTCTACATTCTTTTTTTTATCCATAGATCCTCGGCCGCAGTTTAATCCTTTGTAAATTCCTTTGGAATAACCCCCTTTTCTTGAAAAAAAACAGTGATTAATATTTTTAAATTTTTTAAGATTTTTTGAATAAAACATTATTTAAAACCAAGTTTGAAATTAATTTTTTTTGAAGAGGCGAAAATTACCTTAAAAAGACTCCCCATTTTGTTTGCACTTAAAAGTCTTTCCAACCTATAATATAAATCTGACTTTTCCTTAAAACTCATTTTACTACTTAAAATATTAGCTCTTTCCATAATGCCCAATCTTTTTAAAAAAAAACCTTGGTTTACGATTTTACTTACTAAAAAATTTTTGTTTTTGAAATATTTTTTTAGTAAACCAAAGTTGACTAGACTTGTAATATCTGCTTTTCCTTTGTTTTCATAATAGATATTTTTTTTATGTGCTCTAATTGATTGCAACGTATCTTTTCCCTCTGATTTTAAATAACCATAATCTACTATAAGTACTCCGCCATTATTTTTTTTTATTTTTTTAATTATCATGTCCAAAATATGTAAACCCTGCTCTGGAAATTCAATTACACCGTTCTTCCTAATTAAATTGTAATTATTTAAGTTTTTACGTGTTTTTTTTGTTATCTTTTTATAAATAAATTTTTCAAACTTATTATTTTTGAATTTAATAAATTTTTCACATACTTTAAATTTTTTAATTTCAAATTGTTTTATTGGAATAGCATCAAAAAACTCATTGCCAAAAAAAAGTATTGGTCCTTCTCTAATTTCATTTAATTTTTTTATCCAAATCACATTGTTATTTTCTATTAATTTTTTTTGTATCATAATTAACTTTTCACTTTTTTCTAAAAGATAAATTTTAATAGATTTTTTTAATTCAGGAAAATTCTCTAAGACTTTACAAAAATTTTTACAAAATTTACCATTCCCGGGCCCTAGTTCTACAAAGGAAAAATTTTTTGGTTTTCCAATATTTATCCAAAATGAGATTATCCATATTGCAATCATTTCAGAGAATAACGGAGAAATTAATGGAGCAGTTACAAAATCTCCTTTGTTGCCAAAAGGATTATTTTTGGAATAATAACCAGAATTTTTGTCATAAAGAGCGCTTTCAATGAAACTTTCAATTGATTGCATTTTCTCTCTGGTCATTTTATTTTCAAATACATTATAATTCCAAAGGTTAACATAAATAAACTTAAAATAGATCCCATGCTTAAAACGTTTAAAATATACCCAACCTGTAAGTCTGGCTCACGAAAAAATTCAGATAAAATTCTAAATATTGAGTAATATATTAAAAATAAAGATGAACACTCACCTCGCTTATAAGGAATACGTTTTATAATAAAGTTTAAGATTATAAATAATAAAACACCCTCTAGTAATGCTTCATAAATTTGAGACGGATGTCTCCCTTGATTATCAACATTAGGGAAAACAACATTCCATGGCAAATTGGTTGGTTTTCCAAAAAGTTCCCCATTAATAAAATTCGCTATTCTACCAAAAAATATACCCACTGGGGCAACGTAGGCCACTATATCTAATAGAATAAGTTTATCGAAATTAAATTTTCTAGAAAAAATTATTGTAGATATTATTATTCCTATTAGAGCACCATGAAATGACATACCTCCATTCCAAATGAAAAATATTTCAATTGGATTTTTGATGAAGTAATTTAAATTGTAAAATAGAACATATCCTAGTCTACCGCCTAAAATTATAGCTATAATTATATATGTTATATAATCATCAAATAATTCTAGTTTTAAGTTTCTATCTAAATATTTATTTATTTTTGAAATAACCTTTTTTCCATACCACCATCCAAAAATTATACCAATCAGATAAGCTAAAGAATACCATCTTAAAGATAGTAAACCAAAATCGAAAATAATTGGATTTAAATTATGAATATACATTATAAGCCTAATAACATAATTGAAATATTTTTTTTTATCAAATAAGATATGGTGTGACAGATAAAGAAAAAATATTAAAAACTATATCAAGTTTGTTGGAAGCTGGAATTTTAACAGTCAACGATGTTAAAAAAGAGTTTGAAACTAATTTAAAATTTAAAAAAGACAACATTTTGAGCCAATTAAACCTTGTTTCCAGAGAAGAGTTCGAAGTAATGAAAAAACTTGTTGAAAAACAAGATCTTGAAATTAAAAAATTAAAAAAAATTAAAAGGGCAAAGAAATCTTAACTAATAATCCGCCCATTTGACTTGATGAGAGTAGTATATTTCCACCATGTGAATTAACAATATCTTCCACAATAGCTAAACCTAAACCAACTCCAGATTTATTTAAACTACGACTCTGGTCTAACCTAAAAAAAGGCTTAAAAACATTTCTATGTTGTTCAACAGGTATCCCAGGACCGTCATCCTCAAAAATTATTATTGCTCTGTTGGAACTTTTTTGCACAGTCACTCTTACTTTTTTTCCATAAACTAGACCATTATTAATTATATTTGAAAAACATCTTTCCAAGGCATTTTTTCTGCCATATATGGAAATTTCGTCATCCATTTTAATTTCTAATTTTAAATTTTCTCTTTTATTTTTTATAATTTTAAATATATCCTCTAAATTGAGTTTTTCAGTACTTTCCTTGGCTTGAGATTTTGCAAATTGTAAATAGTCGTTAAGCATATTTTCCATCTCATCTATATCTTTGGACATGCTACTAGAAATTTTTTCGTCATTAATCATTGCCAATTGAAGCTTTAATCTAGTTAATGGAGTTCTTAAATCATGACTAATTCCTGACAACATCTCTGATCGCTGATTAAGATGTCTATTTATTCGTTTAGCCATTCTATCAAATTCATAAGCTGCATTTCTTATTTCTCTAGCTCCAGATGGTCGAAATTCATTTATATAATCACCTTTCCCAAATCTTTGCGCTGCTTTAGCAAGATTTGTTAATGGCCTAGTTTGATTTTTTAAAAAAAGAATAGCTATAAGAATTAGAATTATCGAGGGCAGTGTAATCCATAAAACAAATAGCCTAACGGAAGAGGTGGCGATCCTGTCTTTTGGAAAAAAAAACTGTAAATTTTTTTCACCAGATCTAATCCTGACTTCAACTATATCAAGATAATTAATTGTATTTAGCCAATAATTATTATTTCCAAAAGTTGATTTAAGTTCTCTTCTTAAAGATCTATCCATCGGACTAAATCTCCTTTCAAAAATTTCGTCTGGAAAATTTTCATCTATAGAGTTAATGACAAAATTAAAATTTTTTTTGTATATTTCTGTTAAATAATTAATTTGATCAATATTATCTGTATTGTAAACATCACTTAATGTTTTTATTTCTCCTACCAAAGATCTTGTCATTCCTTTATTAGCTTTAATCCAAATGCTGTCGAAAAAGACTACAGTGACAATAAGTTGTAACAGAATTGTAGGTGCCGCAACTATTATTAAAGATCTATAGAATAGACCTTTAGGCAAAAATTTTTTTAAAAATTTATTCAATCCAGAGAACATAACCAGAGCCTCTTATAGTTTGTAAATATTTCGGATTTTTTGGGTCAATTTCAATTTTTTGACGTAAACGTGTTATCATCACATCGATAGATCTTTCTTGATTAATACCAGACAACTCACCTATTTTATTTCTAGTATACGTTTTTCCTGGATTGGATAACATTTCCATTAAAATTTTCTTTTCAGCTGCATTAATTTTTTTTTGATTATTCCCAAGTTTGACGAACATTTTATTTAGATCAATTATAGCATTTCCGACTGAATATTTCTTTTTAATATCAATTCTTGTATTTTTAGAAACAATATTTTTTATTCTTAATAATAATTCTTTTGGCTCAAAAGGTTTTCCAATGTAATCATCCGCTCCTAGTTCTAGACCTTTTATTCTGCTTTCAACTTCTCCTTTTGCTGTAAGGAGTATTATTGGAGTCGTATTTTTTGCCTTAATTTCTTTAGTTAAATCATATCCATTTTGTCCAGGCATCATAACATCTAAGACAATAAGATCTAATTTAAAATGTTTTAATTTATTTTTTGCATCATCTGCGTTATGTGCCGTCGAAACGATAAAGTTATTATCATTAAGATACTCTTTAAGTAGAGCTCTTATTCTATCATCATCATCAACAACTAAAATATGTATTTTATTTTCCATTTATTATTTTTTTTAATACCTCTTTAAATTTAATTACGGACTCAGGCTCTGAACTTTTAAGAGCATTG
The DNA here is from genome assembly GCA_902582155.1 of uncultured Pelagibacteraceae bacterium. GTDB lineage: Bacteria > Pseudomonadota > Alphaproteobacteria > Pelagibacterales > Pelagibacteraceae > Pelagilacustribacter. The sequence goes on from CACHRI010000008.1 coordinate 21,512, forward strand.
AAAATTCTCGTTTTTTGTTTTTTATATACTATTTCAAAAAAAATTTTTCCTTCTTTATCAAGATATAATTTCTTTTTTCTTGTGTCAGAATTATCCTTCAATTGCTTAATCATTTTAGCACTTATTAAATCTCTAATTACCCTATTAATGCTCTGTTTTGTAATTTTAAGTTTAAATATTAGTTCACTTAAACTTATACCAGGATTACTCTCTATCAGGTTTAAAGTTCTTAAATGAGCTGGCCCCAAAAACCTTTTAGATAATATTTCTTTTGGGTCAGAATATGTTTCTCGATAAGCGTAATACAATAATTGTATAAAATCTTTAATTTGATCGTCTTTAAGATAAAGTAAGTCTTTCATAATTGGTCAGTTATATTGACTTATTCTATTAAGAAATATACTTTTTTATAACAAAAAAAAAGATATATTATTTTTTTCTATGGAAATGATACCTTATGATAAAAGATCTGGTAAGATATGGTTCAACGGAAAACCCGTTAACTGGCAAGACGCTCAGATTCATGTTTTAAATCACGGTCTACATTATGCTAGCTGCGTTTTTGAAGGTGAGAGAGTTTATGACGGCGAAATCTTTAAATTAGAAGAACATACTGAAAGATTATTTTATTCAGCTAAAAGAATGGGCATTGTAGTTCCCTATACTCAGAAACAAATTAATGAAGCGTGTAAAAATATTGTAAATATTCAAAAAGTAAAAAATGGATATGTAAGACCAGTTATATGGAGAGGAAGTGAGATGATGGCTATATCAGCCCAAAAAAATACAATACATGTTGCGATAGCAACTTGGGAATGGGGATCATACTTTGATCCAAAATTAAAAGTTGAAGGAATTAAATTAAATATTTCAAAATGGAGAAGACCAGCACCTAATACTATTCCTTGGGATACTAAAGCCGCTGGACTTTATATGATTTGTACATTATCCAAACATGAAGCAGAAGCCCAGGGTTTCACGGACTCTTTAATGCTAGACTTTGAAGGAAATATTGCTGAAGCAACAGGTGCAAATATTTTTTTTAAATCTCAAGACGGTCAACTACATACTCCCATACCAGACTCTTTTCTTGATGGCATTACTCGTAGAGCAGTAATAGAAATAGCAAAATCAAAAAATATAAAAGTTAATGAAAGAAAAATTGCTCCCGAAGAGATGGAAAAATTTGTTGGGTGCTTTCTGACAGGGACAGCTGCAGAAATAACTCCTGTTTCTAAAATTGATAAATTTGATTTTAAAGTTTGTAACCTTATAAAAGACTTAAGTGATAGTTATCAGAATATAGTTAGGAAAAAATCTGCTGCTTAGGATTTGTCATCCTCACTCAAAGCATGATCTATCCCTTTTACGATATAACCATAACCTGTATACAAAGTTATTGCTGCTGATAGCCATAAAAGAATAATTCCAATAGTCTGAGCATTATAGTCTTGAAAGTTTATAATTTTATTTCCAAAATCTCCTGTTAACAGAACAGCAATTGCAAACATTTGTATAAACGATTTTAGTTTTGATAAACTTGTTACGGGCATAGATATACTTCCTTTAGCTAAGAACTCTCTTAAACCAGAAATTATAATTTCACGTGTTATAATTATAATAGCTGCGATTACCTCAAAATTTTTTATTGTGCCATTCATTATGAGTAAAACAAGAGCGGTGGAGACCAAAATTTTGTCAGCAATAGGATCTAATAATTCCCCTAACTTGGACTCCTCTTTAAATAGCCTCGCTAGAAGTCCATCTAAATAATCTGTGAAACTTGCTAAGACAAAAAGAAAAAAGGGGATTAAATCTCCAAAAAAACCGGGTAAAAAAAAAGTAAATATAAATACAGGAACAATTATTATCCTTCCTATTGTTAGTGTATTTGGAATTTTAAATTTCATTTTTATTCATGAAAGTAATCATATATTTTCTTTGCAATACTTTCTTCAATCCCTTCTACAGATTTTAAATCTTCTAAGCTAGCAGATTCTACTGATCTTGCTGACCCAAAATGATTTAGTAAAGATCTTTTTCTTTGTTTTCCTATCCCATCAATTTGATCTAATAAAGATTTACTCAATCCCTTTTTCCTTTTTGCCCTATGAGTGCTAATTGCAAATCTGTGAGCTTCATCCCGTAATCTTTGTATAAAAAACAACAACGGATCATTTTTTTTTAAAATATATTCTTTATTTTCATGGTATATTTTTTCTTCACCTGCATTCCTATTTTTACCTTTTGCAACAGCCAATACTGGCAAATCGTGCAAGCCGAGTTCATTTAATACTTCTCTACTCACTGAATATTGACCCTTACCACCATCTATTAAAATTAATTCTGGCAAGGAAAGAGAACCAGATTTCTCTTTTATTGCTTTCGAAAACCTTCTAAACAAAACTTCTTTCATCATACCGTAATCATCATTTTTTACTTTTTCATTCTTAATATTAAATTTTCTATACCTTTTTTTAATAAAACCATCATTGCTAAAACATATTAGAGCTCCAATGGAATCACTGCCTTGAATATGACTGTTATCATACACTTCAATAAGATTAATATTATTATTCAAATCAAACTTATTGGCTAAACTTTCTATCAAATTGTTATTACTTTCAGTTTGATAAAGTTTTTGGGTTAAAGCTTGTTTAGCATTTTTTTCAGCTAATTTTGATATATTTATTTCATCTTTGCTTTTTGCTTTTTTTATTAAGACATCTCTTTTTTCTTTTTGAGAAAAAGCATTTTCTAGAAGTTCTAAATCTTGAACCTCAGTATTTGTTATTATCATACTTGGCACAACTTTATTTTCGTAAAATTGCGTCAAAAAAGAAGTCATAATCTCTTTTACATCATCATCAGTATCGTGCTTTGGATAGAATGCTTGATTTCCCCAGTTCTGTTTTGATCTAAAAAAGAACACTTGTATGCAAGTTTTTCCTGACTCTTTATATATACTTACAACATCTGCTTCATTTAAATTTGTCTGATTTATTTTTTGCGAGGTTTGAATTTGAGTTAATGCTTTAATTCTATCTCTTGCAATTGCAGCTTTCTCAAAATCTAATTCTTTACTCGCCAACTCCATATCTTTTGATAAAGATTTTTGTATTCTTCGTGATTTTCCAGAAATAAAATCTATGGCATCTGATACTGTTTTTTTATACTGAGTCTCTTCAATGTGACCGACACAAGGACCAGAACATCTTTTTATTTGATATAAAATACATGGTCTTTCTCTATTTTTAAATACAGTGTCATCACAAACTCGTATTTGAAAAATCTTCTGCAAAATTTTTATTGTCCAATTCGCAGAACCTATCGATGCGAAAGGTCCAAAGTAATAACCATTTCTAGATTTTTTTCCTCGAAGTTTTGTTAGTTGAGGCCACTTATCTTTGTGACCAATATAAATATATGGAAACGATTTATCGTCTCTCAACAAAATATTAAATCTTGGCTTATGTTTTTTAATAAGGTTAGCTTCTAGAAGGAGAGCCTCACTTTCATTATTAGTAGTAGTTACTTCAAGGTTATGTGTTAGAGAAAGCATTCTCTCAGTTCTTATTGGTAAGTTTGTATCGGAAACGTAACTTTTAAGTCTATTAGGAATATTTTTTGCCTTTCCAATATATAAAATTTCTCCAGAGACACTTATCATTCTATAAATACCTGGATTTTTTGGTATAAGTGGAATTTTTTCTTTAATAATTTTCTTACCTAATTCTAAATTATTATTCATCTTTACTTTTTGACACCTCTATACCCACAGACTCCGTATTCTTAATAATATCTAACTTCTCTAATTTAAGATTTACTTTCTTTACTATTTTACTTTTAAAAATTATATCAAATATATTTTCTGCTAAGTCTTCTAAAAGCTCATGGTGTTTCTTTTCTGTAATATACGTTATTTTATTTATAGTATCTTCGTAGTTTAAAATAGATGACAAGTTATTATTATCAGGCTTTATATTTGAGTCAGTTGAAATATCAATATTAAATCTTACTCTCTGCCTCTTCTTTTTTTCGAAATCATGAAGACCTACTGAAATTTTTAGTATTAAGTTTTTAATATTTACTTTTCTTTTATATTTATACTTTTTTTTATCTTTAAATTTAATTATTTTCATTCTTTAATATTTATTATATCAGGTGTTAACCACGCAAGTCTTTGGCCGCTATCAACATTTATTATTTCTCCTGTTATATTATCATTTTTTATAAGAAATTTTACTGTTTCATTTATGTTTTCTAAATCAACTTGCTTCTTTAATAAAACCGATTTCCACTGTTTTTTAAAATGAGATTCTGACTGTCTTTTATTCCTAAGTGTTGGGCCTGGAGATATGGCATTCACTCTAATATTTGGCGCTAATTTCATGGCTGAAGTTATAGTAAGTGTTCCTAAAGCCGATTTACTCAAAGTGTAAGATAGAAAAAAAGGTGTTAATTTTTCAATTCTTTGATCGATAATATTAATGATAATTCCATTGTTTTTTTTTACATATTTTTTAAAATTTTGAGTTAATAAGGCTGGGGCTTTTAAATTAACATTCATGTGTTTTGAAAAACTTTTATCATTAAGGTTATTGAGGTTGTCATTTTCGAAAACTGAAGCATTGTTAATAAGGCAGTCCAAACCTTTCATTTTATTAAATCCATCTTTTATTAATTTTCTTACTTGATTAGAATTATTTAAGTTGGCCTTAATTAAAAATACATTGCTTCCTAAATCTTCTAATTCTTTTTTTAATTTATTGGCTAAATTTAACGATTTATTATAATGGATTGTAATATTTATATCATACCCTGCTAAGCTTTTCGCAATAGCAGCTCCAATTCTTGTTGCACCACCCGTAATGATTATCTTTTTGGCTTCCATTTTTTTATTGCTTTTCTAGGCTTAGTACCCGGCATTCCCATTGTTGATCTACCTTTAGGGTATACTTTATTTTTTAATTTGTACTGGTTTATTTTTGGATTTAAAGATATCTCTAGCTCACTTGCTTCCAATTTCCTTATTTCATCACGAATTTTAGCAGCTTCTTCAAACTCTAAATTAGCGGCAGACTCTTTCATTTTTCTATTAAGAGCTTTCAAATGTTTCTTGAGATTTCCACCAACGTTTGAACCTTCGCTTATTTTAACGTAGTCTTTCTCATAAACTGACTCTAAAATATCACTTATTTCTTTTTTAACTGACTCTGCTGTAATTTTATTTTTTTTGTTATATTGTAATTGCTTATTTCTTCTTCTATCAGTTTCTTTGATAGCCTTATCTATGCTTTTTGTAACTTTGTCTGCGTATAAAATTACTTTTCCATCTACATTTCTAGCAGCTCTTCCTATAGTTTGAATTAAAGATGTTTCTGATCTTAAGAAGCCCTCTTTGTCTGCATCAAGTATTGCGACCAGTGCACATTCAGGAATATCCAGTCCCTCTCTTAATAAATTTATTCCAACTAAGATATCGAATACACCCATTCTCAAATCTCTTATAATTTCTATTCTCTCCAGTGTATCGATGTCAGAGTGCATATATCGTACTTTCAATCCATTTTCATGAAGATACTCAGTTAAATCTTCAGCCATTTTTTTTGTTAACGTTGTAGCTAAAATTCTGAAACCTTTTTTTACGATTCCTTTTGCTTCGTGCATTAAATCGTCCACCTGAGTTTTTGCTGGCCTTATTTCTACTGGTGGATCTATCAAACCTGTAGGACGGATAATTTGATCTATAAATTCATTCTTTGTTTGCTTCAATTCCCATGGTCCAGGCGTAGCAGATACGAATATTGTTTGAGTTCTCATTAAATCCCATTCTTCAAATTTTAAAGGTCTATTGTCCATACATGATGGAAGCCTAAAACCATATTCAGCTAATGTGCTTTTTCTGGTTCTGTCACCTTTGTACATTCCGTTAAGCTGTGGCACAGTTACGTGACTTTCATCAACAAAAATAATTGTATTATCAGGAAAGTATTCAAATAATGTTGGGGGAGGCTCTCCAGGTTTTCTTCCAGACAAAAATCGTGAGTAATTTTCGATTCCAGCACAAGTACCTGTAGCTTCAATCATTTCTAAATCAAATTTTGTCCTCTCTCTTAATCTTTGCGCCTCTAATAATTTGTTGTTATCTTGGTGTTTTTTTAAAGTGACCTCTAGTTCTTTTTTAATCTCTTGGATAGCCTGATCGATTGTTGGTTTAGGAGTAATATAGTGACTGTTAGCGTAAATTTTAATAATTGAAAAATCATTAGTCTTATCTCCAGTTAAAGGATCAAATTCTTCAATTTTTTCTAATTTATTTAAATTTAAACTTAATCTCCAAGCTCTATCTTCCAAGTGTGATGGAAATATTTCTAAATTTTCTCCCCTTACTCTAAATGTTCCTCTAAAAAAATTTTGATCATTTCTTTTATATTGCAAGTTAATAAATGCCCTAATTAACTGATCTCTGTCATATTCATAGTTTTTTTTAAGAGTTATAGTCATTTTTGAATAAGCCTCTACAGATCCAAGACCGTAAATACATGAAACACTTGCAACAATTATTACATCATCTCTTTCTAAAAGAGATCTAGTCGCTGAGTGCCTCATCCTATCAATTTGTTCATTAATAGATGCCTCTTTTTCTATGTAAGTGTCAGATCTTGGAACATAAGCTTCTGGTGTGTAATAGTCATAATAAGACACAAAATATTCAACTGCATTGTTAGGAAAAAAATTTTTAAATTCCCCATAAAGCTGTGCAGCCAACGTTTTGTTTGGAGCAAGAACTAAAGCTGGTCTGTTAGATGCTTCAATGACTTTTGCCATCGTGAAAGTTTTTCCAGAGCCTGTAACACCAAGTAAGACTTGTTCGTTCTTTTGACCTTTAAGATTAGCAATCAGTTTTTTGATAGCTTGAGGCTGATCTCCAGCAGGTTGAAAATTACTTTTTATTTTAAATTTAATACCTCCCTCTAATTTTTTATTTATAGAGTTGTTAGTATTTTCTAAATCTAATATTTTTTCTTGATACGTATTTTGCATTCTGTGATATTAATAATTAAAAAAAACATTATAAAATTCAATGAGCATAATTTCCAACAATTTAAAACGTATAAAACCGTCGCCTACCATTGCAGTTACTACAAAAGCTAGGGAAATGCGGGCAAGCGGGAAGGATGTTATAGGATTAGGTGCTGGAGAGCCAGATTTTGACACCCCAGACAATGTTAAAGAAGCCGCTATAGAAGCTATCAAAAAAGGTGATACCAAGTACACAGCAGTTGATGGGACCCCAGACTTAAAAAAAGCAATTGTTGAAAAATTTAAAAGAGAGAATAATTTAAATTATACAACTGACCAAATTACAGTCGGAACTGGGGGCAAACAAGTTATATACAACACCTTCATGGCAACATTGAATAAAGGAGATGAGGTAATTATACCTGCACCTTTTTGGGTTTCTTATCCTGATATGGTTTTGTTAGCTGGTGGTACTCCTAAGATTATAAAGTGTGAGGAAAAAGACGGCTTTAAACTTTCAGCAAAAAAATTAGAAAAAGCAATATCTAAAAAAACAAAATGGCTTATTTTAAACTCTCCATCTAATCCAACTGGAGCAGGGTACACAAAAAAAGAAATAGAGGATTTATCAAAAATATTACTTAAACATAAAAAAATTTTTATTCTAAGTGACGATATTTATGAACATATTAGATACGAAGGTTTTAATTTTTTTACAATTGCTCAAATTTCAAAACTTAAAGAGAGAACTTTGACCATGAATGGAGTAAGTAAGTCTTACGCCATGACAGGTTGGAGAATTGGTTATGCTGCAGGTCCTAAAGAAATAATTAATGCAATTAGAAAAATACAATCTCAATCTACTTCAAATCCTTCATCTATCAGCCAGGCAGCAGCGGTGGAGGCATTAAATGGGCAACAAAATTTTATCAAAGAAAGAGCAGAAGCCTTCAAAGAGCGAAGAGATTTTGTTGTGAGCAGTTTAAATAGTATAAAAGGGATCAATTGTTTAACTCCAAACGGAGCTTTTTACGTTTTTCCAAGCTGCAAAGGGCTCTTAAATAAAAAAACTAAACTTAAAACTGATACTGAATTTGTTCAAAAATTATTAGAAAAATCTATGGTTGCTGTTGTTCAAGGATCAGCCTTTGGATTGGATGGTTATTTTAGAATATCATATGCAACTTCTATGGAAAATTTAAAGAAAGCCATAACAAGAATTAAAGATTTTTGTGATAGCTTAAATAACTAATTTTGTTTCAAAATTTTTTTAGCTGCATCTGTTTTTTTTACCCACGAATTTGGAATAGATCTCACTCCTTTTAATGCTGCATAATATGCACCAATAAAGTTTACTCTAGAACAGTTACATCCTCCTGCTTTAATTGTTTTTAAAATGGCACTTTTATAATTAGAAGAGGTTAAAATAGAGTGAATAGAACTCTCAAAAGTACCGGGATAACTACAAGCCATTCCAAGTTTTTTTACTACTTGAGGATGAGATTTTTTTCTCAATCGTTTTATTTTATTTATGTTCTTAACAATATTTTTAAAATATGATTTATTTTTATATTTTAAAGTAAATTCTTTTATAGGATCTTTTGAACCTTTAAGAGCTAAATCTATTAAAAGAAATTTAGCTAAAGCATACCTTAGACTAATTTTTGAAACTGTGACTAGCGAAATAATTTTTTTAAGATTTTTAAAGCTATAACCATATAAAAAGTAAGGTAGTGCTGCACAGAAACCATCTGACTCATTTACTTTTTTTCCTCCTGTTAATTTTTTTCCTCTTTTAATATTTTGAACTGTTTCGATTATATTTTGATGTATCCAAGGACCTTTAATTATTCCGCGCCAGTCTTTAACTTTTCTATATTTTGCTCTTAGATTATAATTTTTCCAATACATGCTTCCAGGGCCAAAATTTTTAATAATATTTTTTTTAAATCTACTCTCAATATTTGTTTGTCCCTCAATTAATGTTTTGAACATGACTTGACCAATATCATTATAACCAGAAACTTTACCAGTTTTAATGCTATAGAAAGGGCTTTTATTTTTTTTTAAAAAAGTAAAATCTTTTTTTCCCCTAATATAATTCAGTAATTTTTTTTGATTATATACCCAATGTAAGGGTCTTGCAGCTGCATCAGCAACAGTAGAACCTAAAAATACATGTAAATTATTTTTCACTTTATTTATTAGATAAATGCTTTTCAGCTTCTAGTGCAGCCATACAACCCATTCCAGCAGCAGTTACTGCTTGCCTAAAAATTTTATCTTTCACATCTCCAGCAGCAAATACTCCTGGTATATTTGTAATAGTTGAGTCTGGTTTAGTAATCAAATAACCTTCTTTATCCATTTTTAATTGATCTTTAAATAAAGCCGTAGCTGGGTCGTGACCTATTGCTATAAATAAACCATCAACTTTGAGCTCAGATGTTTTATCAGTTTTGACATTTTTTATTCTAATTCCATTAACTCCTTTGGGTTCGTTTGTTCCCATAACTTCTTCAACGATACTATCCCAAATAATTTGAATTTTTTTGTTGGCTTTAAGCTTTTCTTGTAATAATTTTTCTGCTCTTAATTCATTTCTTCTATGTATTAAATGAACTTTAGAGGCAAATTTAGTTAAAAACATTGCTTCCTCTACTGCAGCGTTTCCACCCCCAACAACTGCAACTTCTTTTTCTTTAAAGAAAAAACCATCACATGTTGCACATGCAGATACTCCAAATCCCCTAAATTTTTGCTCAGACTCTAAATTTAACCATCTTGCTTGAGCGCCTGTGGAAATAATAATACTATCTGCAGTATAAACTTGACCACTGTCGCCATGAGCTGAAAAAGGCTTTTTTGAAAGATCAACTTTTTTAATATGATCTTGAATCATCTCGGTACCTACAGCTTGAGCTTGGCCTTTCATTTCTTCCATCAACCATGGTCCTTGAATTACTTTTGCAAAACCAGGAAAATTCTCAACATCTGTTGTTGTCGTAAGTTGCCCACCCGGCTCAGACCCAAAAACCAATATAGGTTTAAGAAGGGCTCTAGCAGCATATATCGCTGCCGTGTAGCCTGCTGGTCCAGATCCAAGAATCAACACTTTTGTATGTTTAGGTGATTTATTATTCATTCTAATGAAGGTATATAGTAACAAATGTCAAAATTAAAAGCACTCCTTTTAACGCAAGGTATGCACGGTATGGTTAGTCAGGTCGAAGGCTTAGCAAAAGCTTTGAATTTAAACTATAAACATCAAGAAATTAAACTTAAAAAGTTTTGGAATTTTATACCACCATCTCTTACACCTATATCTATGAGCGTTCTAGAGAATCAATTTATATTCGATTCGAAAGTAATTATTTCTTGTGGAAGAAAAAGTGTAATCCCTTCTTTAGCTTTAAAAAAAAAGTATAAAGAAAAAATCTTTACAATTCATATTCAAAATCCAAAAGTTTCATTAGATAAATTTGATTTAATCGTTTGTCCTGAACATGATAATATAACAGGTAATAACGTAATAAAAACAACCGGAGCAATTCATTATCTTTCTGAAAAAGAAATTTCAAAAGAAAACAATTATTTAAAGATTGATAAAGAAAATAAAAAAATAATTGCTTTTATTATTGGTGGGCCGAATAAATATTATGCTTATTCAGAAAAGGAGATTGATTTTTTATTTAACAAAATAAAGTCTATTTTTACTATGGATAAATACAAATTAGTTGTAATTCCTTCTTATAGGACTCCATCAGATATAATTAAAAAAGCTTTTAATTCTTTTGGCCACGATCATATGGTTGTAAAAAATGTAGATAAAAATGCTTATCTATCTGCGCTTTCAATTTCAGATTATATTGTTGTAACTTGCGACTCTACGTCCATGATTTCTGAAGCTGCAATTACCGGAAAACCAATTTATGTGGCACAAATGAACTCAAGTAAGAATAATTTAAGATTCCAAAAATTTTTTTCCCAATTTAAACAATTAAATATAATAAAAGATTTGACAGATAAAATTGATTTATGGTCATATAGCAAACTTGACGAGGTAAACAGAATTTCGCCTTTAATTAACGAAAAGATAAAAAAAAATGGAATTATTTAAGTCATTAGAAAGTAGAACTAAATCGTTTAACGATCCGTTTAAACACTTTGAAATTAATCAACCATTAACTAAAGAGGCTATCGAGGAAATTAGTAATGCAAATATTGCCGACCCTAAAAAAGAAAATTTAAACTACGACGGTACTAGAGCACTTGACGGCGGAGATGGTGCTTTTCGTTCAGGCATCAAAGACGGAGGAAAGGCAAAAAAAATAAGATGCTATGTGACTGAAGAAAATGCAAATCAATTTCCACACCTTAAAAGTTTTATTGAGGAGCTAAGATCCCCTAAAGTTTACAACAAAATTGGCAGTTTAATAGGAAAAGATTTAAGTAACTCTTTCGTCAGACTGGAAGTTATTTGTGATAGAGAAGGTTTTTGGCTTAAACCTCACTGTGATATTAAAGAAAAATTAATGTCTTCAATTATTTTTATTAACCTTCATAACGAATCTGAAAACTTAGGAACAGATTTCTACGATACTAAATTAACTAAAGTTAAGACAGTCCCGTATAAACATAATTATGGATATTTCTTTACCAGTGGACCAAACTCTTGGCACGGTATGGAAAAAAAAGAGATAAAAAAGGAGCGTAGATGTATTCAAATTAATTACGTTACTTTTGAGACTGACTGGAAAGTAAAATAAAATTTTAAAGATCTTGCAGAGAAGTTACTTTAATTTTTTTATTTTTTAGAGACTTAATGCCTTCAATACAAACCTTTGCTGTCGACATGTTTGTACAATAAGGGACTTTATTTGCTAAAGTTGCTCTTCTTAATGCTAAAGCATCGTTAAGCTGTTTTTCACTATTACCTCCACCAGTATTAATTACTAGAGCAATTTTTTTTGCATTTAGGACATCGACAATATGGGGTGACCCTTGATTGACTTTATTTATTTTTTTACATTTAATTCCATGCTTATTAATATATTCAGCTGTTCCTCCGGTACCGCAAAGTTTAAAGTTAAGCTTATTTAATTGTTTTGCTAAATCTACTCCCTCATTTTTATGACTGTTTTTAAGTGATATAAATGCTAATCCATTTGTAGGAAGCGAGTTAGAAGCTGCCATTTGGCTTTTAGCAAAAGCCATACCAAAATTTTCATCGAAACCCATTACTTCCCCTGTTGATTTCATCTCTGGACCTAGCAAAAGATCACTATTAGGAAATTTATTAAATGGGAATACCGCCTCTTTTACCGCAAACATTTTTTTTGATTTACTTCTTAAATTAAATTTAGATAATTTTTCACCCGCCATTACCCTAGAGGCAATTTTGGCTAATGGAATATTTTTTGCTTTTGATACAAATGGAACAGTTCTACTAGCCCTAGGGTTAACTTCTATAACAAAAATTTCATCGTTCTTAATTGCAAATTGAACATTCATAAAACCCTTTACCTTTAGTGCAAGAGCCAATTTTTTAGTTTGGCTCTCAATTTCTTTAATCAAAAAAGGTTTGATAGAAACCGGAGGTAAACTGCAAGCCGAGTCACCGGAATGAATTCCTGCTTCCTCAATATGCTGCATAATCCCTGCAACAAATACTTGTTTGCCATCTGACAGCGCATCAACATCTACTTCCATTGCATTATCAATAAATTTGTCAATTAAAATTGGATTTTTTTCTGCCGCCTTAAATGCTTCTTGTACAAAATTCTTAAGTTGTTTTTTTTCATGTACAATTTCCATTGCTCTACCTCCTAAAACATAGGAAGGTCTAACCATTAGGGGCAATCCAATTTTTTCAGCTATTTTTAATGCCTGTGAAAATGTTTTTGCTATTCCACTTTTAGCTTGTTTAAGTTTTAATTTATTTAAAAGATTTCTAAACCTATCTCTATCTTCAGCTAAATCGATTGAGGTAAATTGAGTTCCTAATATTGGAAGTTTATTTTCATGTAAAAACTTGGCCAATTTAATAGGTGTCTGTCCACCAAATTGAGTTATGATACCTACCAAACTCCCTTTAACTTTTTCTCTTTTAATAATGTTAAAAACAAATTCTTCTATTAATGGCTCAAAATATAGCCTGTCACTTGTATCATAATCTGTTGAAACAGTTTCAGGATTACAATTAACCATTATTGTTTCATAACCAGCTTTTTTCAAAGCAAAACTAGCTTGACAACAACAGTAATCAAATTCAATACCTTGTCCAATTCTATTAGGCCCACCACCAAGAATAATAATTTTTTTTCTACTAGATGGGTCTGCCTCACACTCAGAATTAACAGAAAAATTTCTTTGATAAGTAGAATACATGTATGGAGTAAATGATTTAAATTCTGAGGCACAAGTATCTACTTTTTTATAAACAGGAAAAATTTTTAATTTTGATCTTATTTTTCTTACATTATCCTCTGAGGTATTTACTAATTCAGAAAGTTTTTTATCTGAGAATCCTATTGATTTTATATAATTAAATTCATTGTGCGTTTTTGGTAAACCGTTTTTTTTTATCTCATTTTCTTTATCAACTATTTCTTTTATTTGATTTAAAAACCAATTATCAATTTTCGAAAGTTTTTGTATCTTTTTAATGTTGATTTTTTTTCTAAAAGCCTCACCAATTAGCAAGATTTTATTAGGTATATTTTCTGCGAGTTTTTTTTCAATTTGTTTGACTTTTAAATTAAATATTTGGTCTATACCTGAAAAACCAGTTTCAAGAGAAACCAAAGCTTTTTGTAAGGACTCTTTAAAGTTTCTTCCTATTGCCATAGCTTCACCGACTGATTTCATGGATGTGCCTAAAACTGCATTAGAAGTTGAAAATTTTTCAAAGGTAAATCTAGGAATTTTAGTTACAACGTAGTCTATTGTTGGCTCAAAAGAAGCTGGAGTAATTTTAGTAATCTCATTTTTTAATTCATCTAAAGTATAACCTATAGCAAGTTTTGCAGCCACTTTAGCAATTGGAAATCCAGTAGCTTTTGATGCCAAAGCAGAAGATCTAGAAACTCTTGGATTCATCTCTATAATAACCATTCTTCCATCTTTAGGATTTATTGCGAATTGAACATTTGAACCTCCAGTTTCTACCCCTATTTTTCTTAAACAAGCTATCGATGCGTTTCTCATTACCTGGTACTCTTTATCTGTAAGAGTTAAAGCTGGAGCTATAGTTACAGAGTCTCCAGTATGAATTCCCATAGGGTCAAGATTTTCAATCGAACATATTATTATACAATTATCATTTTTATCTCTTACTACTTCCATTTCAAATTCTTTCCAGCCCTCTAAACATTCTTCTACCAAGACCTGGTTAACCGGTGACTCATGTAGTCCATTTTTCAATATTTTAAAAAATTCCTTTTTATTTTTTGCTATTCCTCCTCCAAGTCCACCTAGGGTAAAAGCAGGTCTTATAATTGCAGGTAGGCCGATATGTTTTAAAGCATTAGAGGCTTGACTTAAATTATTTACAATTTTTGACTTAGGAAGATCTAAGCCAATATCAAGCATATTTTTTCTAAATTTTTTTCTATCCTCTGCGTTTGCAATAGCTTGAGAATTAGCACCAATAAGTTCAATTTTAAATTTTCTAAGAATTCCCTTTTTTTCTGCCTCCATAGCTAGATTTAATGCAGTCTGACCTCCCATTGTTGGAAGAATTGCGTCTGGTTTTTCTTTAGCTAAAATTTTTTCTAAAACTGTTAAAGTTATAGGTTCAATATATGTTTTGTCTGCAACATCCGGGTCTGTCATTATTGTTGCTGGATTAGAATTAATTAAAATTACTTTATAACCTTCATCTTTCAAAGCTTTACATGCTTGAGTGCCAGAATAATCAAATTCACAAGCCTGTCCGATTATAATAGGACCAGCACCAACTACTAAAATTTTTTTAATATCTTTTCTTTTTGGCATTTTGTCTCATGGTTTTTATAAATTCTTCAAATAAATAAACACTGTCTTGTGGTCCTGGATTAGACTCAGGATGATATTGAACTGAAAAAACTGGTTTAGATTTTAGTTTTATACCCTCTATACTGTTATCAAAAAGAGACTGGTGAGTAATTTGAATATTTCTTGGTAAATTTTTTCTTACTATTTCAAACCCATGATTTTGACTTGTTATTTCAACATTTCCTTTTATTAGATTTTTTACTGGGTGATTAGCACCTCTATGTCCTAAACTCATTTTTTTTGTTTTTGCTCCTAAAGTTAGGCCTAACAACTGATGACCTAAACAAATTCCGAATATTGGCAGATTCATCTTTATAAGTTTTTTTATTATAGGAATAGCATATTTCCCTGTAGCCGCCGGATCTCCAGGTCCATTAGATAAAAAAATACCATTAGGTTTTAATTTTGAAATATCATTTGCACTAGTTTTGCATGAAACAACGGTAACTTTACAATTATAGTCAGAAAAATATCTAAGTATATTTTTTTTTATTCCATAGTCTATTGCTATTACATGTAAATTTTTCTTTTTATTTTTAATAAAACCTGATCCTTTTTTCCAAGTTTGAAAATCTTTCCAAACATAGTTTTCTTTAGTTGTGACCTTTTTTGCTAAATCGAGATTTTTTAAGCCACTCCATTTTTTTGTATTTTTTAAAATATTTTTGTAATTAAATTTACCACTTTTAGTGAAAGATATTGTTCCTTTCGGTGCCCCTTTATCTCTTATTAAATTAGTTAAACTTCTTGTGTCTATACCAGTGATCCCAACTATTTGATTTTTTTTTAGCCATATATCTAGATGTTTAAGTGATCTATAATTAGATGGATCTGTAATTTCTGTATTTAAAATCACACCTTTAGTCCAAACTTTATCAGACTCATGATCTTCTTTATTTGTTCCAACATTACCTACATGCGGAAATGTAAAATTGATTATCTGTTCTGCATATGATGGATCTGAAATAATTTCCTGATAACCCGTAATTGAGGTGTTAAAACAAACTTCTCCAGTTGCGGAACCCTCAAATCCAAGACCATGACCTTTAAAAAATTTCCCATTTTCTAGAACTAGAATAGCAGTACCGATTATCTTTTTAAGATTATTTGTTGAGTTTATATTTTGAGCAATCTGTTTCAAATACAACTCATGAGTTAAAGTAAAAAACTTATAAACATGATTTTGCGAAACATATGAAAAACTTTAAAAATCGTCAAGAAAGATCTTTTTATTTTAAATATAATTTGTGATTAAAGTAGTATTAATAAAATGCCTCTAGAAAAAAAAATAGAAGAAAAATTAAATGAAAGTCTTAAAAATAAAGACAAAACACTATACCCAACTCTGAGACTAATAATATCTGCCATAAAAGATTTTAAAATAGCTTCAAAATCAAAAGATCAAAGTTTAAAGGACCAAGATATTATCTCAATACTTAAAAAAATGACAAAACAACGAAATGATTCGTGCGAGGCTTACAAAAAAGCAGGTAGAGACGATTTATTAAAAAAGGAAAAAGATGAGATTGCTATAATAAATAATTTTTTACCAAAACAAATGAGCGAAGAGGAAACCAAAAACCTTTGTAAAAAGGTAATAAGTGATCTTGGCGCCACATCAATGAAAGACATGGGTAAAGTTATTGGAGAATTAAAAAAAAATCATGGGGACGTGCTTGATTTTTCAAAAGTAAGTAATTTGGTTAAGGACATTTTAAAATGATAATGAAATATCCAAAAGAGTATTTGGAAGAAATTAAGTTAAGACTTCGGGTTTCACAAGTTGTAGGCAAACATGTTCAATTAAAAAAAAGAGGCAAAGAGTTTATTGGTTTATCTCCATTTAAAAATGAAAAGACACCTTCATTTACTGTTAATGATGAAAAGGGTTTTTATCACTGTTTTAGCACAGGCGAACATGGGAATATATTTGATTTTTTGATGAAAATAAAATCCTTTGGATTTGGAGAGGCTGTGAAATCATTAGCTTCAGAAGCAGGATTGCCAGAGTATAAGTTTTCTAAATTTGATAAAGAAAAAGACGATCGATATGAAAAATATAAAAAAATACTTAAAGAGTATAGCGAG
>CACHRI010000009.1 GCA_902582155.1 uncultured Pelagibacteraceae bacterium
GGGAATGAGGGGGTTATTACAGTTGAAGAAGCAAAAGGTGTAGAAACTGAACTTGATGTAGTTGAAGGTATGCAGTTTGATCGTGGATATTTATCTCCTTACTTTGTGACTAATACTGAGAAGATGACAACCGAACTAGAGAACCCTTTAGTTCTTTTAGTAGAAAAAAAATTAACAAATCTTCAACCAATGGTCCCTCTCCTAGAATCTGTAGTTCAAGCCAACAGACCATTAATGATAATTTCTGAAGATGTTGAAGGTGAAGCTCTTGCTACTTTAGTAGTCAACAAATTAAGAGGTGGGTTAAAAGTAGTTGCAGTTAAAGCACCGGGCTTTGGTGATAGGAGAAAAGCAATGCTAGAAGACATAGCAATTTTAACTGGTGGACAGGTAATATCTGAAGATCTCGGTATAAAGATAGAAAATGTTAAAATAAATGATTTAGGATCTTGCAAGAAAGTAAAAATTGATAAAGAGAATAGTACTATTGTTGCTGGAGAAGGAAAAAAATCAGATATTGAAGCTAGATGTAACCAAATTAGATCAGAGATCAATGAAACTACATCTGACTATGATAAAGAGAAATTACAAGAAAGATTAGCGAAACTTGCTGGTGGTGTTGCCGTAATTAAAGTAGGTGGTGCAACTGAAGTTGAAGTTAAAGAGAGAAAAGATAGAGTTGAAGATGCTCTAAACGCAACAAGAGCAGCTGTTGAAGAAGGTGTAGTAATTGGTGGTGGATGTGCTCTACTTTATGCAGCACAAGATTTAGATGGTCTTAAAGTAAAAGGTGATGATCAAAAAGCTGGTGTAGATATTGTTAAAAAAGCGCTACAAGCTCCTGTAAGACAAATCACGGCCAATGCAGGCGTTGATGGTTCTGTTGTTGTAGGAAAACTGTTAGAAGGCAAAAAGTCTTCTCAAGGTTTTGACGCTCAAAATGAAGAGTATGTAGATATGTTTGCAAAAGGAATTATTGATCCAACTAAAGTAGTTAGATCAGCTCTTCAAGATGCTGCATCAATTGCTGGCTTGTTAATTACAACTGAAGCTATGATTGCAGATAAACCAGAAGAAAAAGACTCAGCTCCAGCTATGCCTCCAATGGGTGGCGGTATGGGTGGTATGGGTGGTATGGGTGGTATGGGAATGTAATTTCTCTCAACCCAATGAATTTAAAAAAGGCTGCAGATTTGCAGCCTTTTTTTTTGCAACTAATAAACACGCTGTAGAATTTAAAATCTGGCCATCCTTAAGTATTCTTAGATTATTATCAGCCAAAGTTTTCCCGGTGGATGTTATATCAGTAATAATTTCAGAAGATCCTATAAAAGGATATGTTTCAGTAGCACCTAGACTAGGTATTAGCTTGTATTGAGTTATTCCCTTAGAAAGTAAAAAATCGTTAGTTAAGTTAGGGTATTTTGTTGCAACTCTTAATCTTGTATTTCTTTTTAACCTAATATCAAATGATACCTCCTCTAGATCAGCAATGGTTTGAACGTCTATCCAATCATCTGGAACTGCAATAACTAAATTAGCCTTTCCAAAGTTAAGTTTATTTTTTATAATAATTTTATCTCGCAAATTTTTTTCAGACTCATTTAATAGATCTAAGCCTGAGATTCCAAGATCAAGAGTACCATCGCCCAGTCTTTGAATGATCTCCTTAGCATGCAGATAAATGATTTTTACATTTGGTTTATTTTCAATAATTGCAAAATAATTTCTCTCTTTGTCGCTTTGTAATATTTTAAAACCATTTTCTTCAAAGAAAGATAATGCTTTATCTTTTAATCGACCTTTACTTGGTAAACCTATGGTAATTTCATTTTTCATATATTTTTAAGATTTATAGCTGCGCCAACAGCAGGAATATTTTTTTTTGCTCCTAAACTTTTCAATAAACCATCGTATCGACCACCCCTTGCAATTTCTTTTTTTCCTGCAAAAATTTCAAATACGATACCAGTGTAATACTCTATATCTCTACCATAATTAGAAATAAAATTTATATCCTCTTTAATTTTTTTTAGGTTTTGAAGTGATTTAAGATCATTGAAAATATTTTTTTTTAAATTATTTTTTTTCGTAAAGTCTAAAAGTTTTTTTTCTAATTGAAATAATTTACAATTTATTTTAAGAAATGATCTTATAATTTTAACAATTTTTTTTCCTTCTTTAAAAGATCTTGGGTCTTTGATTTTTTTTTCAAATCTACTTAATATTTCTAATATTGTTCTTCCTGCAATAATTTTTCCAGGGTCAGACTTTTTCATTTCATAAAAACGTTTCTTATCCATATCAAATGTTTCCGCGTCAATATCTGAATTTTTCTCTAATCGTTTTAAAAGATCTTCAAAATATTTTGGTCTCCAGAAATGTCTTATTAATCTTAATTTCCATCTTTCAGGCATATCAAGTGAATTTATTAACCTTTTAAATAAACTTACGTCTCCTACTTTAATTTTAATTTTTTTACTTTTTATTTTCTTGGCTGAATTTAAGATTGTTGAAATAACTTTAAAGTCATCTTGTATTTGATTTTCAGAACCAAAAATTTCAATTCCAAGTTGGTCATTAATAAAATCAGAATATTTCTTTTTTGATCTCCTATAAGCTTGGCCTGAATAGTAAATTTTTGATTTAGTTTTTTTTTTTAGATATTTTATAGAAGATGCCACTGTAAGATCAGGTCTTAAACACATAATTTTCCCATTCTCGCCCTCAAAAGTAAACATTGAACTTCTAAATTTTTCACCAGATCTTTCTATAATAAACTCTGAGTCTAGTAATACATCTGGTTCTGAAAGTTCAAATCCACTGTTTTTAAAAGTTTTAATAATTAGTTCAGATAATTTTTTTGATTTCATTCGCTAACTCTTTAATTGTTACTGATTTTTCATTTCCTGAAAGTAAATTTCGTATGGTTGGTTTGCCAGTTTTAATTTCATTTTCACCATAAAGTATAACAGCTGGTGATTTAATCTTATTTGCATATTCCATCTGTTTTTTTAGTTTTCCTTCCCCAGGATAAATTTCTGTACTAATACCTGTGGATCTTAAAATCGTTTGTAAACTAATATATTCTTTCATTGAACTTTTATCAAAAATACAAATGACAATAGGTTTTGTTTGATTAACTTTAAATTCTTTTTTCTGCATCAATGCATAAACCAGCCTGTCTAATCCGATAGAAATACCTGTTGCAGGGGCATCGTAATTACCAAAATTATTTACAAGATTATCGTATCTTCCGCCGCCGCCAATTGAACCAAACTGTATAACTTGTCCTTTATTATTTTTAACATCAAATTTTAAGTTCACTTCAAAAATTGGACCTGTGTAATATTCTAATCCTCGTATCACAGATGGATCAACTTCAAAATTACTAAAATTGTAATCGTCAAATATTTTTAAGATTTCTTTTACATCTTCTGTCTCTGGTGATTTATTTTTTAGTTTCTTCTCTATTAAGTCTATATTTGTTGAGCTTAAATTTGCTCCTTTAGTAAAATCACCAGACTTATCTTTTCTTCCCTCTCCTAGTAATTGTTTAACTCCATCCCAACCTAACCTGTCAATTTTATCTAAGGCCCTAAGAGTCGCCAGTTTTTGTTCTTCACTTTCTATTTTGATTTTTTTAAATATTTCTTCTGTAATTTTTCTAGATGAAATTTTTATGACATATTCATTTTTATTTAATCCACAATTTTCAAGTATTTCAGAAATTAAAACGCATAATTCAGCATCAGCTTGTAAACTTTTTGTGCCGACAAAGTCTGCATCAAATTGTAAAAATTCTCTAAATCTTCCTGGTCCAGGTTTTTCATTTCTCCATACTGTTCCAAGCTGGTATCTTTTAAAAGGTTTTGGAATCTCCAAATAATTTTTTGCGACATATCTTGCCAGTGGTGCTGTCAAATCATATCTAAGAGAAAGCCAATTTTTTTCGTCTTTAAATGAAAAAACGCCTTCATCTGGTCTATCTTTGTCAGGTAAAAATTTTCCAATACTGTCCGTATACTCAAAACTTGGAGTTTCAAGATACTGAAAACCGTACTTGATCATAACTTTCTTAATATTAGAAATTATAAAATCACGTACGAGTAATTCTTTTTCCTGTCTGTCAACAAACCCTAACGGAAGTTCTTTTGAGGGTTTATTTTTTTTTTCTTTCGTCATTTTTGGTACAGCAGGGTGGATTCGAACCACCGACCCCTAGTTCCACAAACTAGTGCTCTAACCAACTGAGCTACTGCTGCATAACTCCTTTTTATATTAATTATTAATAAATTTGTATTTTAAAATATATAATGATTTAGCTAAGCGATAGCCTAGCATGCATTCTGTGAGAATGTGAATAAATTGAAAATGTGTTTTTTCTAATCATTTATCAATATGTAAGAAATAATTGTGTCTTTTTCAAGGATAATTAACGGGACATTAGCTAAAAGCCTCAGTCCCGCTAATTTATGATTTGGAAAATTTAGAATTAAGATGTTTTCTGCAATTTAACTGCAGCAGGACCTTTTTCCGTGCTCTCCACTTCAAACGTTAATTCATCACCTTCGTTTAAATATTTTAAACCAGCTTCTCTAACAGCTGAAGAGTGAACGAACACGTCTTTTTCTTTGTCTTCTCTTTCGATGAAACCATAACCTTTTGTTCCATTGAACCACTTTACTTTTCCTTTTAGTGTACTCATTTTATTTACTTTTCCTTATTTGTTTAACTAATGTTAGTATTAAACTAACTGAGCTCCTTTAACAGAATTAGTTGAAAATTGTCAAGCTATGTTTATTTTAGCTTAGCTTTTATTGAATAAAATTGCATTTTTACAACAATATTTAGTTCATTAGAGTAATAATTGTGACAATTATTGCCAATCCAACTGATAAAAATACATATTTATTTTTAGAATAAGTTCTTTGTAATTTTGACAAAATTGTTTCTTTATATTCCAAACTCGTACCGCTATCAGTTGAAGATTTTGCAAATCCTTTGTCTCTACCAATTTTAAGAAACTTGTTTTTTCTATCTTCAAGTATTTCATCTGGAGTCATACCTGAGTAAAATTTTAAATTATCAAGTATTGTTTTTTTTACATTTTTAGCAACTTCGTCATGATTTCTATGAGCCCCACCAATAGGTTCGGATATAATATCGTCTATTACACCTAGACTAAGTAAATCTTGAGCTGAAAGCTTCATAGCCTCTGCAGCCTCTAATGATTTTCCGGGGTCTCGCCACAAGATCGAAGCGCATCCCTCAGGAGAGATTACCGAATAAATAGAGTTTTCTAACATGATTACTTTATTAGATGAGGCAAGTGCTATCGCTCCCCCAGAACCTCCTTCTCCAATAATTATAGAAATGTTTGGAACTTTTAAAGACATGCAACATTCAATTGAATGAGCAATAGCCGAGGCTTGTCCTCTTTGCTCAGCACCAATACCTGGATAAGCGCCAGGTGTATCTATAAATGTTATAATGGGTATTTTAAACCTGTCAGCCAATTTCATAAGTCTTATACATTTTCTATAACCCTCTGGGCTCATCATTCCAAAATTTTTTTCAATTCTCGAATTTAGATCTTCTCCTTTTTCTTGTCCAATTACTAAAACTGACTTGTTATCGATTAGACCAAAACCTACAGTAACAGATCGATCGTCTCCAAAATATCTGTCACCTGCTAAGGAAGTGAAATTATTGAAAATTTTATTTATATAAAAATTAGCTCTCGGTCTATCTTCATGCCTAGCTACTTGAGTTTTTTGCCAGCTATTTAAATTAGAATACACACTTTTTAATTTGGAGTTTATTTGATCTTGAGTAGATTTAATTTTCACAGTATCTACTTCTGATATACTTTCATTTCCAGGGCTTTTAAGAAGGTCCATCTCGTCCTCTAGGACTTTAATTTCTTTTTCAAATTCTAAATAATTTTTCATACTGAGCTAATAATGCTACTATTAATGCATTATAAAAAAATGTAAAGATCGGTTACTATGAGTATTACTGAGAAAAACGGGCTAAAAATTAATACAAAATTATTAGATTTTGTAAATAACGAAATTATTCCAGGTACCAATATAAAATCTGAGCAATTTTGGACTGATTTCGGAAAAGTTGTTCATGAGCTAGCACCTATAAACAAGAAATTAATTCAAAAAAGAGAGGACATCCAAAAAAAAATAGATAAGTGGCATAACACAAATAAAGGGAAAGAATTAAATAAAAAAGAATATTTAGATTATTTAAAATCTATTTCTTATTTAGTTGAAGAAAAAGATAAATTTAATATTGAAACTGCGAACGTAGATGAAGAGATAGCAACTATAGCTGGTCCTCAACTTGTTGTACCAGTTGATAATGCTCGGTACGCTTTAAATGCTGCTAATGCTAGATGGGGAAGTTTATATGATGCCTTGTATGGAACTGATGTAATTCCAGGTGAAAAAGCTAAAGGTTTTGATGAACAACGAGCTCAAACAGTTATAGCTTATGTTAGAAAATTTTTAGATGAAACTACTCCACTTGAAAATGGAAGCTGGAATGAAATTTCTGGAATGAAAGTGAAAAATAACGAAGTAGTTTTTCTTATAGATGGAAAAGAAATATTTTTAAAAAATAAAGATCAATTCATTGGTTACAATGGTGAAAAAGAAAAGTTAAGTTCAATTTTATTAAAAAATAATAATCTACATATTGATATCTTAATTGATCCTAATCATTTTATTGGAAAAATAGATAAAGCATCAATCTCAGATTTCATTATTGAGTCAGCTCTTTCAACTATAATTGATAATGAGGACTCAGTTGCTGCAGTTGATGCTGAGGATAAAATTAAATGCTATCGTAACTGGTTGGGTTTAATGAAAGGTGATTTAACTGCTAATATGGAAAAAAACGGAAAAAAATTCGTTAGAAAGTTAAATCCTGATAGAACATACATATCAAAAAACGGAAATAAGATTCATCTTCATGGTAGAGCTTTATTGTTAAATAGAAATGTAGGTCATTTAATGACCAATCCTGCTATCGTGCTTAAAGATGGTACAGAGATTCCAGAAGGTATAATGGATGCATTTATTGCAACGCTTTGTGCTCTTCATGATTTTAAAAATAAAAAAAATTCAAGAACTGGATCGGTCTATATTGTTAAACCAAAAATGCATGGGCCAGAGGAAGTGGCTTTTACTGATAAAATGTTTGAAAAAGTTGAAGAAGTTCTTGGAATAAAAAAATACTCAATTAAAGTTGGAATAATGGATGAAGAAAGAAGAACAACAGTTAATTTAAAGGAATGTATTAGACAAGTTAAGAATAGAATAGTTTTTATTAATACAGGTTTCTTAGATAGAACTGGAGATGAAATGCATACTTCTTTTGAAGCTGGGCCAATGATCTTTAAAGGGGATATGAAAAAATCTACTTGGCTTAACACTTATGAGAACTGGAATGTCGATGTTGGATTAAGTTGTGGTTTTTCAGGTAAAGCTCAAATTGGAAAAGGAATGTGGGCTATGCCAGATCAGATGGCAAACATGATGGATCAAAAAATAGGGCATCCAAAATCTGGGGCTAATTGTGCGTGGGTTCCTTCACCAACTGCGGCCACATTACATTCAATGCATTATCATAAAGTAAATGTTTTTGAAGAACAAAATAAAATTAAATCTAGGTCTAAAGCTAAACTTGATGATATTCTAGAAATACCTACAGCCGATAGACCTAATTGGGCTGTGGATGATATCAACCGTGAATTAGAAAATAATGCACAAGGAATTTTAGGATACGTTGTAAGATGGATAAATCAAGGTGTAGGTTGTTCAAAAGTTCCAGACATAAACAACGTGGGTCTAATGGAAGATAGAGCTACTCTTAGAATTTCATCTCAACATATTGCAAATTGGTTGCACCACGGAATTTGCAAAGAAGGTCAAGTCATGGAGGTGATGAAAAAAATGGCCAAAATTGTAGATAATCAAAATAAAGATGATCCATCTTACCAAAAAATGTCAGATAATTTTGATAAATCATTAGCATTTTCAGCTGCATGTGATCTTGTTTTTAAAGGAAGAACCCAACCCTCAGGATATACTGAGCCACTTTTGCATCAAAGAAGATTGGAAAAGAAGAATAAATAAATTAATTTTCTGCTACAGGAACTCTATTTTTAAAAGCGGAAAACAGCGTTCCGTCATCTAATTGCTCTATCTCTCCACCAACAGGAAGGCCTTGTGCTAATTTAGTAATTTTAATTTTGTCATTTTTAATAATGTCTTCAAGATAATGAGCTGTAGTTTGTCCTTCAATTGTTGCACTAGTAGCAATTATCACTTCTTTTAACTTATTTTTTTTAATTCTATTAATCAAAGATTTTATTAATAAGCTTTTATTTTCTGTATTTTCTTGAGAGTTTATTGTGCCTCCAAGGATGTGATAGTGACCTTTGTAAATATTTGCAGAATCTATTACCCACATATCTGCTAAATTTTCAACTATACAAATTTTATCGTAATTAGAATCAGTTTCACACAAACATTTTTTATCTATTATCTTTAGGTTTCCACAATTCGAACATCCGACAACTTTTTTGTAAACATTTGCAAGTGATTTAGCTAAAGGTTTTATCATTGAGTCTTTATTATTGATAAGTTTAAGTATTATTCTTTTAGCAGATTTTGGGCCTAATCCAGGCAATTTTGAAAATTGTTTTATTAAATCTTCTATTTCAATAATATTGTTATCCATTATGTAGGAAATTTTATATCAAAAGGAAGATTTATTCCGCCGGTAATTTTTGAAAGTTCTTCGGAAGATTTTTTTTTTAGATTTTCTCTTGCATTATTGTATGCGGCTATAATTAAATCATTTATGATTTCTTGGCTCTCTTTTTTTGCGTTATCAGTTATTTGGATCGACTTAAGTTCATAATCTCCAGATAAAACAACTTTCACTAAATTACCTCCTGAAACTCCTTCAACTTGAATGTTTTTTATCTCATCTTGCACTTTTTTCATTTTCATTTGCATTTCTTTAGCTTTTTGTAACATATCATTAAAGTTCGTCATTCCTCTTCCCCTTTATTAATATCAACTAAATTCGCATCCTCAAAAGTTTCAAGCAACATTTTAATTTTTAAATTTTTTTTTGCATCATTCATTGTTTTATTCTTCGTTTCATTTTTTTTTTCAAAAATTGTTTTTTCGCCAATTTTTTTATTAAGGGATATTATCCATCTTTCGCCTGTCCAGTTAAATAACTTTTCTGTTAAAATTTTGATAAAGTTTTTGTTAAGCTTTTCATTAAAGCTGATATCTATTTTCCCCTTTTTAAAACTCACTAATTTTACATTTCTTTCAAGATCATATTTAAGTTCAATTTCATTTTCTTTAATAGCAAGTTTTACTATTTCCTCGAAAGAGTTAATTGGCCGTTTTATTGGATCAACATTTTTTGTTTCAATTTTTTCAACAACACTTGTTTTTACTTGCCCAGTGCTTTTTAATTGACTTTTAACCTTGAGAGATTTCTCTTTATTTTCGTCTGAACTATTCTTAATGCTTTCCAGTTTTTCATTGATGACATTAGACACATCACTTGAATTACTTTCTAAGTTTTTATCTATACTCTTTAAGTGTAATAATTGGAGAATATACATTTCTAAAGTCAATTCTTCGTCACTTATTATTTTTAAATCCTCCATAGTTTTCAGGGTGAATTGCCAAAATAAACCTATATCTTCAATCTTAATATTTTGTGAAATTTCTATAATAAGTTTAATTTCTTCCTCAGGGATGATTTTGTCATTTTCAATTGAACCTAAACTTAAATTTCTATTAATCAAACTTAATATCTCAAGAATATCATTTAAAAAATATTTTGCTTCTATACCTTGATCCAATAGTTCTCTAAGAATTGTTAATGCATTTTTAGTATTTCCCTCAAATATTTCTTTTAATATATTAATAACCTTACTTTTATCAGCTAATCCCAACATTGCTCTGATGTCATTATCATCTACTTCATTCTTTGTATTGATATTTTGAAAAATTAAAGCACGGTCTAACAGTGAAATACTATCTCTAACGGAACCTTCAGATACTTGGGCAATAACTTTCAATGCCTTTTCCGATATTTTGCCGTTCTCTTTTTTTGATATTTTATTAAGATGATTAATTATTTTATCTATATTTACTCGTTTTAAATCAAATCTTTGACACCTCGATAAAATAGTAACTGGAATCTTTTTAACTTCAGTCGTAGCAAGGATAAATTTTAATTTTGATGGTGGCTCTTCTAAGGTTTTAAGAAGACCATTAAAAGCTTGTTTCGACAACATGTGCACTTCGTCAATAATAAAAATTTTAAATTTAGAACTTACCGGACTGTATTTAGAATTTTCAATTAATTCTCTTACATCATCAATACCTGTTTTTGATGCAGCATCCATCTCTAAAACATCGATATGACTAGAATTAGAAATTTCTTTACAAGAATTACATATAATTTCTCCTTCACAATTTTTCTGAGTTCCAAAATTTTCACAATTAAGTGCTTTCGCAATTAATCTTGCTGTTGTCGTCTTGCCCACTCCCCTTATTCCAGTTAACAGGTAAGCATTTGGCGTTTTACCAATTTTGATAGCATTGGTAATTGTTTTTGTTAAGATTTCTTGACCAATTAAATCTTTAAAATTTTGTGGTCTGTATTTTAATGCTAGAATTTTATTTTGTTTCATTTTAAGAGGCAGGCAACAACCTGAATAGTTTTCAATACGGCTGCTTCTTTTCAGACCTGACCGGGTTAATGAAACATCCACCTGATGCCCACCACAATTGATTATATCAAGATATTTTTGTTTACTACAAGAGTAGAATTCTTTTTTGTGGACTAATTTTGCCTAAAATTAGAAGCTTCATAAACACCCAAAATATCTAAGCTTTCAGTGTGGAAACCAAGTTCTTCCATTGCATTTTGAACAGATTTTTCTTCAAGGTGACCCTCAAAATCCAAATAAAAGTTTGTTTGTGCGAAAGTGTTTTTTACTGAAAAACTTTCTAGCTTTGTCATATTTACTTGATTAGTAGCAAAACCTCCTAAAGACTTATAAAGAGCTGCGGGTTCACTTTTTAATCTAAATATACATGTTGTTATATATTTTTTTTCTTTTTTATATTCAGGTTGTTGCACATTTTTACCCATAATCAAAAATCTTGTTACGTTTCCTTTTTCATCTTCGATATTTTCTTTAAGGATTTTAAGCTTATAAATTTTAGCCGAAAGTTTAGATGCAATTGCTGCTATTGAATTATCGTTTCCGTCAGAAAGTTCCTTAGCCGAACCCGCTGTATCAGCTGAGATAATTGTTTTATATTTTTTTTCCATTATTATTTTTTGACATTGTCCTATCGCTTGAGAGTGACTTCGTACATATTTTATATCCTCTAGCTTTGCACTTTCTTTAGCGAGAAGATTGTGCTCTACTTTTTGAAAATGTTCTGCGTGAATTTGTAGTTTATATTTTGGTAAAAGATAATGAATATCTGCTACCCTACCTGCTAATGAATTTTCTAAAGGTATAACTATCTTATAGTCATCGTTTTCAAATGCAACTTTAAACGTCTCTTCGAAAGTTGCACAAGTTTTAATTTCAGGGTTTTCAAAAAGTTCGTTAATTGCAATATGAGAATAGGCTCCAAGTTCGCCTTGAAACGCTACTTTATTTTTTTTCATTCTTCATTAACTCCTGAATATTCCTTAAATCTTCTTCGGTATCTATGCTTAAAGGTGAAGAAGGTGTATAACCAATATGTATTTTCATATTATTTTCTAGTGCTCTAAGTTGTTCTAAATTTCTATCTAATTCTTTTTTTGTTCTATCTAAACTTACATACCTCAATAACGCTTCTTTAGTAAAGGCATAAATTCCTATGTGATGGTAGACATGTCTTTCTTTTATATTTTCTTTATCTCTGAAAAAATCTACTGCTTCATCAAACTTATCTCCTGATAAAGCATTTTTAGTTGCAACCTTTACATTGTTGATGTTTTCAATTTCTTTATTATCTTTAAATTTACTTCCAAGCGTCGCTATATCACATAAATTTTTACTCATATAATTAGATAATGTCTTGATAGAAGATGGATCTATATTGGGCATATCCCCTTGTAAATTAATAATCGTTTGAGGTTTCCTTTTTAAAAATTTATCAAAAACTTCGAATATTCTATCTGTACCAGTTTTATGATCGAGTCTTGTTTTTATACAAATTCCTTTTGCTGAAGTTACTAATTCATAAATTTGTTGGTTAGGCGATGCAACTATAACTTCCCCTATATTTGATTTCTTTGCAGCCTCATAAACATGAAGTATCATTTCTTTATTGTTTATTTTTTTTATAGGCTTGTTTGGTAATCTTATAGCTTCAAGCCTGGTTGGAATAATAATTACGTTTTCAGTCATATATTTATGCGGCTAAAAAGTCGCAAAAAAGTATTTTAATATAGAGTTTTTTATTTAAACTCGTGTTATACGTTTGAAATACTTATCAAGATATGGATAGTTTTGAAATAAATAAAATCATTGCCGCTATACTGCTTACAGTATTAATTGTCATAGGTATTGGCAAAATAGCTGACGTCCTTTTTTTTGTCGAGAAACCAAAATTATCTGCCTACAAAGTTGAGGGAATTGATAGTGTTGGTTCTACTCAAGAAGTTTCCGCTAAAACTGCAAAAGTGGTTGAGGCTGTAGATATCAAGGCTTTATTAGCTATGGGTGATTTAGCTCACGGAGAGAAGGTATTTAAAAAATGTTCTGCTTGCCACATGATAGCAGCTGACGGTAAAAATAAAATCGGTCCTAACCTTTGGGGTGTTATAGGAAGAACAGCTGGAGCAATAGACGGATATAACTATTCAAAAGCTATGAAGGCTTACGCTAAAGAGTGGACTTTTGAAGAAATGAATTCTTATTTAATTAAACCGCAAGCTTATATTAAGGGAACTAAGATGGCTTTCGCAGGATTAAGAAAAGAAAAAGATAGAGCTTCAGTAATTTTGTATATGAATTCAAAGAGTGCAAGTCCAAAAGTGATACCTTAATTTAAGCACCAATTGATAATACTTTTTTGTGCGTGAACTCTGTTATAGGCTTGTTGCCAAACGACTGATTTATTTCCATCTATAATATCATCAGCAACTTCTTCGCCTCTACCAACAGGTAGACAGTGCATAAATATACAATCGGTTTTAGCAAGTTTAAAAAGTTTTTTATTTACTTGGTACTCTTTTAGAGATTTCTTTTTTGCTTTTTTGTTTACTTTATCATTCATAGAAACCCATTTGTCAGTCATAATACAGTCTGCATCTTTTGCAGCTTCTCTTGGATCTTTAGTAACAAAAATTTTAGATTTATTCTTTGAGGCCCATTTTAATATCTTGTCACTAGGACTATATTTTTTTGGGCATCCAATTTTTAAATTAAAATTAAATTTCACAGCAGCCTCTATAAATGAGTTAGACATGTTATTATTGCCATCACCTATCCATGAGATAGTTTTTCCCTCTATATTTCCGTTATTTTCCTCAAAGGTTAAAATATCTGACATAACCTGACATGGGTGACTTTGATCCGATAATCCATTTATCACAGGTATCTTTGAGTACTTTGAAAATTCTTCAAGATTTTTGTGAGAAGAAGTTCTTATCATAAGGATATCTGCATATTCTGATAAAACTCTGGCAGTATCTTTTAAACTTTCATCCCCTTTTCCATAATGTATTCCATCAGGGTTTAAAATCATTGAAGAACCCCCCAATTGTTTTATTGCCAAATCAAAAGATATTCTTGTTCTTGTCGATGGTTTTTCAAAAATCATTATCATTGATTTTCCATCTAAAGGTTTATCTATGTCTATAGAAGATTTATTCTGACCATCTCTTTTGAGTTTTCTTTCTTTTGCTTCTTCAATTATATTTCTTAGTAGAGAAGAAGAGTGGTCAGCGATATTTAAAAAGTTTTTCATTTGTAACTATTACATACTTTACTAATAATTGTCACGGCTTGGTCAATCTCTTTTTTAGTAACGTTTAATGGTGGAAGAATTCTTACCACATTTTCTGCGGCTCTAACCGTGAGCAGTTTTTCTTTCATAAGTTTTTCAATAAATTTTGCTTGATTTACTTTAATTTGCAATCCCAACAATAAACCTGTGCCTCTTACTTCTTTAATTACTTTTTGATTTTGCTTTTGAATAATATTTAACTTTGTTTTGAAATATTTGCTCATATTTCTTACATTCTTTAAAAAGTTTTTCTTAAAAATTACATCTAATACTGCATTTCCAACACTCATCGCTAAAGGGTTTCCGCCAAAAGTTGTTCCGTGAGAGCCTGGTTTCATTGCAGAAGCTACCTTTTTATTTACCAAACATGCGCCAATTGGGAATCCGCCACCTATGCCTTTCGCGATGGGGACAATATCAGGTTTGATATTTGCATATTCAAAAGCAAAAAACTTTCCCGATCTTCCAATTCCACATTGAACTTCATCTAGTATTAAAAGTATTTTTTTTTTATTGCAGAGTTTTCTTAAACCTTTAAGGCAAAAATCAGGAATAACTTTTATTCCCCCCTCTCCCATTATTGTTTCGATCATTATAGCAGCAGTTTTTTTTGTTATTTTTTTTTCTAAATCTTTATGATTACCAAATTTAAAGTGATCAAAACCTGTAACTTTTGGACCAAAACCCTCGGTCATTTTTTTGCTATTACTTGCAAAAATTGTAGCTAAAGTTCTTCCATGGAAACTGTTGTTAATGCAAAGTATTCTATTTTTATTCGGTTTTCCTTTAGAATGAAAATATTTTCTTGCTATTTTTATCGCTAATTCAGTCGCTTCAGCTCCTGAATTTTGAAAGGCTACAAAATTCGCAAACGTTTTTTGTGTCAATCTTTTAGCAAGTTTTTCCTGCTCTGGTATATTGAAAACATTAGAAACGTGCCAAAGTTTTTTTGATTGGGAATTTACAGCTCTTATTAAATGAGGATGGCTGTGACCCAAGCTATTTACTGCAATACCTTGAACAAAATCTAAATATTTTTTTCCATTATTTGCATAAAGATAAGAGCCTTTACCTCTTTTAAAGGATATTTTTTTTCTGTTATATGTTTGTAAAATAGCACTCATTTTTAAGATTTAATTTTATACCCTTTTTTATACAATATATAAGCAATAAACCAAATCAATAAACTTGAGATCGATAAATAAATTAGTCCAAAAAAAATAGAACCATCTGATTGTCCTAAAAAACTATATCTGAAACCATCTATCATGTAGAAAAAAGGATTTGCCTTGCTAATGATTTGTAGTGTTTCTGGAAGTCTTTCTATTGAGTAAAAAGTACCAGATAAAAAAGATAAAGGAATTATGATAAAGTTAGTAACTGTAGCCATGTGGTCAAATTTTTCAGCCCAAAGTCCTGCGATTATTCCTAAAGCTCCGAGAGAAAAAGCAGATAAAAAAGTAAAAGCTATTAAAGTAGTAAAATTTTTAATTTCTAGATCTATAAACAGATAAAATACCAGTAATGAAATAATCGCTATTAATACACTTCTTGTAACAGAAGCAAGTGTTATAGCTAAAGTTACTTCGCAAGCAGATAAAGGAGCATAAACTAAATCTACAATATTTCCTTGAATTTTTCCTATCATAAATGAGGATGATGAATGAGAAAAAGCCTGTTGAATGATTTGCATCGCAATTAAACCTGGAGCAAGAAAAACAATAAAAGGCACGCCTAATACATCTCCTCTCTCATTACCTATTGCTAAAGATAATACTAATAGAAATAAAAGAGATGTGATGAGTGGAGAAAATAAAGTTTGTACCCAAACAATAAGAAATCTTAACACTTCTTTTTTATAAAGCGTCCAAGCACCAATCCAATTTATTGAACCAAATCTTCTTGTTCCAATTTTATATTTTCCAGATATTTCAACCATCAATAGTCTTATAACTTTAAATTATGAAAAAACTGTGTAAAACTCTAGTTACCCTCAGACTATAAGCTTTTTATGTTTGAAAAAGCCCCATAAACACTAAATACTGTAATTATATTTTACTAATCTACTATATATAGTATAAGTTGAATTATGAGCTGGACTGACGAAAAAGTACAAAAATTAAAGGAACTTTGGAAAAAAGGTCATACCGCTAGTCAAATTGCTGAGATGTTAGGAGATACAACAAGGAATGCGGTAATTGGAAAAGCTCATAGATTAAATTTAGAAGCAAGAGCTCCTTCTAAAAGTTCACATACTTCAGGAACTAGTTCAGGCCAGAATAAAATTCAAAGAAGGCCTTCTCAACAACCGCTAACGAGAAAACAAAAATTTCAATCAATATTACTAGATAAAAACTTTGAACCTGAAAACCCTAAATCTTTAGAAGAATTATCTGAGGACACATGTAAATGGCCAATAGGTCATCCAAATGAAGAAAGTTTTTATTTCTGCGGTAGAAAACCAGAAGAAGATTTTCCGTATTGCAAATTACACGTTTTATATGCGTTTCAACCTAAGGGTCAAAAAGAGGATGTTCTGGATAAGGATGATGAAGTACCAGAATTTATTGAGAAAAAAGTTAAATCTTCGGCCTAATTCATAAAATCTTAACAATTCTATAATAAACTTGAAAGGAGGTAAAAAATGGTCATATCAATCAAATATTTGAAGTGGATAAGCACAGTTTTAACATTGTTTGGAATATTAACTTTTTATTTAGATTATTATCCTTACAGTATGGTGCCACACGGTTTAGGAATTATTGGATGGACAATTGTCGGTAAGATAACTAAGGACAATCCATTGCTAATGAATTTTTCACTACAAATACCTATAATGATTGCTGGAATAATAAAATATTCTTATAGCCAGGGTATTTTTTAAATGAAAAATATACTTTTTGTTTGTACTGGAAACTCAGCAAGAAGTATTATTGCAGAAACAATTATGGACAATAAATATAAAAAAAAATTTAAAGCTTTTAGTGCTGGTAGCAAACCATCTGGAAAAATAAATGAACATGTAAAGAAATTTCTTGAAAACAGAAACTTTGATCTATCTGGTTATTATTCAAAAAATTTTAATGATTTTTTAAAAAACGATATAAAATTTTACCAGGTATTTACAGTTTGTTCGAATGCAAATAATGAGGTTTGTCCTGTATGGCCTGAAAAAGATAAAATAATCCACTGGGATTTGGATGATCCCGTTGTAAAAATTCAAAAAGCTAAAAGCGATGATGAAATAAATTCAATAATTGCTAACACTTACAACATAATTGAAAAAAAAATAGAAGATTGGATTAAAGATGCGTAATAAAATTTTTTTAGCTGAATTTATAGGTTGTGCTTTCTTAGTGATGATCATCGTAGGCTCAGGGATTATGGCTGAAAATTTAACTAATGATACTGCTTTAATGTTAATTGCAAATACATTGGCAACAGGTGCCGGTTTATTTGTTCTTATTGCAAGTCTTGCGGATGTTTCTGGAGCACATTTCAATCCAGTCGTTACAACATGTATGTTTTTTGCGGGCAAAACGAAAAGAAAAGATTTAATAAATTATTATACAGCACAGATTTTAGGTTGTATGTTGGGAGTAATGCTTGCAAACTTTATGTTTGATCAAAGTATAATTGAACTTTCCAGAAAAATGAGGCCCGGCATAAATATTTTTACTGCTGAAATAATTGCGACTTTTGGATTAATTTTTATTATTTTTGGAACAATTAAAAGTGGAAAAATTGTAGTCGCATCATCTGTTGGGGCATTTATTTCGGCTGGATATTGGTTTACGTCTTCTACTTCTTTTGCTAATCCCGCAGTTGCTATAGCCAGAACCTTTACGGACACGTTTACTGGGATAAACTTTATCAATACACCGAGTTACATTTTAGCTGAAGTTTTAGGCGGATATATTGCTTACAAGATCGTCAGAATTTTATTTCTTAACAAAAGATAAATCACTCAGAAAAAGATATTTTATAGTTTGAGGGTAGCCCAAGGCAATAAAGATACCTTGGGCTAATTAATTAACAAACACAGTTGGGAGACTGTTAAACAATCATTAATATAGGATTGCTAAAAAAATATTTAAATTAAGTTAAATATTTATTAATTTTTAAGAATAAATAATATTAGAATCGACATTCATCTCGCTTGCTAGATTTTTAAGTCTTTTTGTTACTTGTTTTGAGACTATATCGCTGTGATTGTTGGGTATTTTTAAAAAAATAGTCTTATTTCTTTTATAAATTTTAAATTCATCTAATAACAAAGAAGACATACTTGTAAGTGACTCAGCTAACCGTAAAGCAGATCCTACTTGCTTTGAGGATAAAATTTCGTTGTTATTTAAGATGCTTAGAAACTGATAATTCGGATTGTATTTTAAACCACAATGTCTCCAAAAGCTTGCTGATGCAACTTTTACTCTATCTCTATGTTCTAGTTTTAGCAGTGGAGTGTTTAACACTTCCATAAAAACTAGCTCTGCTTTTTGAAAAGCGCCCAAACCCCAATCCATTTTACTTAGGATACAAGCTAAGGTTAGTAATCTTCGATTAAAATATTCATTGTCTTCAAATAATGGTGAAATAAAATTAAAATATTTCTCAAAACTTTTTCCATAGTCCCCTTTTTTAAAAGATATACCATCAGTTTTTAATTTAAAAATTTCATCCTCACTCATTCCATGATTTATAATTGTATTCATATGTCCTTCCCTTAATCCACTTATCGAACAAATAACTTTTGAAGGACTTGCTGCTTCAATTATTTCGTTGAGAATTATGGAACTAAAAGGTAAGTAGGGAGTTCTAGATTTAGTAATATATTCCATTGATTTCAGAGAAGATTTGTTAAATTTTGAAATTTTGTTTAAGTATTTAACCGCTGAGTCTTTAGTTAACTTATATTGATGCAAAATATGTAATGGATGTTGTTCTTTAAAAAGATGATATTTAAATAATGACCTCCAAGTCCCTCCTACTAAATAAATATTTTTAAATTTCTTTTTAAAAAGCCATTTTTCATCTTTTAAAAGTTTTTTAACATATTTTCCTAAATTTCTCTTTTTTATAATAGGATTATTTTCAAGTCTTAATACTCCAAGAGGTAAAGAAGTTGTTTCAAAAATTTGATTTTTAGAAACTCTGGCAAGTTCTAAACTTCCACCTCCTAAATCTGCAACTAGTCCATCTACTTCATCAAATCCTACCATTACACCATTAGCTGATGTTCTTGCTTCTTCCTCACCAGATAATACTAGTGGCTTTTTATCAAATATTCTTTTAATTTCTTCTAAAAATTCACTTGCATCAGTAGCCTCTCTAAAAGCTGCAGTTGCAATAATTTCTAAATCTAGAACTCCTGAGATATCTAAAATTTCTTTAAATCTATTTAAAACTTTTAAAGAGCTTTTAATTCCATCTGGGTTTAATTTTTTTGATTTATCTAAATTCTTTCCAAGTTTGCAGACTGCTTTTTCATTAAATACTGGAATTGGAGAAATTTTAAAATCGTCATATATGAGCATTCTTACTGAATTTGATCCAAGATCTATTATGGCTTGTTTAGACTTTTTACTAGACTGAATTTTAAAAAGATTTTTAAATTCTGATTTCATTTAATAATTCTTAATATTTCAGGTTTCATTTTCATTATAGATTTTCCTCGACCTGATAAGCTTGGATAACTCATAAAATAATTATGAGCTGAAAAGGCTTTTTTCATTAAAAGTGGTTTTCCCTTATGATAATTCCCTAAGCTATCTAAATGCCAGCTTTGAGAGTTATCAAGAAAATTAGCAACCATAATTTGATCTAAAATCTGTTCATGAACAGTATTGTTTTCTATTGGGACCAAAATTTCTACTCTTCTATCTAAATTTCTAGGCATCAAATCAGCTGATCCAATATATACTAAATTTTGCCTACTTGGCATAGGAGAACCATTAGCAAAACAATATATTCTAGAGTGCTCCAAAAACCTTCCAATAATACTTTTAACCTCGATATTTTCAGATAAACCTTTAACTCCAGGCCTTAAACAACAAACGCCCCTAACAGATAATTTTATTTTCACTCCTTTACAAGATGCCTCATAAAATTTTTTAATTATTTGTGGATCTACCAATGAATTCATTTTAGCCCATATTTCAGCATCTTTTCCTTTTAAAGAATTGCTAATTTCGTTATCTATTTGTTTCTCTAGGAATAGTCTTGAATTAATTGGAGATAATATAATTTTATTTAGCTTGCTAGGCTTTGCGTAACCAGTAACAAAAGTAAAGAATTTTTCAACATCCTTCGCTATTAGTGGATCAGAAGAAAATAGAGATAAATCTGTATAGATTTTTGCGTTAATAGGATGATAATTTCCTGTTCCTAGATGAACGTAGGTTTTAGTTTTTCCTTTTTCTTTTCTTAAAACTAAACTAGCTTTTGCATGCGTTTTATATTTTGCAAATCCATAAACAATCTGAACACCTGCTTTTTCTAGTTTACGGGATAATTCAATATTTTTTTCTTCATCAAATCTAGCTTTGATTTCAACAACTGCTGTAACTGCTTTTCCATTTTCAGCAGCCGCAATTAAAGCTTTCACTATCGGAGAGTCAGGAGTTGTTCTATAAAGAGTTTGTTTAATAGCAATTACTTTTTCATCCTTAGCTGCAGTCTCTAAAAATTGAATAACAACATCAAATGTTTCAAATGGATGATGAACAACAAAATCTTTGGATTTGATTGCTGAAAAAAATTTATGATTAAATTCTTCTAATCTTTCTACAGGTCTTGGGTTAAATTTTTTAAATCTTAAGTGTGGAGATTTTTTCTTACAGATTTCATCTATATCTTGAATTCCAACTATTCCCTCTACTTCATAGACGTGTTCGTCTGACACATCTAATTTTTTACTGAGAAAATCTTTTAAATTATTGCTTGATCCTTTAAGAATTTCTAATTTAACGATACTACCTCTTCTTCTTTTTTTAATCGCCTTTTCAAAGTACCTTACAAGATCTTCAGCTTCGTCATCTATCTCTATGTCGCTATCTCTAATAATTTTAAAAGGAAGAAATGATACAAGTTCGTGCTCAGGAAATATACTTTCAGAAAAGTAACTTATTAAATCTTCTATCGTGATGAATTGATCAGATTGTCCATCTATATCTATAAACTTTGGAAGAGCCCTAGGTATAACAATAATCACATTTAAATTTCTTTTGTTTTTTACTTTTTCTAGTTTCATCAAAATTGCTTGTCCTTTATTGGCAATAAAGGGAAAGGGATGAGAGGGGTCGATCGCTGTAGGTGTAATCACTGGATAGACGGTTTCATTAAAATAATCTCTTAAAAAATCTATGGATTTTTTATCCAAATCTTTTATTTTTTTTAAATAGATTTTCTCTTTTTTTAGTTCATTTAAAAGTTGATTAAATGAGTCGTTTTGTTTTATTAATAAATCTTTAGTTTTTAAAACTACTCTAGATAATTGTTCTTCTGAAGTTAAACCATCTGCACTTAATTGATCAAAATCGTCTTTTATTTGATTATATAATCCTGCAACTCTTACCATAAAAAATTCGTCAAGATTAGTTCCAGCAATTGATAAAAATTTAACTCTCTCAAAAAGAGGGTTTTTAACATTTTTAGACTCTTCCAAAACTCGGTCATTAAATTGTAGCCAAGAAATTTCTCTATTGATTAGCTGCTGCTCTGAAGACAATGCTTTTGTTAAATCTATTTTTGACATAAAATTAAAAAATATGTTTAAATTATATGCTATGAGACACGCTAAATCTAGTTGGGATTTCCCGGATTTAGTAGATTTTGAAAGACCTTTAAACAAAAGAGGTATTGAAAGTTCAAAAAAGATTTGTGAAAGATTTGTTAAAAATAAAATATTTTTTGATTTAATTTTAACTTCATCTTCAAAAAGAACATTGGAAACACTTAGTTATCTAAATGGGCCAGCAGAAAAAGCAAAAATTTTAAAGTTAAAAGAATTGTATAATACTTCAGAAATCGAGATTTTAAAGATAATAAAAAAAGTAGATGATAAATATAAAAGTTTACTGTTAATCAACCATATGCCATCAATTAAGGATTTCTGTAGCAAAATTTGTCTAAACCAAAATTCAAATTTTTATAAAGACATGTGTCATAAATTTTCTACAGCTGCTGTTGCGGAGTTTGAGTTTAAATTTAAATCTTGGAAAGATTTAGATTTAGGCGGGAAAATTACAAATTTTATTCGCCCTAAAGACATTTAACCATCTAAAGAATATCCTGAAGACCTTACGGTTCTAATTAAATCTTTTTTTCCGTCAATATTTATTGCTTTTCTTACTCTTCTAATATGGACATCAATTGTTCTGGACTCCACATAAACATTATCACCCCAAACATTATTTAAAAGTTGTTCTCTGGAGTAAACTCTTTTAGGATTTTTAATTAAGAAATCTATAAGCTTAAACTCCGTAGGACCTAGCTCAACTTCTTTTTCTCCTCTAAAAACTCTTTTTTGCGCTCGATCAACTTTTAAGTCTTCAAAAATAACCACGTCCTCAACCGCATTTGGTTTAGCACGTTTCAATAATGCGTTTACTCTAGCAATTAATTCTTTCTGACTAAATGGTTTTGTAACATAATCATCAGCGCCTGTTTTAAAACCCTTCAATTTATCTTCTTCTTCTCCCTTAGCCGTAAGCATAATTATTGGAATATTTTTAAGTAAATTAATTCTCTTCAAATTTCTACAAACTTCTATTCCTGAAATGTCTGGAAGCATCCAATCTAATAATATTAGGTCCGGATTTTGATCTTTAATACTTCGAATGGCATCTTCTCCATTTAAAGCATAATTTACTTTGTGTCCTTCTTTTTCTAGATTGTACTTTAATAAAGTTACTATTGGCATTTCATCTTCTACTATGAATAGATTTGCCTTCATTCTAACCTTTCGGTCTTTCTCCTTCGAGATAGTCGCCGGTAATTAAAAAGTAAACTTGTTCAGCGATATTAGTGGCATGATCACCAATTCTCTCAATATTTTTTAACATGAAAAGTAATTGCGTTATTTTATTTATATCCTCTTTCTTTTTTTCTAAATGTTTTATAGCGGCCTCCATATTTGTATTGGTCAATTGGTCTATCTCCTCATCTGAATTCCAAACATTTTCAGCGGTATCTTTTGCTCTATGTAGATAAGCATTAAGGACAGAATTTACTTGCTTGGCCGCTTTAAGACCGGCTATCTCCAAATTTTTAATAATATCACTTGGTAAATCGGTTCCAACTTTTAGAGTTCTTTTAGAAATATTTTTTGCTAGATCGCCTATTCTTTCTAAATCAGATGAAACTTTTAAAGCAACAACTGTCTCTCTTAAATCTATCGCCATCGGCTGTCTTAAGGCAATTAAATTTACGACTTGTTCTTCGATATGGAGTTCGTATTTATCTGTTTTTTCATCATCTTTTATAGACTTGTCTGCTAAAGAAGTATCTTTTTTTACTAATGATTGAATTGTTTGTTCAAGCTGTTTTTCAACACTTGCTCCCATTTTGACTATAGTATCCTTCAAGAGTTGCAGCTGTTCTTCGTAAGATTTTACTATATGTGGTTTTTCACTCATTAACCAAACCTTCCTGTAATATAATCCTGAGTTTGTTGGTTGTCAGGATTTTTAAATATTTTTTCTGTATCGCCAAATTCTATAAGTTTTCCGAGGTGGAAGAAACCTGTTTTTTGAGATACCCTTGCTGCTTGAGACATCGAGTGGGTAACTATCACTATTGTGTGTTCTTTTTTTAAATCATCAATTAATTCTTCAATTTGAGCAGTAGCTATAGGATCTAGAGCTGAGCAAGGTTCGTCCATTAAAATCACTTCCGGACTAACTGAAATAGCCCTAGCTATACATAATCTTTGTTGTTGACCTCCTGATAAACCAGTGCCAATTTCATCTAATCTGTCTTTTACCTCTTCCCAAAGAGCGGCTTTTTTTAAACTCATCTCAACAATCTGATCTAATTCACTTTTAGATTGAGCCATACCATGAATTGTAGGTCCATAAGAGACGTTTTCATAAATTGTTTTTGGAAATGGATTTGGTTTTTGAAACACCATACCTACATTCTCTCTTAGTCTTACAACGTCCAGTTTTCTCGAATTGAGTTCCAATTCATCCATTTTAATGCTTCCTTCAACTTTACAAATATCTATTACATCATTCATTCTATTTAAACATCTTAGAAAAGTTGACTTTCCACATCCTGATGGACCGATTAAAGCAGTCACTTCTTTATCCATTATATCTAGTGAAACATCGAACAAAGCCTGCTTAGAGCCATAAAAAACATTTACATTTTTTGCGCTTATCTTTGTCATGTTAGTTCCATTTCCTCTCAAATTTATGTCTTATAATCTGAGCCGCTAAATTCATCAATATTAAAAATCCAAGTAAAACCATTATACAAGCACTTACTTTTTCAACAAACCCTCTTTCTGCTGATTCACTCCAAATGTAAATTTGAACGGGCAAACTTGCAGCTGGGTCTACAGGAGTGCCTGGGATAGTGTTTACAAAAGCAACCATACCTATAAGTATAAGCGGTGCTGTTTCTCCAAGAGCTTGTGCCAATCCAATAATAGTGCCTGAAAGAGTACCGGGCATTGAAAGAGGTACAGTGTGATGCATCGTTGTCTGCATGTTACTTGCTCCCATCGCTAAAGCAGCCTCTCTTATACTTGGGGGAACTGCTTTTAAAGAAGCCCGCGCAGCAATAATAATTGTGGGAAGTGTCATTAAGGATAAGGTTATTCCTCCAACTAAAGGTGTTGATCTTGGCAAATTAAATACTGCTAATAAAACCCCTAAACCTAAAAGACCAAAAACTATTGATGGTACAGCAGCTAAGTTGTTTATATTAACCTCGATAAAATCAGTAAACTTATTTTTAGGGGCAAATTCCTCTAAATATATTGCTGCTAAAACTGCAATGGGAAAAGAAAAAGCTAAACATACTAAAATACTAAATACTGTTCCCATAAACG
This sequence comes from uncultured Pelagibacteraceae bacterium, assembly GCA_902582155.1. Taxonomy (GTDB): domain Bacteria; phylum Pseudomonadota; class Alphaproteobacteria; order Pelagibacterales; family Pelagibacteraceae; genus Pelagilacustribacter. The sequence goes on from CACHRI010000009.1 coordinate 25,138, forward strand.
AACTTGCTATACCAGCTAGTTCGGCTTCTCTAGAGTCTGGATTAGTGAAAAAGCTTAAATTGAATTTTGATAAAATATCACCTCTCTCATTCAACATGTCATATATTTTCAATTGATAATCATTAACTCTTCTATCTTCCTCTGGAATATCACGAGGATAATTTCCTTTATGGACTTGGTCTAAATCATCTGAAGCCGTTAATCTTATAGGAACTATTTTTCCTAGAAGACTTGGATTTTTTAAAAGATGATTTTTAACTTCTTGTTCATAGGTAAATGCCACCATTTGAATAAGTTGACGATCGTCTTCCTCAGGAAGAGAGGGATCTAAACGAGTCATTGCTTTGTAGGCTATGTCATAATAATCGGCGTTCTCCAAATCTTCTAAGCTCGGATTATCTGTCTCAATTAACATTAATTCTTTATCGTAATGAACTTCCGTAACAATCCATGTTTTTTGGAAAGCTGTGTAACCTTTTGAAAAAATTTTATACATAAAAACAGCTAAAAATAGCAGAGCTAAACCTATTGCAATTTGTCCAAATAATTTAAAATTTGCTTCTGCCCTGTAACGTTTATTTAAGAGTTTTCTCTTAGCCTCATTCATATTTTTCCCTATATTTTTTCACAACTGTTAAAGCAATAACATTTAAAAAAAGTGTTACTACAAATAAAGATATTCCTAAGGCAAAAGCTGCCTGAGTTTTTGGATCTCCAAATTGTTGGTCGCCAATAAGTATAACTACTATTTGAGCTGTAATAGTAGACGTGGACTCTAAAGGGTTGGCTGTTAAATTTGCAGCTAATCCAGATGCCATCACTACGATCATAGTCTCACCGACTGCTCTGGAAACAGCAAGTAAAATAGATCCGACTATCCCCGGTAATGCTGCAGGAAATATAACTTTCTTAATAGTCTCTGATTTCGTAGCACCCATCGCATAACTTCCATCCCTTAAATTTTGTGGAACTGCTGATATAACGTCATCGCTTAAACTTGATATAAAAGGGATTATCATAACCCCCATAACAGCTCCTGCTGCAAGTGCACTTTCTGATGAAACTTCTAATCCTAAAGAATTTCCAATTTCTTTTACGAAGGGACCTACAGTGAGGGCAGCAAAAAATCCATATACTACGGTTGGGATACCTGCTAAAATTTCAATTATAGGCTTAGCATATTTTCTAACTTTTCTTGTTGCATACTCTGCGAGATAAATTCCGCTTAACAACCCAACTGGGATTGCTACACACATTGCTATAAATGCAATGAAAAAAGTTCCAGCAAATAATGGTACCGCTCCAAATGCATCTTTCATTAATTCAGGATCTGGTTGACCATCTCTCACAAATGTTTTTGCCGGATACCAATGTGTTCCAAAAATGAAATCAAATATCCTGACGGATTGAAAAAATCTTATGGCTTCAAACAAAAGTGAAAATACAATTCCTATTGTTACAAGAACTGCTGCCAAAGAAGCTGTAAATAAAACCCATTTTAAAAATATTTCTACTGGTTCCCTCATTCTGTTATTCTTTTTAATAGATTGATAAGCATAGCTTAATGATAAAATTAAAGCTGCTAAGACAATTACGATCTTAGCGTTATTAGCCATATTTTTAATTTGGATGTATTTACCTGCAGAATTATCTAAAAAATTATTAATATCTCCTGTATACGTTCCTAATGCTAAAGCCTTTACTTTTGTATAAATAAGTTGAAGCTCATTCTTAGTTAAATTTTGATCCAAATAATCTGCTAAAATAAAATTTTTTACTATTGTTGGTTCAAACACTGACCATAAAGAAAAAATTATAAGTGCCGGTGCTGCGCACCAAATCGCAAGATAATAACCATAAAATTTTGGAAGTGCTGTTAGTCTTTGTGAAGATTGAATAATTGTTGCTTTTTTTCTACCAAAATAATAGCTGGAGAAACCTAAAAGTAGAATAAGACTTATAAGAACTAAATTCATTTTTCAAGCTCCAGTTAAAAAAGGGGGCCGAAACCCCCTTTTAATTTTTTAAAAAGTAAAATTACTTTTTAGGCGGCATATTTACTAATTTAACAGCATTAGTTCTAGATGTCTTGTATAACTTACCA
>CACHRI010000010.1 GCA_902582155.1 uncultured Pelagibacteraceae bacterium
TCGACATTTTCAAAGAAACCAGTGTTTGGATATTTAGGTATGGCTTATGCAATGGTTGCAATTGGAGTTGTCGGTTTCGTTGTTTGGGCACACCATATGTACACTGTTGGTTTGGACACTGATACAAAAGCATATTTCTTAGCTGCCACTATGATAATAGCTGTTCCAACTGGAATAAAAGTATTTTCTTGGGTAGCCACAATGTGGGGAGGGTCTATAAGTTTTAAAACACCAATGCTTTGGGCAATAGGATTTATAGTTTTATTCACTCTTGGCGGAGTTACAGGAGTAGTTTTAGCTAATGCTGGAGTCGATACAGCACTTCATGATACTTATTATGTGGTAGCTCATTTTCATTATGTATTATCTTTAGGCGCAGTATTTGCAATATTCGCTGGATTTTATTACTGGTTTAGCAAAATGTCAGGATACGAATATTCTGAATTTTTAGGAAAGCTACATTTTTGGTTAACTTTTATAGGTGTTAATTTAATATTTTTTCCTCAACATTTTTTGGGTCTAGCTGGGATGCCAAGAAGATATGCAGATTACCCAGACGCATTTGCAGGTTGGAACTATGTATCATCGATTGGCTCATATATATCTTTAATCGGAGTTGGAGTTTTTTTATTAAACCTTCTTTACTCATTCATAAAAAAAAGGGCTGCGGCTCAAAATCCTTGGGGGGAGGGTGCTACAACTTTAGAGTGGACGGTAACTTCGCCACCTCCTTTTCATACTTTTGAAGAACTACCAAAGGTAAAATAAATTGATACAGGCAAGCATCAGAACAAAAAATATTAAGCAATCTAACTTTTACATAGACTCATTTTTTAATTTAATGAAACCAAGAGTTATGTCGTTGGTATTATTTACTTGTATGGTCGGACTCATTATTGCCCCAAACAATGTAAGTTATTTAAATTCTATTCTATCTTTAATAGCAGTTGCGTTAGGTGCTGGGGCAGCTGGAACTTTAAACATGTGGTACGAGTCTGATCTCGATGCTTTAATGAGTAGAACTTGTTTAAGACCAATACCAACAGGTCAAGTAACAAAAAACCAAGCATTATTTTTTGGTGTTATGCTTTCAATAGGATCTGTCTCTTTATTACATTATTCCTCTAATTTAATGTCTGCATCTTTATTGTTATTAACTATATGTTTTTATTTTTTTATTTATACAGTTTGGCTAAAAAGAAGAACACCTCAAAATATTGTTATAGGTGGTGCTGCTGGAGCACTTCCTCCAGTTATCGGATGGACAATTTCAACTGGAACATTAACCTTAGAGCCTTTAATTTTATTTTTAATTATTTTTTTATGGACCCCGTCTCATTTTTGGGCATTAAGCATTTATAAGTCTAACGATTATAAGAAAGCTAAGATTCCAATGCTACCTATTATTTACGGTATTGATAAAACAAAAAAGAATATATTTGTTTACTCTCTTTTAATGTTACCTACAATATCAGCTCCATATTTCATAAATTTTCTTTCTGAGATTTATTTTTATCCAGCTTTAGCGTTAACCACATACTATATTTATTTGTGTGGAGCTCTTGTAAAAGTTAAAAAGAATAAAGAAATAAATTTTTTAGCTAGGAAAATATTTTTATACTCTATTTTTTACTTGTTTATTATTTTCTTATTAATTTTATTTGATCATTTTTTTATGAGGCTTTATGGATAAAAAAAAGAAAAATATTATAACAGCTCTTTTGTTAGTTGCATTTATGTTGTTTTTATTTTTACTAACTTTCTATAATATTGGAATATATAATAGAGAAATCTAAATGAATAAAAAAACTCTCACACCAATTATTCTTGCAGGAATATTTTTTTTAATGCTAGGATTATCTTTTGCAGCTGTTCCTCTTTATGATTTATTTTGCAGAGTAACGGGTTTTGGCGGCACGACACAAAATGCAGAAAATAAAGAAATACCCAAAATTGTTATTAATCAGGATTATAAAATACGTTTTGATACAAATTCGAATGGAGTTTTAGATTGGAAATTTTATCCAGAGAAAAATACTATCAGTTTGAAACCAGGAGAGGTTCACACTGTAAAATTTTTTGTAGAAAATCAGTCTAAACAACCTACATCTGGATCTGCTACTTTTAATGTTTCGCCTTCGCCCTTTGGGATATATTTAAATAAGATTGGTTGTTTTTGTTTTGAGAAACAAACACTTGACCCTGGGCAAAAGAGAAATTTTGTATTGACATTTTTCTTGGATCCAAAAGTGGTTGATGATAATAAAACAAATAATATTTCTGATGTAACATTATCGTTTACTTTTTTTTCATCAGATTATTACAAAAAGGATAGCGCTTAAATGTCATCAGGAGAAAAAAAACACGATTACCATTTAGTTGACCCTAGTCCATGGCCGATATTTACTTCTTTTGCCTGCTTAGTTTTAGCTTTAGGAGCTGTTTATTATTTTCATACTAAAGCTTTGTGGTTACTACTAATTGGAACAGCATTACTCATTTATGGATCTTTCATGTGGTTTAGAGACGTAGTTGATGAAGCTGAAAAGCAAGGACATCATACCATGGTAGTGCAAATAACTCATAGATACGGTATGACACTTTTTATTGCTTCTGAAGTTATGTTTTTTGTAGCCTGGTTTTGGGCATTTTTTAATGCAAGCTTGTTTCCCACAGAGGCTATTGGCAAAATATGGCCTCCAGCTGATATAAAAACTTTTGATCCGTGGGATATACCATTAATTAATACTTTAATTTTGCTGTTGTCTGGCACCACAGTAACTTGGGCACACCACGCTATGATTGAAAATAATAGAAAAGATTTAGTTAATGGTTTGATTGCTACTGTTTTTTTAGGTTTTATATTTTCTTGCTTCCAAGCATACGAATATCATCATGCTGCATTTACGATAGATGGAAATATTTATGGATCTACTTTTTACATGGCTACTGGTTTCCATGGTTTTCACGTTATTATTGGAACAATATTTTTAGCCGTTTGCTTGTATAGATCAACTAAAGGACACTTTAAACCTGACCACCATTTTGGTTTTGAGGCAGCAGCTTGGTACTGGCATTTTGTTGATGTTGTTTGGCTATTTCTTTTCGCCGCCATCTATATTTGGGGAAGTTAGAAATACTTGAAAAAAATATCTTTTAGTATCTTCGTTTTTTTTTCAGTAATTCTTTTTTGCTCACTTGGTACGTGGCAAGTATATAGATTACAATGGAAACTTGATCTCATAAAAGAGATAAATTACGGTCTGAATTCTGAACCAGTTCTTTACTCAAAAACAAATATTATAAATTACCAAAAAGTAAAATTTAGTGGAGTTTTTGATTTTGAAAAACAAGTATATCTATATAGTTTAAATAGTAATGGGCAACCTGGCTATGACATAATTACTCCAATAAAGATAAATTCTAACGAAATTTTGCTTGTTAATAGAGGTTGGATAAAAGATGATCTTAAAAGAAGTAAAAATATCAATAAAGTAAAAACAAAATCTTTTGAGGGCATTATTAAAAAAATAAGTAAACCAAATCCATTTAAGCCTGAAAATGATATCAAGAATAATGTATGGTATTCATTAAAATTAGAAGATCTTCAAAATTTTACTGGATATAAACTGACAAATTTTGTCCTGTATTTACAAAACAGTCAAAATAACTTAGTTGAGAAAAAAATTATCAGCCCTAATTTGCCCAACAATCACCTCAAATATGCAATAACTTGGTATTCAGTAGCACTTTCAATATTATTATATTTTTTATACTTTAGAAAAAAACAATGAATTATATAAGTACTAGAAATAAATCGTTAAATTTTGATTTTAGCAGTATTTTTTTAAGAGGACTTGCTCCTGACGGAGGCCTGTTCCTTCCTGATGAGATTAAAAAATTTAGCGAAATTGAATTAATAGAATTAAGTAAGCTCAATTATATTGATTTAGGAGTCGAAATTATATCAAAATTTTGTGTTCCCGTTTTAAAAAAAGACAAAATAAAGTCATTGCTTCATAAAGCATACTCAAATTTTAGTTTAGAAAATGTAGTTGAAATGAAAAAAATAGATAATATTAATTTACTAGAACTTTATCACGGTCCTACCCTAGCTTTCAAAGATATTGCTATGCAGGTAATAGGGTTAATGTATGAGGCACTTGATTTAAATAAAAAAAAGATAAATATAATTGTTGCTACCTCTGGAGATACTGGATCTGCTGCAATAGCTGCTTTGAAAGAAAAAAAAAATATAAATTTATTTGTTTTGCACCCTCATGAAAAGATTTCAAATATTCAAAGAAAAATAATGACAACATGTGACTTCAGCAATATCTATAATATTGCTATCAAGGGAAATTTCGATGATTGTCAAAAAATTGTAAAACAAATGTTCAATGATGAGCAATTTAGAGAAAAAATTAACATGTCTGGTGTAAATTCAATTAATTGGGCAAGAATTATTTGTCAGATTGTTTACTATTTTTACGCATATTTTCAAATATCCTCCAAAGTAAATTTTTCAGTCCCAACTGGAAATTTTGGAGATGTATATGCTGGTTATATTGCCAAAAAAATGGGTTTACCCATAGACAAGTTAATAGTAGCAACAAATGAAAATGACATATTATGCAGAGTGATAAACTCTGGAGAATATAGGCCAACTGAAGTAAAACCATCTCTTTCTCCAAGTATGGATATTCAAGTAGCGAGCAATTTTGAAAGATTGCTGTTTGATGTGCTAAAGGGTGATGATCAAAAAGTTTCAAAATCAATGAAAAATTTAAATGACAATGGCTTTTTTAAATTAGATAAAGATGAATTAAAAAAGATAAGAGAAAATTTTTCAGCTGAAAGAATTAGTAATGCAGACACTTTAAGAATTATAAAAGATTTTTTTATGAATTACGGTTTTATCCTAGATCCACATACTGCAACTGCTGTGGGGGCGTCATATAAAGTTAAAAATAAGTCAAAAACTATTGTATTAGGTACGGCACATCCCTATAAATTTTTAGAAACAATTAAATTAGCAATAGGAAAAAATGTTGATCCACCTAGACAGTTTTTAGATTTGTCAAAAAAAATTGAAAAATTTGAAATAATTGACAACAAATTAGAAGACGTAAAAAGATATATTATGGGAAAAATTTAATGAAAATAAAAGTTGGAGAAAAATTACCTAGCTCAGAATTATTTTATCTTGATCAAAACAACGATGTTAAAAAAGTTGATATTTTAGATTTATGTAAAGGCAATAAAACTATAATTTTAGGTATGCCAGGTGCATTTACTAAAACATGCTCAGCGATCCATTTGCCTGGCTTTGTTAAAAATTTTGATCAAGCTTTAAAAAAAGGAGTAACAAAGATTATTTGTATAGCAGTAAATGATCCTAATGTTATGAAAGCGTGGGGCGAAAATCAAAACGTTGGAACAAAAATTTTGATGGTTGGTGATCCTTTTTTAAAATTTACTAAGTCTATAGGTGCTGAAGTTGACAAATCATCTAAAGGATTAGGTGTGAGATCAAATAGGTATACAATGCTAATAGAAAATCAAGTTTTAAAAAAGGTAGTAGAGGAAAAAGAAACAGCAACTTGTGAATTATCTGGAGCAGAAACTTTTTTGAAATCTATCTAGCTTTTGAAACAGCTAACTCGTCTACTAAATTATTTAGTTTATTTCCCGCGTGCGCTTTAACCCATTTCCAACTTACATTGTGTTTTTGACAGCAATTATCTAATTTAACCCAAAGATCTTTATTTTTAACCGGTTTTTTATTTGAACTTTTCCAATTATTTAATTTCCATTTTTTTATCCATTCAGTTATTCCATCTTTGACATATCTTGAGTCTGTATAAATTATAATTTCTGACTTAGTTTTAATTTTTTTTAAAGCCATTATAGGCGCCATTAATTCCATTCTATTGTTTGTAGTTTTATTTTCACTACCAGAAATATTTGATTGGTTTTTTCCGTCTATAATAATTGCGGCCCAACCTCCTTTTCCCGGATTTCCAGAACAAGCTCCATCAGTGTAAATTTTAAACTTCATTAAAAGAAATAATCCTCATAATTTTTAGAATTTTTATGAAATTCTAATCTCTTTAAATATTCAATTGGATCTTTAATTTTGACTATAGCTCCTTCAACAGTATTAAGTGCATCAAATACTCTAGTCAGCAAAAATCTCAAAGCAGCTCCTTGAGAAAGTACTTTTATATATTTTTTTTCCTCTTCATTAAGTTTTCTTATAGAAGTATATCCATCAATAAAATTTTTCGCTTTTGTAACATTAAAACTTAAGTTCTCTTTTAATCCATCAAAACAAAGCGCATTAAAGCAAATAGCTATTTCAAAAGCAAAAAAATCTTCACAAGAAAAATAAAAATCAATTATGCCACTAAATTTGTCTTTAAGAAAAAAAATATTATCATGAAATAAATCTGCATGGATTATCCCACGAGGTAAATCTTTTGGCCAATTTTTTTCTACATCTCTTAAATTTTCCTCTATTAATTTCGGAAGATCTTTATGAATTTTTGAACACTTCCCTTTAACTGTGTCAAATAAGTTTCTCCATGATTTAACTGAAAGATCATTCTCTCTTTTTAATTTTAAACTCCTTGTAAGTTTATGCATTTTTGCAACTTCAGTTCCAATGGATTTACAGTTCAAAGGGGATAAATTTTTCTTTGCTTTGCCCTCAAGAAAAGAGACTATCATTAACTTTTTTCCTTCAAAATTAGTAATTGTTTCATTTTGTTTATTTAGTATTGGGGCAGGGCATTTAAAATTCGATTTATTTAACGAGGACATAAGATCAGAAAAAAATGGTAGATCTTTAGATTTTACCCTTTTTTCGTAAATTGTAAGAATAAACTTTTTCTTTTCAGTAGATAAAAAATAATTTGTATTTTCTATACCTTCTTCGATACCTTTAAATTGATTTAATTTACCCAAATTATAGGAAGATAAGATTTTTTCTATTTTGTCATGATCGATTTTTGTATAGACAGCCATTAGTTGAGTTCTTTTGGTAATTTAAAAATAACTTTTTCCTCTGCCACAATTACTTCTTCTATAGATACTTTCCTATCTTTTTTTATATTGTTAAGCAATGTTTTCACTAATTTTTCAGGCGCAGATGCACCTGAAGATATTCCAATAGTATTAGAATTATCTATTTCTTTGAATGGAATTTCTTTTTCTGAATGCATCAAGTGCGAATTTTTACATCCTGCTTTTTTTGCAACCTCTACCAATCTTACTGAATTAGATGAATTCCGACTTCCTACAACAAAAAACATATCACATTTTGAAGCTATTTTTTTTACCGCTGATTGCCTATTAGTTGTTGCATAACAAATATCTTCTTTAATTGGACCTTTTATGTTTGGAAATTTATTTTTAAGATAATCTATTATTTCTGCTGTATCATCTACCGAAAGTGTTGTCTGAGTTATATAGGCTAAAGGTTTTTTAAAATCTTTAATTTTGAGTGCTTCAGCATCTTTTTTTGTTTCAATTAATTTTATAGATCCCTCTGGTAACTGACCCATTGTGCCTATAACTTCAGGGTGATTTTTGTGTCCAATAAGTAAAATTTCAAAACCCTTTTTGTGTAATTGTTCCGATTCTCTATGAACTTTAGATACTAAAGGACAAGTAGCGTCTACAAAAGATAAATTTTTCAATTTTGCTTCTCGCGGCACAGATTTAGGGACGCCATGAGCTGAAAAAATTACTGGTCTTTTTTCATCCTCTATATCAGATAACTCGTCAACAAAAATTGCTCCTTTTTTTTTAAGTTCTTCAACAACTTGTTTATTGTGAACTATTTCGTGTCTAACATATACTGGAGATCCAAACTTGTTGATTGATTTTTCAACAATGTCTATTGCTCTTTTTACTCCAGCACAGAATCCTCTTGGTGACGCTAAATAAATTTTAAGTTCTTTTTTCATTTTTTTCTAAAAGATATTCTAACAATATATGCGGAAAAGTAAGCGACGCCAAACCAATAAAAATCACCTTATATATTGCCTCATCGAGCTTATAAAAATTATTTAAAAAAAATATCGCAAGTAAAAATATTACTCCGGTTGTAATAGTTAAAGGGATAGCTTTTTTTATAAATTTTTTTAGCCCTTGTTTGAAAGATTTGTCTAGTTCAAAAATTAGAGAAATTGAATGCCTTATTGAGTGCAGAAAACAAAAATAGAGAGTAAAAGCTAAAATAGGTGATAAAAAAAGGTTTAATATAAGTAAAGAAAAAAAGTCCATGATCATGAGGCCTTTAAGATCTGTATTTTCTCTTTTTGAAATATACAAAGAAGACAAAAAACTGAGACACAAAATAGCAATTACAAATTCGTTACTAAAAAACTTGCTTTCAAAAAAATTGAAATTAAGAATACCAAATATATCATTTGTTTCGTCTCTCTTTAACAATAATGGAGCCATAATTACCGCTGAACCTTTTAAGAAGAATAAACATTCAGATATGAAAAATTTTCTTCTAAAAGAAAATACTGTATCTTCTTTTCCAAAGTGATAAGCCGCAACAACTAAAAATAATAATAAAACTGTATTAGGAAAAATTAACCAGAATATTATTATTAATAATGAAATTAACATATAGGCAAGATAAAAGAAAATTGTGTGTTTATATCCAAACAACTTTAAAAGTTTTGCGCCTTTAATATTATCCAACGCTCCATGAGAAATTCCTATAATTAAGATTAAAAACAAACAAAATATTACTGGTTCAAAATTCAGTATTAAATAAAGCGGGCTTATCAAAATACAAAAATTAAAAAATATAATTGAGTGTTTAAAGTTAATTTTTTCCATTAATTAAATAATGCCTTCAAAAAAATAAATTTTGGCATTTTGCTTATAATGTTTATATCTTCGATCAAATTACTTTTATTTGACAAAAATTTTATAATTGTATTTGAAGAGGTTTTAAACATATTAAAAAATATTTTAGGCATTTTTTCCGGGTGTCTTTCTAAAACTCTAAGAAATATTTTATCTAAAAACTGATATTTATTTCCTAAATTAAATATCTTTACTTTATAAATTTTATCAATATTTTTTACAATATACTTACTATGTTCTTGAATATTCAAAAAAGTATAACCAGTACTTAACCGAGTCATCCCGCCAGCTGATCCAATATTAATTACTTTGCTATCATTTTTTAATGAGGGATAAAAAAGTGGTATGGCACCTTTTTCAGTGAAATTTATTTTATAGTTTTTTATACCTAGATTATTTTTTATATAATTGTCTAACTGGAGATCATAATCCATAAGGCTCTGATCTTCCAAATCTGATAACCAAGTTGTTTCAACTAAAGCTTTACTTTTACTAAATGGTAATGTGTAGAAAAAATGTACATCATTTCTCTGATCACAATTAAAATCCATTAAATTTATTATTTTCTCATCAAAAATTTTTTTCGGTGTCTCTATCTCAATACCTTGAAAGTGCTGCCATAGTTTAGATTTACCATTTTTTTTTTCAAAAACACTATTAAAAATTATTGAATTTTTTGAATTGATTTCGTTAAGATTTTTATAAAAACTGACATTAGAATTAGTAGAAAGCTTAGACTTTATTTTGTTATAGAATTTACCACTATCAATACTTTGATAAGGAAATTTTTTATTTGTTAATTCATGAGAACTTTCTGAAGTATTGATTGTAAAATTATTCCAACTTTTAATTACACAATCATCAAAGTTATGATCAAAAACTTTCCAGAAGGACCATGTTTTATCTCTTTTATATTCTTTACGATTTTCAATAATTGCTAGGGTTTTATCTTTTAACCTATCATTTATTTCTAGTTCATAAGCCAAAGACAATCCAGCGCAACCACCACCGATTATTACATAGTCAAATTCTTTCATTTAAATTTATTTCCTTTTCCAGAATAGTATGATTTGCATGATTTTCGTAACATAATTCTTTTACAAATAATAATTTAATAAAGTCAAAAAAAGACAAAAAAGTCTGAATAATCTTTTCAAAAACTGGCACATATATCTTTCCTGCATTATTATAATTCTCTATATTTTTTTGTTTGAGGACATAATCACCAATCTTTCTATAAACGCGTCTGGCTACAATAACTGAAAATCTAGAATTAAGTGGAATACTACTTATTGAGTGAAACGATTTATTATAAAATATTTGAGACTCATTAATTATCTCTTTTATTGAGGAAAAATCATGATTTACATATTGCCTATTTCGTGCTTTATCTTCACAAACATCACGGGCGATATTTGTGAGTTGCATTGCAATTCCAAGATCAATAGCACCTTTCAGGGCTTCTCTATTGTTTACTTTAAGTATCTTTGACATCATCAAACCAACTGTTCCAGCAACTCTATAGGAATAAATTAACAATTCCTCTTTTGAATTAATTTTAACTTTTTCTTCTAGATCTGTTTGAACCCCATCAAATAAGTCCATCACTACCAGTTTAGAAATTCTTTCTTTATCTATTATCGACCACATTTCTTTAATTATAGAGTTATTGTTATCTTTATTGATAAAATCATTTTTAAATTTTAAAAAGTTTTGTTTTTTAATCTCCAGTTTTTTATCATCGTCAACTATATCATCTAAAGTTCTACAGAAATTATAAAGAGATGAGCATTTATTAAAAACTGATTTAGATAAAAAAAAACTTGCCCAGTAAAAAGATTTAGCGTGTTTTTTAATTAAATTATTCATCAAAATAATCTGTCTAATACTTTAGCAGATGAGAGTACCCCTGGCATTCCTGCTCCTGGATGCGTGCCAGCCCCAACAAAGTATAAATTATTAAAAACCTCTGATTGATTGTGAAATCTAAAATAAGCTGATTGTGAGAATTTTGGTTGTATTGAAAATCCTGATCCATGTAAGGTTGCTAAGTCTTTTTCGAAGTAATCAGGTGTTAAATAAAAATCACTTACAACATTTTGTTTTATTCCGGGTAGCACTGTTTTGTCCATTTTATCCAAAATTAGATTTTTAAATTTTTCACCTTCCTCAGACCAATTTATATTAGATAAATTATTTGGTACTGGAACTAGAACGTAAAATGCATCTTGATTTTTTGGTGACATATTTGGATCGGTAGCCGAAGGTCTGTGTAAATAATAACTAATGTCTTCAGATAGAACTTTTTTCTCAAAGATTTTATCTAAATGTTTTTCATAAGACTCGCCAAAGTAAATAGTATGATGTGCTACAGTCTCGTATTGTTTTTTGGAGCCAAAATAATAAACAAATAATCCCATTGAATAATCCATTCTTTTCATTTTTTGTTTAAACAAAAAATTATAATTGTTTTTAGATTTGATTAAATTTTGATAAACATTTGGGGGATCGGAATTGCAAATGATATAATCACAATTAATAACTTTAGAATTATTTATTTTTACACCATGTACTTTATTACTGTTTGAAACTATTTCAGTTACTTCAGCATTTTTAATGATTTCTATATTTTCCTCTTTCATTAATCTTTCTAGAGCCGCGACCACATTTCCTGTACCACCCATTGAGTAATGAATACCCCATTTTTTTTCTAAAAATAAAATCAAAGTATATATTGAAGTTGTTGTAAAAGGATTACCGCCCACTAAAAGAGGATGCATACTAAATACTCTTCTTAATTTTTCATTTGAAATATAGTTTGAAACCAATTGATAAACAGATTTATAGCTTTTTAAACTTAATAACGAAGGAACTTGTTTTAGCATGAAAGTAATATTATTAAAAGGTTTGTCTGATAAATCTGTAAAACCTTTATTAAAAATTTTTTCAGTAAAATTAACTAAATTATTGTATCCTTCAAAATCCCTACCTGAAAACTTTTTGACTTCTTTTTCCATCGATTTTTCATTACCAGAGTAATCAAAAGTTTGTCCGTCGCTGAATACAAAACGGTACCACAGATCTAATGGCACTATTTTGACATAGTCAGTAATTTTCTTATTAAATAGAGAAAATAATTCCTCAAAAAGGTAAGGAGCAGTAATTACTGTTGGGCCACCATCATAGATAAAATTTCCTTTTTTAAATACTCTGGCTCTACCACCTAAATCTGAGTGTTTTTCAACTAAAGTCACTTCGTATCCCTTTGCTTTTAATCTTAGAGACGCAGCTAAACCACCAAAGCCAGAGCCTATTACTATTATTTTTTTTGCCATAATTTATGGCTTATTTTAACTGGATTTCTTTTGAAGTGCTAACTTTGTTTCGTCAACACTTTGATTGTAAATCTTGTCTAATTTACTTTTGTCTAAGGAATTAAGCATAAGTTTTTCAATACTTTCAAAGGCTATATTTAAAGATGCATTTTTTACGTCTCTAATTGCTTGAATTTTCATCTGCCGGGATTTTTCTTCGGTATTTTTTTTTCTTACATCCATTTGATGATGTAAAATCTCATTCATCTTAATAACTTGTTTTTCAGCATCATCATTTGCATCATTTATCATTTTTTTAATTTCAGATTTGGCGCCGTCAAGTTTTCTTTCCTTTTCGGCCAGCCTATTTTTTGCTTCCTCTTTTAATTTTTCAGAGTCATCAACTAGCTTTTTAATTGAATTAATATTTTCATCAAGTAAATGGATAACCTTAGAAGGAATTTTAAAATAAAAAATTAACAAAATAAAAATAAAAAAAGAAATAGCTACCCAAAATGTTGCATCAATAATCATAGATATTTATCCATTTTATCTTTTGAGACTTCCGCTACCATAGCTTTAATACTACTTTCATTAAGTTTTTCACCTGTAATATTTTCAATTACTTTAGAAGAAATTTCCTCTGCAATTTGATTAATAGCTTTATTAGAATTTTTTTTAAGATTTTGTATTTCGTTTTCAACTTTTGATATTTCTTTTTCAATTTCTTTATCAAAAATAGTTTTTTTTTGGTTTATATTTTTTTCCATTTGTTTTTTTGCTTCACTTAAAATTTTTATAACATCTTTTTTTGCTTTTAATATTTCTTTTTCGTAATCCAAAGCTTTTTGTTCTGCCATGTCGGAAAGATTTTTGGCGTTATCCAAATTTTCTTTAATTTTTTTTTCTCTATCATCCAAGTTCTCTTTGATTTTTGGAATAAAAAATTTTGATAATAAAATATAAAGTAAAGAAAAAATTAAAATTAACCAAAAAGATTGAGAAATCCAATATTTTGAATCCAGCTGAGGCATACCGGCCTCAGCTGCAAACAAAGTGGTTTCAAAATATATTATAATAGCTATTAATATTCTTAGCTGCATATTTATTTCTAAAAAGCAAATAAGATAATTAAAGCAACTACTAATCCAAAAAGACCTGTTGCTTCAGCTAATGCAAAGCCTAATAATAAATTAGGGAATTGCTTCTGAGCTGCAGATGGATTTCTCATAGCTCCAGAGAGGTAGTTACCGAAAATAATTCCAATACCGACCCCAGCTCCTGCTAATGCGATTGCAGCTAATCCTGCTCCAATCATTTTTGCTGCTTCTAACTCCATTTTTCCTCCTTTTATTTAATGGTGAAGATTTAATGCATCATTTAAGTAAATGCATGTTAAAATTGCGAAAACATAAGCTTGCAAAAAAGCAACTAATATTTCCAAACCGGTTAATGCCACTGAAAAACTAAGCGGTAACCATCCGCCTAATAGTCCTAAGCTAATTACGAAACTTCCAAACACTTTCAGCATTGTATGACCTGCCATCATGTTAGCAAACAATCTCACAGACAAACTTACTGGTCTACTTAAATACGAGATAATTTCAATTACAGTTATAAGCGGCAATAATACAACCGGAACTCCTTTTGGAACAAATAATGATAAATATTTGAAACCGTGCTTTAAAAAGCCAATTACGGTTACTGCAATAAATATAAATAAAGCCATTACAAGTGTTACTATAATGTGACTAGTGACTGTGAATGAATAAGGAAGCATACCTATCATATTACATAGCAACACAAACATAAAAAGACAAAATATGAAAGGAAAATAAGGTTTAGCTTTTGAACCAGCGGTATCGCTTATCATCTTAGCAATAAAATTATAAAACAATTCGGCAATTAGCTGCACACGATCAGGGATGATACTTTTTTTTTTAGATCCCAAAAATAAAAATAAACAAATTGTAAAAGCACTTATAAGCATAAAAAGACTAGCATTAGTAAATGATAAATCTACACTTCCTAATTTGATTTCCGGTCCTATCTTATAAACCTGAAATTGGTGCATTGGGTTTGTAGCCATATATCTATTAATCCGGTTAGTCCTCTTTTTGCATGTTTTTTGCTACTCTTATAACATTTATAATTCCAGCAAAAACTCCAAAAAAAAAGAAAATTATTATTAACCATGGTTTAGTATCAAACCAGTTATCTAAAATAAACCCAATTATTGTCCCAACCACAACTGCCGCTACTAATTCAGTGCCTAAACGGAAAGCAGATCCCATAAAATAACCCTTTTTGTTATTCTCTGATGGGTGATTTTTGGCAAATTCTTTTTTTGCAATTTTTAGGCGAGTTCTGAAATCTTTATTATTCATTTATTAAGCAACAAGCTCTTCTGCTTTTTCTAAATCAACAGCAACTAACTGACTTATGCCTTTTTCTGGCATTGTGATACCATACAACCTATGCATTCTGGACATTGTAAGTGCATGGTGCGTTATAATTATAAATCTTGTTTTTGTTATGCTTGTCAACTCATCTAACAAAGCGCAAAATCTTGTAACATTAGCATCATCTAGAGGCGCATCAACTTCATCTAAAACGCAAATAGGTGATGGATTTACTAAAAAAACAGCAAACACTAACGATAATGCTGTAAGCGCTTGCTCACCACCAGATAGCAATGTAATAGATTGCAATCTTTTACCAGGAGGTGAAACAAACATTTCTAGACCAGCCTCTAAGGGGTCATCTGAGTCAACCAATTCTAACTTAGCACTTCCTCCACTAAAAAGTTTCGTATAAACTTCATTAAATTTTCTATTAACTTTTTCAAAAGCATCCAAAAGCCTTTCCCTACCTTTTTGGTTCAATTCATCAATACTTGACTTGAGCTTCACTATAGCTGAAAAAAGATCTGCTCTATCATCTTCCATCTTTTTTATTTCGTCTTCAAATTTTTTAGTTTCAATATCTGCACGTAAATTCACAGTTCCCATAGATTCTCTCTCTTTCTTAATTTTTTCAACTATTGAAATTTGTTCATCTAATAATGGAAGATTTTGTGTGTCTAATTCAGACAAAGATAATAGTTTAATCTCATCATTTATATTTAATTCAGAATTTATAGAGTAAAATAAATCTTTTTTTCTAGTTGCAATACCTTCTAAAGTTGCCTCATTTCTAGCCTTATCTTCTCTAATCTCCGAAAGTTTCTCCTGTACTATCTTTATATTATCACTAATTTCATTATATCTTTTTTCAGACAAATTTAATGCAACTTCCAACTCTTCTGTTGTTTTTTTTGTATTTTCTAGGTTTTGTATATTTTGTCCTTTTGTTGTTGCTAAAATTTCGGGATTTTTTTGATTTTCTTTCATTTCTTCAATAATTCTTTTCTTTCTTTCTTGCAAATCGTTAATCATTTTTTCAGAATTTGTCTTTAAGCTTTTCCAATTCTCCAGCTCCACATCAATGTTTTTAACTCTTTCTTTTCTTTTTATCGAGTCGCGTTTAATCATCTCATATTTACTAAAACTAGAAGCATAGTTCTCATGTGCTATCGTAAGCTCGTCAATTATTTCTTCAACTTTTTTAAATAAATCTTTTGATATTTTTTCGTTACTATCTATTAATATGTTAATTTTAGAAATTAAATTTTTAAGATCGTTTTTTAATCCATCCAAATTTCTTTTTGAAATATTTAAATTTTCGTTTGTCTCTTCCTCAGAATTACCAAGAGATTTTTCTGTTTTTAAGAGCTCGCTTTTTTCCTCTAGAATTCTTTTTTCATTTAATGATGCATCTAATGAGATACTCTTCTCTCTTTCAAGATCTGACTCAACAGTGTCCAAAGAATTTTGAAGTTTTGAAGAAAGTTTTTTTATTCTTTTTTCCTCCTCCTCTAAATTTGTCATTTCAAGATTAATTTTTTGTAATTTTGCTAAGCTTTCCATTTTTCTATCTCTTAGTGGTGACAGCTTAGAGTTTTCCTCCTCAATTAGTTTGTTGTTATGATTTAAATCAATTTTAATTGCGCTAATTTCATCATCTTGCTCACTTACTTTTTCAATTAGGTTTTTTTTATTTTTTTCAATTTCTTTAAGTTTTAAAAAATATAAACCGGCTTCGGCTTTACGTATATCCTTTGATATTTCTTTATATTTTGTTGCTTCTTCAGCTTGTTTTTTTAAATTATCTAATTGCTTTTGTTGTTGTTTTTTTAATTCATCTGCCCTTTTTAGATTATTTTCGGCAGCATTAAGCCTTGTTTCAGCCTCGTGTCTTCTTGCATGTATTCCTGCTATACCAGCAGCCTCCTCTAGTATTGATCTTCGCTCAACAGGTTTGGATGTAACTAATTGACCTATTTTGCCTTGACTTATTAAAGATGGTGAATGAGCTCCAGTAGAAAGGTCCGCAAAAAAAGTTTGAGCATCTCTTGCTCTTACCTCTTTATCATTAAGATAATATTTTGATCCTTTATCTCGCTCAATTTTACGAGTTATTAAAATTTCATCAAGTTTATGATATTGTTCAGGACCATCTTTATCATTGTTATCAATTAATAAAGATACTTCAGCAAAATTTTTTTCTGGTCTGTTCGATGTTCCTGAAAAAATAACATCTTCCATACCAGCGCCACGCATGCTCTTCGCAGATGTTTCGCCCATGCACCATCTTAATGATTCTACAATGTTTGATTTACCACAACCATTAGGCCCAACAATGCCAGTTAAACCATCTTCAATGTAAAATGTTGTTTTATCAAAAAAAGATTTAAAACCAGTAAGCTCTAATTTTTTAAACTTCATCTTACTATAATAATTTATCTAATTGTTTTTTGAAAGATTTGAATTCATGTTTATCCTCATATTTTTTGTCATTAATATAAATAGTAGGAGTAGATGTAATATTGTAGTTCTTTTGTGCCTGAATTCTCTCTTTTAGAATATTTTCTTGTTTTGCTTCATCAATTAAACATTTTTCTAAGTCACTAATTTTTAATTTTTCTTCTTGAGCAATTTTTATTAGGGATTCATTAATTTTATTAATATCTGATCCAACGGCCCACTTTTTTTGTTTATCATAAATTTTGGTAAGTAATTTAAATTGTGTTTCAGTAATTGAGGAGCATCTTACTATTTTTTCTGCATTAAGTGCAGCAAGGTCCAAAGGAAATGCATGATGCTCAAATTTTATAAGATTACTATCAATGTATTCTTTCTTTAAATCTTTATAAATCTTACTATGAAAAGATGCGCAATGAGGACAAGTTAATGATGAAAAAACTTTTACTGTTATTTTTGCTGATTTATTCCCGATCTCAAGAGGCTTGCTTGATAAACTTGTGTTAAAGAACGCAAGCATCAGAATTAAAATTATAGAAAATAGTCTATTATTTTTCATTATAAGCATTTATTAATTTTTTTAATTTATTTTTTAAA
>CACHRI010000011.1 GCA_902582155.1 uncultured Pelagibacteraceae bacterium
TCGTATTTGTATCTGGTCATTTTGCCAACTTCGAATTAATGTCAATGGAATTAAGTAAAGCTAATATTAAATTAGCAACAATTTACAGACCCTTGAACAATATTTTCTTAAATCCATTTATGGAATATATCCGCAAAAAATTTATTTGTGCAAATCAAATTAAGAAAGGATTGAATGGAGTCAAAGAAGCTCTTAAATTTATGCACAATGATTATTGTATTGCTCTGATGGTTGACCAAAGAGTAAGTGAGGGCTCAATTGTGCCGTTTTTTGATTTTGACGCACTGACAACTACTCTTCCTGCTCAATTTTCCAAAAAATTTAATTGTGACATTGTTCCCATTTATATTTCAAGAGATGAAAAAGATGATTTTATAATGGAAATTCAAAATCCTTTAAAATTTTCGGATGAACCATCCAATAACAAAGAGTTCATATCAAAAAAAATAAACGAAGTTATTGAAAAGTTAATACTTAAAGATCCTAGTCAATGGATTTTAACTCATAACAGATGGAAGTAGAAAAAACTTAATCGCTTTTATTTAGTTTTTCATAACGAGATTTAACCTCTGAAGGAGAGAAATAAGCTTCTTGCAAATCAACATTCCAATAGTTCAATTCTTCAAGAGGAATTTTTTTTTTTGAAACTGCACATTCAACATAATCTCCCTTTTCAATAATTTCAAAGCTATTTGATAAGTATTTTAGTTTTGCTTTTACTCCATTCATAATTAAAGTATTATATAATAATTCTTTTAATATGAATATTGCTTTAATTGGTAGTGGAGGTCGTGAACACTCTTTGTGCGTGAAGTTGAAAGAGTCTAAGCAAATCAATCAAATTTTTTGTATTCCTGGCAACCCTGGAACAGCAAATATAGCTCAAAATCTTAAAATAGATTTTTTAAATTTTAATAGTTTACTTGCTAATCTTAAGTATCACAAAGTTAAGCTAGTAATAGTTGGTCCAGAAGAGCCTTTGGTTAAAGGAATAGTTAATTTTTTAGAAAAAAATAAAATAAAAGTATTTGGACCTACAAAATTTGCTGCAAAGCTCGAGGGATCAAAAGCATTTATGAAATCAATTTGTAAAGAAAATAACATTCCCACGGCTAAATTTAAGATTTGTAAAAATATAACAGACCTAAAGAAAAGTATGAAAAATTTTACATTACCTGTGGTCGTTAAAGCAGATGGATTAGCTGCAGGAAAAGGAGTGTTTATCTGTAAAACTAAAAACAAAATACTGAAAATTTCAAATGAAATTTTTAATGGAAAATTTAAAAGTTCTAAAAAAGTTGTTTTAGAAGAATTTCTCATTGGAGATGAAGCAAGCTATTTTTTAGCTGTCGATAAAAAAGGTTTTGTCCCTCTAGGAACTGCCCAAGATCATAAAAAAGTTTATGAAAAAGAAAAAGGACCCAATACAGGGGGCATGGGAGCTTACTCACCTGCTCCAATAATTAACAGAAGTTTAGAAAAAAAAATTATAAATAAAATTGTAAAACCTACCCTAAACGCATTAAAAAAAAAGAGAGAATATTTTAGAGGTTTTTTATATGTTGGCTTAATGATTAAAGATAACGAGCCGTACCTAATTGAATATAATGTAAGAATGGGTGATCCAGAGTGTCAAGTAATAATGCCGAGGCTGAAAACAGATTTGTTTAAAATTATTAATTATTGTTTGAAAGATAAACTTAAAAATCTGAGAATATCTTGGAAGAAATACAAATGTATGACTATTGTATTGTGTTCCAAAGGGTATCCGGGTAAGTATAAAAATCATAAAATTATTAAATTAAACAAAATTAGAAAAAAAAAGAATTTATTTATAATTCACGCTGGAACAAAAAAACAAAATAATAAAATTTTATCTGCTGGAGGCCGAGTATTAAATGTAGTTGTAACAGGCCAAAACTTTTTTAATATTAGAAAAAATATTTTAAGTGTTCTTCAAAAAATTAATTGGCAAGATGGTTTTTATAGAAAAGATATTGGCTGGAGAGTAATAAATAAAAGATGAGAATTATAGGCGGAAAATTTAAAGGTAGAAAGATATCCAACACGAGCTCATTTACAACTCGTCCTTTGCGTGATTTCGTTAAAGAGAATATTTTTAACCTAATTTGTTATGGCAAAGAAGTAGGTATCAGCCTAAAAAGGGCTAACGTTCTGGATGTTTATTCTGGTACCGGCTCATTTGGTATAGAATGTGTATCACGACATGCTGATAAAGTTGTTTTTGTAGAAAGGGACGCAGATTCCTATAAGATTTTAAAAAAAAATGTTGATCACTTAAAATTGAATAAATACGCCGAGTTAGTAAATTTGAATATTGAAAATTATATTAAAAATTTTAAATCAAGTTTTAAATTTGACATAATTTTTTTAGATCCTCCATATAAAGATGAATCATACATTGACATAATAAAATTAATCAAAAAAAGAGAAATATTTAAAAGTGAACATATAATAATAGTTCATCGAGAAAGAAAATGTGAGGAAAAATTAAACGATTATTTGAATATCAAATTTCAGAAAAATTACGGTAGATCGAAAATTATTTTCGGTTACTTTTAAATAAATTGTTTTTAGTTAAAATCTTAATTTTCTCTACAGCAGGCTGATTATATGGATTTAGTTTTAGCCTTTCTGCTATACAAACTGTTTCTAGTATAAAATAAGAAAATAATTTTCCAATGATTTCTTCATTTCTATTATTTAAGGAAATTGAAAGAAATGGAATTTTTTTTTCTTTAAATAATGAAATTATTGAATTTTTTTGACAGTTTAAAACTTCGTAATTATTAGCGTTATTTAGAACCGTTTTAAAAAGTTCACCATTTTTTTTATTTTTTTTCTTTTCAGAAGAGGAAAAAATATAGAAAAATTTATCTCTTGGTCCATCTAAATAAAGCTGTAACAAACTATGATGATCTCTTGGACATATAGAGATTATAGGTATCAATCCCTTGCCGTTTTTTCCTAAACTTTCAGCTATTAGTTGTTGGCACCATAATAAAAAATACTCTAGGCCCGGGCAATAACTAAGAAGTACTAAAGAATTAATTTTTTGAGATGAATATATAAAAGATAAATTTTTTAAATTTTCAATCAAAATTGTTTTCTCATTTTGTATATAATCTCGAATATTTTTTTTCAAATTTTTGATATTTAAACCCAACAAGTAACATGGAATAAGACCTGTTTCAGAAAAAACTGAATACCTACCTCCTATATGACTTCTGTGAGTAATAATTTTGATATTTAGTTTTTTCGCAAAAGTATTTATTTGATTTTTTTTGTCACTAGTAATTACTAGTGTATTATCTTTATTAAATTTGGCTTTTTCTTTTAATGCATTAACTATAGAAAGTAATTCCAGTGTGTTACCGGATTTGGAAATTAATATAAATAGAGTTTTTTTTAAATTTTTAAAATTATTTACTTTTTCGATTAAATCAGTGTTTAAATTATCAATAAAGGTAACTTCCTTTTTTATTTTTGATTTTAAGAAATGATGAATTGACTCTGCCCCTAAAATCGAACCTCCTAAACCAATCACAATTATCCTTTGAAATTTTTTAAATTTATCAAGCTCTTTTAATTTAAAGTTAAGTTTAAAATCTTTTGAAAAGGACTCAAATAAATTTTTCTTATTTTTCAGATTTTTTCTAACTTCTGCTAAAGATTTTTCAAAGTTTTTTTTTAACTTTACAGAATTAATTAAATTTGAATTCGGTAAGCTACGTTCAAAGTTAATACTTTTTTTTTTCACTTTTAATTTTTCCTTATCTCTTCTAATAGAATATTTTCAATTCTTGAATTTTCTTTTAATTCTTTTTCTCCAGATTTTTCTACTTTATTAATCGAATTTCCTGCTTTGGGTTTTTTTGGAATAGGCAACTCATTCATATCGGGTGGTGTTGAAAGCGGTCCTCTTTTCTCAATCAAAAATTCATCGGTAGATGTTATTTTTTCATTTCGTAGAGCCTTACCAGCATCACTAAAAGCCCCACAAGAACTTAGTAGTATTAAAAAAATAATATATTTAATTCTCATTTTTTTTGAATGCTAGTTCATTTATTATCATGAATAATACACCAATTGATATAAAAATATCGGCAACGTTAAAGCTAAACCAGTGAAAATCATTAAAATGCAAATCTATAAAATCTGGAACTGCTTTAAAAAAAACTCTATCATAAAAATTACCTAAGGCTCCTCCTATAATTAAGGAGAATAAAACTTTATCCATCTTTTTGGACTTAAACATATAAATAACTAAAAAAAATATTACAAAAAATATTATTATAGAGATTGCATTATAAAATAGTCCAGCGTTTAAACTTAAAATTCCAAATCCAATACCAGTATTAAAAACTAAATTAAAATTTAAATAATCATTTATAAAGAGTGAATTTTGGTTTTCTAATAGTAAGATAATTTTGTTTTTTGAATATCTATCCATTGCAAAGATCAGGAATATAATTATTAAAGATAAATAATTTTCTTTTACCAGTCTCATTTAAAATTCTTTGTTAACTTTATTTTATAGGAAATCTTCACATCTAGCACATTTTTTATCAGTAATTTTCCAACATCTTGGACATTTTTCTCCATTAGCTTTTTTTACCTTTATCAATGTTTTATCACTACCATTTGAGGCTTTGAACAAACTTGCCTTTGAGGTAATAAAATATTCAGCCAAATCTAGTTTATCTAAAATTTCGAAATTTTTATCATTAGTATATATTTCTATTTCCGCCTCTAGACTTGAGCCTATGTCTTTATTAGTTCTTTTTTGTTCTATTGCAATATTTGCTTCTTGCTTAATTAAAAATAATTGTTCCCACTTCAAAGCTAAAGCTTCGTCTTTAAAATTCTTGTTTATTAAAGGAAATTCTGTCTCATGAATACTCAATGGTGACTTATCAATTAAATTAAAAATTTCTTCAGTAGTAAAAACTAATATTGGTGCAAACCATTTTAATAGGCACTCTAACAAAATATTTAATACAATTACGCAATCTTTTCTTTTTTTTGAATTTAAACTATCACAATAAAGAACATCTTTTCTGATATCAAAATAAAATGATGATAGGTCCAGCGTGCAAAAATTTAAAAGCTCTTTATATAACTTGTGAAAATTATAATTTTTAAGATTTTCTTTATATTTTTCATTTAAAGAATAAACTTTATGCAATATATATCTCTCAAGCTCAGGAAGGTCTCTAGTTTTAACATCTTCCAAATCTATTTTCTGAAAATTATCTTTTATATTTCCCAAAATAAATCTAAAAGTATTTCTTATTTTTCTGTAAGACTCCGCGTGTTGATTTAGTATAGTTTTATCTATCCTTAGATCTTCGGCATAATCTGAAGCTGTTACCCAAACTCTTAATATATCGGCGCCAAAATTTTTTAAAATATCATCTGGAGAAATTACATTTCCTGCAGACTTAGACATCTTCATCCCTTTGCCATCAACAACAAATCCGTGGGATAAGATGCTTTTAAATGGAGCTTTGCCTCTAGTTCCACAAGACTCTAACAACGACGAGTGAAACCAACCTCTATGCTGGTCTGAGCCTTCCAAATACATATCAGCCGGCCATTTCAAATCTTTCCTAGACTCGAGCACAAAACTATGAGTTGATCCACTATCAAACCAAACTTCAACAATATCCTTAAGTTGAATATAATCACTTGAATTATGATCTTTGCCTAAAAATCTTTGAGGATCATCTGTAAACCAACAGTCAGAGCCTTCTTTTTCATAGATTTCAGCAATATGATTAATTACTTTCTCATCTCTCAAAGGCTCTTTTGTTTTCTTGTTTATAAAAATTGGCAATGGCACGCCCCAAACTCTTTGTCTAGATACACACCAATCAGGTCTACCTTCAATCATTGACATTAATCTTTCTTTGCCTTTACTTGGATAAAAGAGAGTTTCATTAATAGATTTTATTGCTTTTTTTCTTAGTGATTTTTTTTCCATTGAAATAAACCACTGAGGTGTTGCTCTGTAAATTAATGGAGCTTTTGAGCGCCAAGAATGAGGGTAGCTATGTTGTAAAATATCCGAAAATAATAATCTTTTTTCATCTTTAAGTTTTTGAATAACTTCTTTATCGGCTTTAAATATATGGAGATTTTCAAAAAAAGGTATTTCATTAGTATATTTGCCACTGTCATCGACTGTATATTGAGACGGTATGTTGTTTTGCAAACAAAGGTTAAAATCATCTGGACCATGACTGGGAGCACAATGAACAACACCGGTACCTTGCTCTAAATTAACAAAATTTGCACTTAATAAGGGAACGTCATAATTAAATCCTAGTTTTTCTAGTGGATGTGAGCAAATCGTATCCTTTAAATCTTTACCGCTAAAAGTTTTTAGAACTTTAAACTTCTTAATTTTACAAGAAGATGTAAAATTTTCGACTAAATCTGTTGCAACAACTATTTTTATATCATCACAATTTTCTAATTTATCTATTTGAAGCAATGAATAATTTATATTGTTATTGTATGCTAAGGCCTTATTTGCTGGAATTGTCCAAGGTGTAGTTGTCCAAATTATTATACTTGTATCTTTTAAATAGTCCTTGTTTGTTTTTTTTACTTTAAAAGCTGTATAAATTGTATTTGATACATGATCTAAATATTCGACCTCAGCATCGGCTAAAGCTGTTTTTTCGACTGTAGACCATAATACTGGTTTAAATCCTTGATACAAACTTTGGTCTAAAAGAAATTTTCCTAATTCCCTTACAATTTGAGCTTCGGCTTTAAAGCTCATTGTGGAATAATAGTTTTTAAAATCACCTATTACTCCAAGTCTTTTGAATTCTTTAATGTGAATATCGATCCATTTATTAGCAAAATCTCTGCACTCTTTTCTAAAATCTTTAATTGGAATGTCATCCTTATTTTTTTTATTCTTTTTATATTGTTCTTCTATTTTCCATTCTATTGGAAGACCATGACAATCCCAACCAGGAACATATATTGAATCTTTTCCGTCCATTTGATGAAAACGAGTAATCATATCTTTTAAAATTTTGTTTAAAGCAGTTCCCATATGAATATGGCCGTTAGCGTAAGGCGGGCCGTCATGTAATATAAACTTTTCTTTACCTTTATTGTTTTTTCTAAGTTTTTGATAAAGCTCAATTTTTTCCCAATGTTTAATTATTTCTGGCTCTTTATTTGGTAAATTAGCCTTCATCGAAAAGGCTGTTTTTGGTAATTGTAAACTTTCTTTAGACATTTGATTTAGCTAATTTTATATCTTTTTTTATTTGCTGTTTAAGTTGTTTTATATTTTTAAATTTTTTTTCTGGTCTTATAAACTTATTAAATATCACATTAAGATTTTTATTGTAGAGATTTTTTTTAATTCCAAATATATTTACTTCTAATAAAAGTTTTTTTCCATTAAAAGTTGGTCGATAACCTACGTTGGCTATACCTTTTTTTAAGACTTTATCAATTTTAACCTTTACAGCATAAACTCCAAAACGAGGTGTCGTATAATTTTTTAGATCAATATTGCAGGTCGGAAAACCCAATTTTCTGCCCCTGCGTTCACCTTTTATAACTTTTCCATAAACAGACCATTCTCTTTTCAGAAGATTGTTAACTTTTTCTATTTTTCCTCTTTTTAAAAGTTTTCTTATCATTGTTGACGAAATAATTTTTTTATTTTTTTTAACTGGTTGAGTTATTACTGTTTTAAACAAATATTTTTTCTGACTTTGCATTAGTTTTTTAATATTACCTTCTCTTTTGTTTCCAAATTTGAAGTTTTTACTTACATAAATATATTTGCACCTTAGTTTTTTAAACAAAATTTTCGAAATAAAGTTTTTGTAATTTATTTTTGAAAATTTTTTATTAAATTTTTGAATTATTATAAAATCTAAATTTTCATTTTTTAAATTAATTATTTTTTGCCTTAAATCATCTAGTCTGTGATTTTTAATTTTTTTATTGAAAAACATTACGGGCAAAGGCTCGAAAGTTAAAACACCGAATTTTCTTTTAATTTTTCTGGCCTTTTTTATACCATTATTTAAAATTTTTTTATGTCCACTATGAACGCCATCAAAATTTCCTATAGCAATTAAAGAATTTTGATAATTCTTTTTTATCGAAGTATTATAAAATATTTTCATATTACCAATTTAGTTTATTTTGAATAAATTCAGTTTTAACTCCATATGTATTTAGAAGAAGATTTATATCTTGTGTATTTTCAATTTCATGCTTATGTATGCCGTCCATTATAAATAAGGAGTCTTGCTTTATAAGATTGGCACCTTTAATATCTGTCCTTAAATTGTCTCCAATTATTAAACATTTCTCTTTTTTTTTAAAAATTAATTTGTAAATCTCTTTATAAGGTTTACCAAAATAAACTACTTTGCCACCTAAGTTTTCAAATATTTTTGCAATTTGTCCTGCACAATACTCTTGGGTAGCTCCTCTATCAACAACTAAGTCTGGATTTGTACAAATCATTTTTTTTGTTAAACTTTTTTCTAATAATTTTTCGTAAAAATTTAAATTTTCTGAAGCATGATCATATAAACCTGTGCAAAGAATATAATCACATGTTTTTAAGTCAGTTTTATATTTTTCATAACCTTCGTAAATATTCTTATCTCTCTCTGGTCCTAAATGAAAAAAAAATTTTCCATATTTGAAATTTTTAATTGAATTTATTGCTGCTTCTCCTGAGGTTATAATGTTCTGTAGATATTTTTCTTCTATTTTCATTCTTCTTTTTAAAAAATCTTTGACATCGCTTATAGGTCTAGGTGCATTTGATAAAAAATAATATTTTTTATTGTTATTATATAGCTCCTCAATAGTTTTGAGTGCTCCTTGGTAGGGTGTAACCCCATTATGAACTACTCCCCATAGGTCCAATATAAAAAGTTCATAATTTTCAGTGATATCCTTCAAATGTTCTAGTTTTTTCAAAATAAATATTCCTTTAATTATCTTATAGAAAAGTTACTAAAATATAGCAATATCAAGACTTTTAGCAATTTTATAGCTTGATGACTTGAAATTTCATTAAAACTCACCATATCAGTTGAACAAACAGGAGATATACATATGAAATTTAGACCCTTGCACGATCGTGTGCTTATAAAAGTGCTGGACAGTGAAGAAAAAACTGCTGGCGGAATTATTATCCCAGACACAGCAAAAGAAAAGCCTCAAGAAGGCGAAGTAGTTGCAGTGGGCCCTGGATCAAAAAACGAAAACGGAAAATTAACTCCAATGGATGTAAAAGTTGGTGACATTGTGCTATTTGGAAAATGGTCAGGAACTGAAGTAAAAATTGACGGTAAAGAATTCAGCATTATGAAAGAGTCAGATATAATGGGAATATCTAAGGGTAAAAAATAACTTTAAAAAATAGGAGAATAAAATGGCGAAATTGATAAAATTTGATACAGAAGCAAGATCAAAAATGCTTACTGGTGTAAACACTTTAGCAAACGCAGTAAAAGTAACTTTAGGTCCAAAAGGAAGAAATGTAGTAATGGACAAGTCCTACGGAGCTCCAAGAACAACTAAAGATGGCGTATCAGTGGCAAAAGAAATAGAGCTAGAAGATAAGTTTGAAAACATGGGTGCACAAATGGTAAAAGAAGTTGCTAGCAAGACAAACGATAACGCTGGTGATGGAACAACAACAGCTACTATTCTTACACAATCAATTGTCAACGAAG
>CACHRI010000012.1 GCA_902582155.1 uncultured Pelagibacteraceae bacterium
TACAGCTTTCTTCGCATCTGTTTGCCCTATTACATATCTATCTAATTCGGAAACAATTTCTCGAGGGGATAGCGCACTAACTTTGCTTTGTTCCTTGGCATCTTTGACTAAATTAAGTTTTGTAACTTTTTTCTTTTCAGACATTATAGCTTTTCCATCGTGATATTATTATTAGTAAAAACACATATTTCAGAAGCAACTTTAATAGCTTTCTTTGCAATTTCTTCTGCGTTCATCTCTGTTTCCATCAAAACCTTTGCAGCGGCTAAAGCATAATTTCCCCCAGAGCCGATACCTATAATACCGTCTTCAGGTTCTAAAACGTCACCAGTTCCTGAAATTATAAAACTTTTTTCTTTATCTGCTACAGCCATTAATGCCTCTAATCTTCTAAGATATTTGTCGCTTCTCCAATCTTTGGCTAGTTCCACTGCGGCCCTAGATAAATTACCAGCATGTTTTTCAAGCTTTGCTTCCAGTCTTTCAAAGAGAGTTAAGGCGTCTGCGGTTGATCCTGCAAAACCAGCTATCACATTTCTTTTCTCAATTTTTCGAACTTTTTTAGCCTTACTCTTTAACACTGTGTTACCAAGGCTTACTTGGCCATCGCCAACAACTATGGTTTCACCATTCTTTCTTAGAAGAACAATCGTCGTTCCATGCCATTTTTCAGCTGTATTCATGTTATTCTATGTGGAGATTAATTTTATATCTTCAATAGACATTTTGTGTTTATTGATAAAAAGCCTAATTATATATATATCATAGGGTTAATCGGCTATTTTATGAAAAGAAAAGCAAAAATATTAAGAAAAACAAAAGAAACAAGTATTTCTGTTACGGTCAATTTAGATGGCAAAGGCAAATATAATATTAAAACTGGAATTGGCTTTTTAGACCATATGTTAGAGCAACTATCTAAACACTCCTTGATAGATTTAGAGGTTAAAGCTAAAGGCGACACCCATATTGATTTACATCACACTACAGAAGACACGGGAATTGCCATAGGTGAAGCTATCAAAAAAGCCGCCGGTAACCGAAAGGGCATCACAAGATATGCTTCAACAATGATACCAATGGATGAAACATTGAGCCGAGTTTCAATTGATGTATCAAATAGACCTTATTTAATTTGGAAAGTAGACTTAGCTGTTGAGAAATTGGGTGAAATGGACACTGAACTTTTTAAAGAGTGGTTTCAAGCATTTTCACAATCAGCAGGAGTTACTTTACATATTGAAAATATTTACGGTGATAATAGTCACCACAAAGTTGAGTCTTGTTATAAGGGATTAGCTAGATCACTTAAGGATGCTTTAGCAATAGATAAAAGAATTAAGAATTC
This sequence comes from uncultured Pelagibacteraceae bacterium, assembly GCA_902582155.1. Lineage (GTDB taxonomy): Bacteria > Pseudomonadota > Alphaproteobacteria > Pelagibacterales > Pelagibacteraceae > Pelagilacustribacter. Next base: position 1,349 of record CACHRI010000012.1, read on the forward strand.
TATACCTTCGACAAAAGGCTCTATATAAATTTGATGAACGTCACAATTGTTGACTACCAATCGGGCAATATAAGCTCTGTCATAAATTCTTTTACAGAGGTAGCTAAAGCTAAAGTTAATCTAGAAGTAACTTCAGACCTCAAGAAAATTAAGTCTAGTGATAAAATTGTTTTACCCGGTCAAGGCTCATTTAAAAGCTGCGTAGACTCTCTTAATAGTATTTCTGGATTAGTAGACTCACTTAAAGATTTTGCAATGACAAATAAGAAACCTTTATTAGGAATTTGTGTAGGATTACAAATGTTCGCAGATATCGGGTATGAAGAAGCAGAAACAAAAGGGTTAGGTTGGATTTCTGGTAAAGTTTCCAAAATTGATAATCAAAAAGGCAAATTTAAACTTCCGCACATCGGTTGGAATGAAATTGAAATTCAAAAAGAAAGTAAAATATTTAAAGATATAAAAAATAAATCTCATATGTATTTCGTACATAGCTATGAGTTTATCCCTGAAGATAAATCAGTTATTTCAGCAACAACAAACTATTCATCAAAAATTGTCTGTTCTGTCGAAAGAGATAATTTATTTGGAACACAATTTCACCCTGAGAAGAGTGATAAAATTGGATTAAAAATAATTGATAACTTTTTAAAATTATAATGAAAATATTCCCTGCTATAGATATTAAAGATAAGAAATGCGTAAGATTGATCAAAGGAGACTTTGAAAACAAAACTGAATATGAAACTTCACCTATTGACCAAGCAGGAAAATATAAAGATCATGGCTTTAAAAATTTACACATTGTTGATTTGGATGGCGCATTAACTGGAAAGACGGTCAATTTAGACATTATTAAAGAAATGGTACACAAATACGATTTGAAGATTGAAATAGGTGGTGGTGTTAGATCTCTCGATAGCATTAAGCAATATATCGATATAGGTGTTGAGAAAGTAATTTTAGGGAGCGGTGCGATTAAAAATAAAGAATTTTTAAAAGAGGCCTGTGATAAATTTAAAAGTCTAATTGCCCTAGGATTAGACGCAAAGGATGGCAATCTTTCCGTGTCAGGTTGGAAAGAAAATCTAAATGTTAAAACCATAGACTTTCTTAAGGAAGTCAATAACTATGGAGTGAGCAGAATAATTTATACAGATATAAACAGAGATGGAATGAAGACTAGCCCTAATTTCGATGAAACTGTGAAAATTGCAGAACTATCTAATTGTCCCGTTGTTATTTCAGGTGGAGTTTCTTCAATAAACGATATTAAGAAAGCAAAAGATTTAGATAATAAAAAAATTGAAGGTATAATTGTTGGTAAAGCTATTTATGATGGTGATATTAAGCTCGAAGATCTAGCGAAAGAGATAGACTAAAATGGTTGCAAAATTATCTACGATCAAACGTAAAATAAGAAATGGGGAAAAACTTGGTTTTTCAGAAAGAGCTAGAGCAGTAAACAAAGGATTGTTACCAAGTAGAGCAAAAAAAAAGAAAAAAAATGTTAAAAAATAGAATTATACCATGTCTTGATGTTAAAAATGGAAGAGTTGTCAAAGGTATTAACTTTGTTGAACTCAAAGATGCTGGTGATCCAGTGGAACAAGCAAAAATTTATAGCAAAGGCGGCGCTGATGAAATTTGTTTTTTAGATATTACTGCATCTAATGAAAATAGAGATACGATAATAGATATTGTAAGAAAAACTGCGAAAGAATGTTTCGTACCTTTGACTGTTGGGGGAGGTGTAAGAACTATTCAAAATATTACTGATTTATTGTTGGCCGGAGCAGATAAAGTTTCTATTAATACTGCAGTAGTAAAAAATATTAATTTTGTTAAAGAGGCTTCTAAAAAATTTGGATCTCAATGCATTGTAGTAGCAATTGATGCTAAAAAAGTTTCAGAGAACAAATGGGAAGTATTTACCCATGGAGGAAGAAATAAAACAGACATTGACGCTGTTGAATTTGCTAAAAAAATCGAAGCTAACGGAGCGGGAGAAATTCTTTTAACTTCAATGGATAAAGATGGGACTAAATCGGGTTACGATATTGATCTATTAAAAGCAATTACAAATAATACCAATATTCCTGTTATAGCATCTGGTGGAGTTGGAACACTAGATCATCTATATGATGGTATAACAAAAGGTGGTGCAAGTGCAGTTTTAGCCGCTTCCATTTTCCATTATGGTGAATTTACTATTAAAGATACAAAAGAATATTTAAAATCAAAAAATATTCCAGTAAGATTATAATATGCTTAAAAATTTGGAAGATTTAATTAAAACAATCAGAGACCGAAAAAATTCATCTCCTGATAAATCCTATACTAGCAAACTTTTGAATGATAAAAATTTATCTCTTTCTAAAGTGAAGGAAGAAATTATTGAGCTGATTGAGGCTGTGGAAAAAAACAGTAATAAAATTCACGAAAGTGCCGATGTATTATACCATCTTTTAGTATACTTAGAGGCAAATAATATTAAAATCGAAGATGTAATGAAAGAACTAGAAAAAAGAAAAAAATAATGCCTTACGATAAAAATAATATTTTTGCTAAAATTTTAAGAGGTGAAATACCTTGTAAAAAAATATTTGAAAATGATTATGTTTTGTCTTTTCATGATATAAATCCTCAAAAGAAAATTCATGCACTTGTTATTCCTAAAGGTGAATACGTCGATTTAGATGATTTCAACAAAAAGGCGAGCGACAAAGAAATTACAGAATTCCATAAAGCTGTAAGTCATGTTGCTAACCTATTAGGGGTCTTAGATAAAGGTTATAGAGTACTTTCGAATATTGGTTCAGATGGTGGGCAAGAAGTTCCACATTTACATTTTCACATATTCGCCGGGGAAAAAATTGGAAAAATGGTAGTGTGAAATGAAGAAAGTTCAAAGATATTTTTTAGATTATAAATTTTCAAAAAATGAAAAATTTGGTGAAATTAAAAATCAGAACTCACTCAAGATTATTTTAAATGATAAAAAAAATTTTGAGATAAATAAATTTTTCTATAGACAAATTGGTAAAGATCACTTTTGGAGAGATAGACTCATATGGACAGATAAGCAATGGTTGAAATATTCTTCCAATTCACTTCTAGATACTTGGATACTTAAAGATAATAACAATGACTTGATGGGGTATTATGAAATTGAAAAACATGAAAATAAAGAATTTGAGCTTATTAATATGGGCATATTAAGTGACTATAGGTCAAAAGGTTTTGGATCATTGTTATTAAATCATGTGCTTCAAAAATCATTTGATAATAAAGCTAAAAAAGTTTGGGTTCATACTTGTTCCCTGGACCATAAGTTTGCTTTATCAAACTATATATCAAGGGGTTTTAAAGTATTTAAAAAAGAACAAATTGATTTCGTTGCTTAACCTCTGCTCGGCAAAGTAAAAATTTTATCATCAACCATCTGATTGATCGAGATAATATCAATTTCAAATATTACTTCATTATTGTATTGATCCTTTGAAATCCATCCTGCCAATAAAAAATCCTTTTTATTGAATCTAATCAATGTTTTGGAATCATCTTTATTAATTAAAACGATATTTAAATAATCATCGATAGTGGTATTGCTCTCATTTATTATTTTTTTCAATTCATTTTTGCTAAGAATATTTATAAAATTAGATTTTGAGAGTGGATAAAAAAGTGTTTTCCCATATCTTTTTTGTGAAATAGCCATCATTTTTTTGTTTACGATAAGTTCTTTTTTATTTTTGTCTTTATAAATACATTTAAGCTTACTGGGAAAAGCAAGAGTACATTTCCCTTTTTCCACTTTTTGATTTGTCGTCTGAATAAAATTAAACTGAATATTATCTATACTGTTTAATTTATTTATAATTTTAGATTTATCGGCAGCTATTGAATTTGTAAAAATTAAGTATAAGAAAAAAAAAATAATAGCTTTGAAGATTTTCAACTTTATAATACCTCTCGTTTACCAACATGATTTGCTTTACTTACTATCCCCTTTTCTTCCATCATATCAACAATTCTAGCTGCTCTATTGTATCCGATTTGTAGCTTTCTTTGTAAAAAGCTAGTTGAAGCTTTCCCTTCAGATTTCACAATATTAATAGCTTCATTGTACAATTCATCCTCTTCACCTTCTGAAATGTTATTATCTTCTCCAGCAGCACTGGAAAGAGTAGTGATATCCTCAATGTAATCAGGCTCTCCTTGAGCACGTAAAACACTACTAATCTTCTCTATTTCTTTTTCTGAAACATATGGACCATGAATTCTTATAATTCTGTTAGCGGATGACATGAATAGCATATCTCCTTTACCTAATAGTTGTTCAGCCCCTTGCTCTCCAAGTATGGTTCTACTATCTATTTTAGAGCTTACTTGAAAAGAAACTCGCGTTGGAAAATTAGCTTTTATAGTCCCTGTGATCACATCTACACTTGGTCTTTGCGTTGCCATGATTATATGAATTCCAGCAGCTCTAGCCATCTGAGATAATTTTTGAATATAATTTTCTATTTCCTTACCTGCAACCAACATTAGATCTGACATTTCATCAACGACAACAACAATGTAAGGCATTTTTAATTTATGTTTTTCGTTATATCCATCTATATTCCTCACACCAACTTTTGACATGAGCTTATATCTATTGTTCATCTCTTTAACAGTCCATCCAAGTGCAGAAGTAGCTTTTTTTGCATCTGTAATTACCGGTGATAATAAATGAGGAATTCCCTCGTAAGCTGAAAGCTCTAACATTTTTGGATCAATCAAAATCAACTTACATAATTCTGGACTCAACTTGTATAATAAGGATGTAATTATTGTATTTACACAAACAGATTTCCCAGACCCTGTTGTCCCGGCAATTAATAAGTGAGGCATTGACGTTAAATCGCCTATTATAGGTATGCCTGAAATACTTTTTCCTAATGCTATTGGTAGTTTTAATTCTCGACTTTTAAATCTTTCATGTGAGATTATTTCTCTTAGAAATACGCTTTCTCTATTTTCGTTTGGTATCTCAATTCCCACAGTATTCTTACCAGGTATAACCGCCACTCTAGCAGATGTTGAACTAGTATTTCTTGCTAGATCATCTGATAAGTTTACAATTTTTGAAACTTTTACTCCTGCAGCAGGTTCAAACTCATACAAACTTACAACAGGCCCATTATTTATTTTCTTTATTTGGCCGTTAATACCAAAGTCTTGCAAAATCCCCTCCATAAATTGTCCATCTGGTCTATTTTTATTCATCTCTAAAGGCGACAATTTTGAATTATTCTTTTCTAATAAATCTATAGATGGTAATTGAAATTTTTTTGATTTTTCAAAAGATTTAGCCTGCTCCCTAGAAAAGATAAAACTTTGCTGGGGCTCTTTTTTTTCTTCACCTAAAACAT
>CACHRI010000013.1 GCA_902582155.1 uncultured Pelagibacteraceae bacterium
TCCTTAAGTCTTTTAATAGATTCAATCTCAGATTGCATTCCAGTATAATGAATTATCACATATTTGATTTTTCTTGTTTTTCTTGAATAATTTTGAGTTAAATTTTCAACGATCTTCATCAATTATTCATTATACACTAAAGCCATATATAAAATAATAAATTTATAGGCTGGAAAATGTAGTGAATATCTATATATAGCTTATATGAACATAGTTAAACAAGGCATAATAATACTCTCACTTTTTGTACTTAGCATGGGAACTTCTCAGGCTAAATCTGAAAAAGAGTGCTTTGAAAAAACCAGCCGAGCAATTTTTAATTTTAATCAGGGTCTTGATAGAGCTATTATAGGACCGATTGCGAAAGGTTACAACAAATTGCCTGAGCCATTAAGAAGAGGAACAGGAAATTTCACATCTAATATTGCAACATTACTAAGTATTCCAAATCAATTATTGCAAGGAAACATAGAGGGAGCGGGAGACTCTTTAGGGAGCTTTATGATTAATTCAACTGTTGGGGTGTTAGGTATAGCTGACGTGGCTTCGTCATTGGGAATAAAAGATACTAAAGAAGATTTAAGCCAGACCCTTGGAGTTTACGGTGTCGAAAGCGGATGTTATTTTGTTTTGCCCATTTTGGGACCAACAACAGTTAGAGATACCGTTGCTATGGTAGGAGACACTTTCATTGACCCATTTGCAACAATGACTTGGAGACAAAAAGAAATTTTTAATAGCAAAGGAAAGAAAACAGAATATTTAACGGTAAAAGGCACAACAGCTGTAGACTTTAGAGCAACAAATGACAAAAATTTTGATAGTTTAAAAAAGAATTCAATTGATCATTATGCAGCTACTAAAAGCCTTTATTTGCAAAATAAAATAAAAAAAATTCAAAATTCATCAGCATCAGAAGAGGATGACTGGGGAAACTTAGATAACTAAAATAAATATGCTTAAAAGGTCTATTTTTGTTATTGCCTTAATTATCTTATTTCCACTAAATTCCTTTGCCTCTAATTATAGTACAGAGCCGAAAAAATTTATTGAAGAATTAGTTTTTGATGCATTAAATATTTTAAGCGATACATCTAAAAGCCAGGAAGATAAAACCTTATTAATTGAAGAGATAGCGAAAGCCAATGTAGATATAAATGCACTAGGTTTATATACACTTGGTGAAAAAAGAAAGACTATAGATGAGAGCACTCTTAAAAAATACCAAGGCCTTTTTGAAAGATATTTTTTAAAAAGTCTTACTTCTAGATTATCTGACTATTCGTCACAAAAATTTGAGGTATTTAATTCTGATCAAAAAAGCTCGAACTATACAATAGTGAATTCAAAAATAGTTGAGACGCTAAATTCACCAGAAATTAAAGTTGATTGGAGAGTGTATACAAAAGATCCAATGAAACCTCTCATAAGAGATTTAATTGTAGAGGGCTTAAGTTTGGCAAGAACACAGAAAGAAGAGTTCGCCTCAATTTTAATTTCGAGCAATGATGATATGAACGTCCTTTTTGAAAAATTGCAAGAATTTGTAAAAAAATAATTTTTTTATTTTAACGTTGGTGGGCCCGCCAGGACTCGAACCTGGGACCAATACATTATGAGTGTACTGCTCTAACCAACTGAGCTACAGGCCCTTTGGTAACCTTTTACAACAGATAAAGTTATTTTTCTAGGAAACTTTTTAATTGTTTCGATCTACTTGGATGCTTCAATTTTCTTAAAGCTTTGGCTTCTATTTGTCTTATTCGTTCTCTGGTCACAGAAAATTGCAATCCTACTTCTTCTAAAGTGTGGTCAGTATTCATGCCTATTCCAAAACGCATTCTTAAAACTCTCTCTTCTCTAGGTGTAAGTGATGCAAGTATCTTTGTAGTTGACTCACTTAGGTTTGATTGAATTGCAGTATCCAAAGGTTGAAGTGCGTTTTTGTCCTCTATAAAATCACCTAAGCTACTATCTTCCTCATCCCCTACTGGTGTTTCCAGTGAAACAGGTTCCTTTGCAATCTTCAGTACTTTCCGTACTTTCTCAAGTGGCATTGCAAGTTTTTTTGCAAGCTCTTCTGGAGTTGGCTCTCTACCAAACTCACTCATTATCTGTCTTTGGGTTCTTACGATTTTATTTATAGTCTCAATCATGTGAACAGGTATTCGTATAGTTCTAGCTTGATCAGCAATAGAACGTGTTATTGCTTGTCTAATCCACCAAGTGGCATAAGTTGAAAATTTATAACCTCTCCTATATTCAAATTTGTCAACTGCTTTCATCAAGCCGATATTACCTTCTTGAATTAAATCTAAAAATTGTAGACCTCTATTTGTATATTTTTTTGCAATTGATATGACTAATCTTAGATTGGCTTCTACCATTTCTTTTTTTGCTATTCTTGATTCTCTCTCTCCTTTCTGAATTCTGCTAACTAATCTTTTAAATTCACCAACAGAAAGGCCTATTTTTTTACTAAATTCAACTAGCCTATCTCGTATTTCATTAAAGTCTTTTTTAAATTTTTTAAAGAAATTCTTCCATAATTGATTTTGTGTTAAGAAAGCTTCAAATTTTGGATTAATTTCATTGCCTAAATAATATTTTAAAAATTCTTCCCTAGAAATTTTATTATCCATTGCCAATCTTAATAATATTCCCTCAAGTGAAACTATTTTTTTATTTTCTTTGTAGTGAGATTGCACAAGTTCCTCTACAACATGAGGAGCTAGTTGAAGATTTTTAAAATTATCAACTAAAATAGTTTGAATTTTTTTAAAATTTTTATTTTTCGATACTGATAATTCTTTACCAGATAAAATGCACTCCAAATTCTCTTTCTGGTACTTTTGAAGTTTTAAGTAATTCTTATTTAGAGACTCCAATAGCTTAAGTATATTTGGTTTAATTTCCTCTTCCATCTTAGCGAGTGAGAGATTAAATTCATCTTCCTCTGTGACTTCTGATTTTTCGTCTTGACTTTTATTATCATCGTCTTTGGATTTTATCTTTTTATTGTCACTTTTTTTTTGTTTTTCTTCCTCATCGTTCGATGTTTCGAAGTCCTCATAAGTTGAGTCGATATCTATTATGTCTCTAACAAGCATTTCTTGAGCTTCTATTTTATCTTTCCATTCGGCTATTTTTTTTCCGACTATTGGGCTTTGAGTTAAGGCGTTAATCATAACATCTTTTCCTGCCTCAATTCTTTTTGCTATCGCTATTTCTCC
>CACHRI010000014.1 GCA_902582155.1 uncultured Pelagibacteraceae bacterium
AAAAAATATTCATCAAATAACAGTGCTTTAATTACAAGAGAGAGACATAGAGTAAAGCTAAATGAGTGTTTGAAAGAGATAGATAAGTTTCTAAAGAAAGATCAAAACAAAGACTTAGAATTAGCTGCTGAGGATCTAAGAATGGCTACACGACACCTTGGTAGTATAGTCGGCAAGGTAGACGTGGAAGAAATACTAGGATCTATATTTAAGGACTTCTGTATAGGCAAATAAAATAGCTCTTGTATTATTAATTTAGAGCGTTACATTCACCTCATGACTAAAGAAAGCTATGATATAGTAGTTATAGGTGGTGGACACGCGGGATGCGAGGCTGCTGCAGCTTCTGCTAGAATGGGCGTCAATACTGCACTTTTTACACATAAAATTGGGACTATTGGTGAAATGTCGTGTAATCCAGCTATAGGCGGACTAGGCAAAGGCCATTTGGTTCGTGAGATTGATGCACTTGATGGTGTGATGGGTGTTGTCTCCGATAAATCAGGTATTCAGTTCCGATTATTGAACAGAAGTAGAGGTCCAGCAGTTAGAGGACCGCGTACTCAATCAGACAGGGCGCTTTATAAGGAGCACATGCAAAAAATTTTATTAAATTATAAAAACTTAACTGTAATAGCTGATCCAGTAGTTAAATTTTTGTTTAATAATAATCAGGTTGAAGGATTCTTATGTCAGAGTGGTAAGGAAATCAGATGTAAAGAACTTATTTTGACGACTGGAACATTTTTAAATGGATTAATACATATTGGTGAAACTCAAATCCCAGCAGGTAGATATGACGAGAAACCATCTACCGGTCTAAGCGAACAACTTGCTAAATTCAAGATGAAAATAGGTAGACTTAAAACTGGTACACCTCCTAGGCTGGATGGGTCTACAATTAATTACGATGATTTAGAAATGCAGCCAGCCGATAATGATCCTTACTTTTTTTCTTTCTTAACGTCTAAACTAGAAAACAAACAAATTTCTTGTGGCATGACACATACAAATGATGAGGTTCATAAAATTATTAGCGATAATATTAATCGAAGTGCGATGTACTCTGGTAACATTAAAGGTGTTGGACCAAGATATTGTCCATCCATTGAAGATAAGATTGTTAAGTTTAAAGAAAAACAAAAACATCAAATCTTCTTAGAACCTGAAGGATTAAAGGACAATACTGTTTACCCAAATGGTATATCTACATCTTTACCAGAGGAGGTCCAACTCAAAATATTGAGTAAAATCAAGGGTTTGGAGAGTGTTAAAATGAAAAGGGCTGGTTATGCCATAGAGTACGATTATGTAGATCCTAGAGAGCTAAATCCGACTTTAGAGACAAAAAAAATTAAATCGTTATTTCTAGCAGGTCAAATAAATGGAACTACTGGTTATGAAGAAGCTGCTGCTCAGGGATTAATTGCTGGTATAAATGCTGCTCTAAAAATTTTAAAAAAAGAAGAATTTATTTTAGATAGATCCGAGTCTTATATTGGAGTGATGATTGATGATTTAATTACTAAAGGGGTATCAGAGCCATATCGTATGTTTACATCTAGAGCAGAATATAGATTATCATTAAGAGCAGACAATGCAGATCAAAGATTAACTCCATCAGGTATTAAAATTAATTGTGTGGGAAAAAAAAGATCCGAATTATTTTTAGAAAAACAAAAAAAATTAATTCAAATTCTTGATTATCTTAAATCAAATTTAATATCACCTAACGAAGCAAGTAAGCATGAAATCAAAATTGCTCAAGACGGTGTGAAAAGATCTGGAATAGAGTTGATGGCGCAGCGTAATTTAAATATGGCCAAAATAAGGCAGATATGGCCCATGATACCCTCTCATGGAAGCGATTTGGACGATCAAGTTGAAATCGATGCACACTACTCTGGGTACCTTAAAAGACAATCTCATGATATCGCCGCTTTCAAAAAAGATGAAGGTATAAAAATTCCAGACCAGATTGACTACGATATCTTCAGCGGTCTATCTAACGAGATCAAATCAAAGTTAAAGACAGTTAGACCTAAAACATTGGGACAAGCATTAAGAATCGATGGAGTAACTCCTGCCGCAGCTATTATATTGTTGGGTTACATCAAATCAAAAAATAAAAGGGCCTCAGTTTGAAAACTGAGACTGACGTTAAAAGAATTCTCGTCCAGAATCTGAAATTTGACATCCAAAAGATAAAAAAACTTGATGTTTTTGTTAAAAATCTCCTTATTTTCAATAAAAAACGTAACTTAATCGCCAAAAGTACAGAAAAAATGGTTTGGGATAGACATATTTTAGATAGTGCACAGTTAATTAAATTTATAGACGAAAAAAATTGCAATGGAATAGCAGATTTAGGTTCAGGAGGGGGTTTTCCTGGTATCGTTTTAGCTATATATTATCAAGACTACAATTTTCACGTGAAATTATATGAAAAATCACCTGTAAAATCAGCATTTTTATCAAATATATCAAAAACATTAAGTTTAAAATGCAAAATCATCTGTAGTGATGTGAATACAGTTCAAATAGAATCAAACTATGTAGTTTGTAGGGCCTTTAAAAAATTGTCCCATATATTGAATATTTCACGTGAAAAATGTATAAAAAAA
>CACHRI010000015.1 GCA_902582155.1 uncultured Pelagibacteraceae bacterium
TTCTTCTTAAGTCAAAATGTTCATCAATTAATTTTATAGATGTTATTAATAAAAGTTTATTTTCACCAATATTACCTAATTTGCTTTTTAATTCAGAATACTTTTTATCGAGAAACAATGTTAATTTCTTTAATGACTCTTCTTGTCCATCATCGCAAGATAGGAGGTAGTCTTTTCCATTAAATTTAATATTCACATTTGCCATTTTTCAATTTCATCTACTAAGCTTTGAGTTTCTTGATTTAGATCATTAATGTCTTGATTAAATTTTCTCTCAAGCTCTTTTTTTGATTTCATTTCTTTCTCAAGCTGACTTACTCTTTCGCTTAAATATTTATGTTCTCTTAGTAATTCTTGATTTTTCTTCTCAAGTGCATCTTTTTCTAATTTTAATAGATTTTTTTCACTCTCAACAGATTTATTGTCCAAATTATATTGTGTATAACTTATGTTTAATTTATTAAGCCTATCAATTAATTGATTTAGATTTGATTCTTTATTTTCAAAATTTTTCATTTTATTATTGTACCATATTATTGATATAGTTACTTTAAGTCTATATAGGATAATTTTTTGTGAGAATAAAACATAACCAGCTAGCTAACGCGATAAGATTTTTATCTATCGACGCAGTTCAAAAAGCAAATTCCGGGCATCCAGGTATGCCTATGGGTATGGCTGATGTCGCAACTGTATTATTTAAATACCACCTGAGGTTTAATCCCAAAAACCCCTCTTGGATAAACAGAGATAGATTTATTTTGTCTGCTGGACATGGATCGATGCTTCTATACTCAATTTTATATTTAACTGGATATGAAAGTGTGAAGATTGAAGACATTAAAAATTTTAGACAAATGAATTCAATATGTGCTGGGCATCCGGAATATTTTTTTAATTCTGGAATTGAGACTACCACGGGGCCTTTAGGCCAAGGTTTAGCAAATTCCGTTGGGCTTGCAATAGCTTCCGAAATTTATAAAAAAAAACTTACTTCAAAAATAATAAATAATAAAACTTATGTAATTGCAAGTGATGGAGATTTAATGGAGGGTATTAGTCATGAGGCCATGAGCCTCGCAGGCCATCTTAATTTAAAAGACTTAATAGTTTTTTTTGACAATAACAAAATTTCTATAGATGGATCTACATCACTAAGCGTATCCGATGATTATAAAAAAAGATTTCAAGCATATGGTTGGAACTTTATTGAAATAAATGGTCACAGCGAGAAACAAATTAACTCGGCGATCATTAAAGCAAAAAAATCAAATAAACCATGTTTAATTTCCTGCAAAACAACTATTGGTTATGGTTCACCTAATAAGTCCGGCAAATCATTATCTCATGGATCGCCTCTGGGTGATGAAGAGATTGCGTTGGTAAGAAAAAAACTTAAGTGGTCCTATCCTCCATTTGAAATACCAAATGAAATACTTGAAGAATGGAGAAAAATTGGTGCGAGAGGAGAAGCACTAGAAAAAGAATGGCTTGATCAATTAAATAATTCCAAAGAAAGTTTAAAAAATGAATTTAATTATCTAAATAACAAATTATTCAAAGAGCAATTAAGTAAAATAATTCTTTCTGAAAAAGAGAAACACTTTAAAGATAAGCCCGTTATGGCAACAAGACAATGCTCAATGAATGTAATTGAATGTATTAATAATTTAATCCCAAATTTAATAGGTGGATCTGCAGATCTAAGCGGCTCTAATAATACTAAAGTAAAAAATTCGGTTGTTTTAAATAAAAAAAATTTTAATGGGAATTACATTCACTATGGTGTTAGAGAGCACGGTATGGCCGCTGCTATGAACGGGATTGCTTTGTACCATAATCTAATACCGTTTGGAGGAACATTTTTAATTTTTTCAGACTATTGTAAACCAGCTATACGTCTTTCAGCATTAATGGGTTTAAGAGTTATTTATATATTTTCGCACGACTCAATAGGTCTAGGTGAAGACGGCCCTACTCATCAACCGATAGAACAGCTTGCAGGATTAAGAGCAATACCAAACTTAAATGTTTTTCGTCCTGCTGACATTAATGAGACTTTAGAGTGCTGGGAAGCCTCATTGAATAATGAAAAAGGTCCAAGTGCAATAATTTTGTCCAGACAAAAATTAAGTTACATTAGCAAATTGCCTACTAGTGAAAATAAATGTTTAAAAGGAGCTTATGAGATAAATATTACATCTCATGACAACAAAGTAACTTTAGTAGCTTCAGGATCAGAGGTTGAACTGGCACTTGCTTCACAAAAACAGCTAGCTGAATTAGGAATACATTCAAAAGTTGTTTCTATGCCGTGCCAAGAATTATTTGACTTACAAGATAAAAATTACAAAAAAAAAATTTTAGAAGAGGACAACTTAATTGTAACAATAGAGGCT
>CACHRI010000016.1 GCA_902582155.1 uncultured Pelagibacteraceae bacterium
GGTAACGCAACAACAGGCCTAGGTAAGTCAAATAATGATGATGAAAAAAATATTTATAATCTTCTTATTAAAAAAATAAACCTTAAAGAGGGATTGCAAAATACTGACATTAGAAATTTAGACATATTTGGATCTAATGTAAATCTTTCTGGTCTAGAGGTTGAAACAGCAAATGATGAAAACAGAGCATTTATATTAAAAGAGATTTTAAAGAAAAACTCTGAAATTATAAATAAGTACGATAATATTTTTATAGATTGTCCGCCCTCATTAAGCTTATTAACAATAATGGCCTTAGTTTCTGCTAATGAAATATTAGTACCACTACAAACAGAATTCTTTGCATTGGAAGGAATAACTCAATTAGTAAAAACAATAGACAGAATTAAAATTAATTTAAACCCTTCACTAAGCGTAAGAGGAATTTTGCTAACTATGTTTGACAAAAGAAATAAACTATCATCTCAAGTCGATAAAGAAGCACGAAATTATTTTAAAGAAAAAGTTTACCAATCTGTAATCCCAAGAAACGTCAGACTCTCAGAGGCACCATCTCATGGTCAACCTTGTGTAACATACGATAAAGCTTGCAGTGGAAGTAAAGCTTACTTTAAATTAGCCGAAGAATTTAAAAAACAATCCAATCAAATAGGTGGCATTGTATGAATGCTAAAAAAAACAAAGGTCTCGGAAAGGGATTATCAGCTTTATTTGGAGATCAAAAAAAGACCGAAAACACTGATAAATCGACTATTAGTAGTCAAAAAGCATTGATTGGCGAATTAGCTAGAAATAAGTATCAGCCCAGAACAGTATTCGATGAAAAGAAATTAAATGAACTTTCTCAGTCTATAAAAAAAAACGGCATGATCCAACCTATAGCTGTTCGAAAAAACCATTCTTCATCTGAACCCTACGAAATAGTAGCTGGAGAAAGAAGATGGCTAGCAGCACAAAAAGCTGGTTTGCACGAAGTGCCTATTACTGTTTTAGATTTAAATGATAGTGAAACTTTAGAAGTAGCTATTGTTGAAAACATACAGAGAGAGGATTTAAATATAATAGAAGAAGCCAAAGGTTATAAAAGACTAAATGATGAATTTGGATACGACCAAGATAGAATTGCTATTATGATGTCAAGAAGTAGAAGTCACATTAGCAATACTTTACGGCTTTTAAACTTACCAAAAGATATAATCGCAATGATAGAACAGGGAGAGTTAACTGCAGGACAAGCTAGACCTCTTATTGGTATGCCAAATGCATCAGCTATAGCAGAAGAAATTGTTGCAAAAAAATTATCTGCTAGGTCCATAGAAAATATAAAAAAGAAAAAAGCAAAATCCTTTACAATAGATCCAAATATTTTTGATGCTCAAAGAGAAATTGAAAGAACTCTTGGATTAAAAATATCTATTATTAATAAAAAAAATAATTCTGGAAAAATTACAATAGAATATAAAAATTTAGATCAACTTGAATTAATATCTTCTTTGCTTAAAAATAAGAAAAAGAATTAGAACAAATATTTGTTATTGAATTTTTCAATATCGTCTTTTGATCTATAGACGAATTTTTCTTTAGGCTCGTTTCAAGTTTGTTCATATACTTGATAGCTTCTAAAAGCCTTGATTTACGCCACTTCTCGGCGAGCTGTTTAAATTTTGGTTTATCTTTCCAAAATATAGGTGGTTTAATGTTGTTTATTGTCTCATCAATATTATTTGTCAAATTTTGATTATGAATTTGCAATATTCTTTGAAATCTAAAATTTATTGCATTTAAATATTGGTATACTGATTCATTTGAGAACGCAAAATTACTTAAGAGATCATTAAGTTTATTTTTATTGCCATCTAAAGCTGCATCTCTAATATTTTCAAAAATTTCATTTCTATCAGTGTCTAATAGAGTTTCCAAATCATTATCATTAATTGTTTTAATGTCGAAGTAAGTTTTAATTTTTTCTAAGTTATTTAAAACAGTATTTCTATTTAGGTTGGAATATTTTAAAATTAAATTTACTGTATTGTAATTTAGGTTTTTAAAATCTTTTAATTCATTTTGAATTAAATATTTTAATGTTATTTCGTTGTCCTGGTAACAGGGAATTACACCAAGTTCTTTATTTTTTTCAAATAAAGATCTCACTTTTGATTTTTTATCTATCATGTCGCCTATAAACACAATTTGATCTGTCGTTT
>CACHRI010000017.1 GCA_902582155.1 uncultured Pelagibacteraceae bacterium
TTTTAATTCATGACTAACATTTGCTACAAAATCTGATTTGAATTTTTGTGCTTTTACAATTTCAGTATAATCTTTTAAAAAAAGATTTATGGTATCTGGATCATCAGAAAAAATACTTTCGCCGATCATGATATAAACTTTAAAAAATTGAAAGGAAGGCTGACTCAACTCTAAATCCATATTAATAGTTTTTCTTTTATTTACAACTAAATCAATATTTTGTAGCAGATCAGGAACTCTTAATATTGTAGCAATATGTTTACCAAGACTTTCTTTGCCAAATTTATTTTTAGCGCTTGGATTTAAATACTTTATATTTTTATATTTATCTAAAATTATTAAATAATCATCTAATTGATTTAATATTGCTCCTTTCTGAGGGTCGTCCTCAATATCTTCGTTGGTAATATCTTGAACTTCTTGATATAAATTTTCAGTTTGTTTTTGATCTCTAACTTCACTTCTGGCATCAAATCCGGCCTTGATGAATTTTGCAGAAACTAGAATAACAACGATTGAAATAATTGCAGCTAGCGATAAAAATAATAATGTCATCATTGTTTAAGTTTTCCTAAAACATTTATAAGAATTGCTTCATATAAATATGAAATTATAACTTAAACTTTAAATTATGCAAAATATAGAGGTCAATTAGGTGCAGTGTTAGCTAAAAATATTTTAGCACAGTTCTCCCAAGTATATTTTTTAGCTATTTCTTTACAATCGTCTCTATTTAATTTTAAAGCTTCTAGAGCGGCTACTTTTAAATCTTTATTTAAAACACCACCATTCGTTCCCTCTAAAATATCTTTTGGACCTGTAACTGGATAGGCTGCAACAGGTGTTCCGCATTGTAAACCTTCAATAATAACTATACCAAAAGTATCTGTTAAGCTCGGCATAACAAAAACATCTGCTGATGCAAAGTAAGATGCTAACTCACCATTTGTTTTCTCGCCTTTAAAAATGACATTAGGAAATTCTTGTTTTAATTTTTTTAAATCTGGCCCCTTTCCTACTACAATTTTAGTTCCTTCTAGATCAAGATTAAGAAAAGCTCTAATATTTTTCTCAATGGAAACTCTACCTACATATAGCCAAATAGGTCTTTTATATTCTAAATTAATGCGCCTGGGGTTTTTAAATGCTCCATGATTGGCCCCTCGTGTCCAAACAGTGAGTTTTTCCGGATCAAAACCAATTTTTTTTAAATCCTCTTTCATTGATTTTGTAGTTACTAAAGTTTTGTAAGCGGCTGAGTGAAAGTTTTTGAGAAATTTTTGAGGTATTTTAATAGGTATAAAAGGTGCGTAAAGTTTAATATATTTATCGAAAGACGTGTGGTAACTGGTTGTAAATTTTAAATTATTTTTTAAACAATATCTTCTTGCAAAGTAACCCAGCGTATCTTCTGTGGCTATATGGATAACTAACTTTTCTTTATTTTTTTTAGCAAATTCTAACTCTTTTTGAATCATTCTTCCAACTTTAGGCCATACATTTAAAGCAATTTTAATATCATTATATTTAGGCAACGGAACAGTCAAAAAATTTACTGGAGTTATAAAGTTAACAGTATGCCCAAGTTTTTTTAATTCTTCTTTTAATTGTTCAAGGGTTCTCACTACACCATTTATTACCTGTTCTTTGCAAGCTCCTGTGACTATTAATATTCTCATGGATTATTTATTAACGATTTTTAAATATGGTTCGTAATTTACAACTTCTTCTCTTATTTTGTCCCAATCTATAACTTCCATTCTACCATCAAAATGCTCAACTAAAAATGTTGCTCCCTCAACCCAGTCGCCACAGTTTAGGTAATTTATTCCATCAAGATTTTGGTTTGCAGCATGATGTATATGACCACATATAATACCATCAGCTTTTTTCTTCTTTGCGTAATTTGCTAAGGTCTTTTCATAGTCACCAATATACTTAACTGCATTTTTAACTTTATGTTTTAGATATTTTGCTAAAGACCAATTTGGCTTTTTGAATAATCTTCTGATGAAATTTATTACTACATTAAATTCTAACAGAAAGCTGTATGCTACTGCTCCAACTTTTGATAACCAAGGTGCATATTTCATTACACCGTCCCATGCATCGCCGTGTACTACTATATATTTTTTATTATCACTTGAAACATGTAAGCAGCGGTTTATAACTTCGATACCACCAAAATGAAGTGGTAAAAA